>JBDGQC010000130.1:0-1314 GCA_042219375.1 Halolamina sp. | reverse complement strand
GTTCGCCGACCACCTCGACGCCGACGACCTGGCTCCGGTCTCGGGCCGCGAGGAACAGGACCTGTCGAACGCCGGTGCGGACACCCGCGGCCGGTCTGACGTGCGCCGAACGGGCCGCCGTTCGGGGTCACGCAACGACCTGCTCAACGGTATCTGACACCGCCGCTCTTTATCGGGATTCGACGTCGGGTTCGGGCTTCTCGTGGGTGAACAGCACCGCGTTCCCCTCGTGGACGGTCGTACAGATGTCGAGTGGTTTCGAGAGTTCGAGTTCGTTGAACTCGGCGCGACAGACGACCAGCGAGTCGAACGGCTCGCCACAGGACGGACAAGCGATGGCCGTCGTGTTCTGGTAGATGCCGATGTCGTCGTTGGTCTGTCGTGGGGTCAGAAACGAGACGAGTTCGCCGATGTCGTCTTCCTCCATGGGGGTATGCTTCGAGCGAACCACCTTAAATTCGAGGCCGGACCCGAGATAGCCGGCGAACTTATGGGTGATGGGACACCGTACATGAACCATGTCCCTCATTGGCGACGAGTACGCCGAGCAGATAATCGACACGGCGCGTACGGCCACAGGAGACAGCCTCCGGTCGGTCACCTACTTCACGCGGAGCGACTTCGAGCAGCTCTATCTGCGGGAAGGCCTCGCACGCGACGCCGACCTCTCGTCGTTCATCGGCCACGAGTGGCGCGGGTTCCAGGCCACGCAGGACGCCTACCAGGGGTCGGAGCTCGGCGACTACGAGTTCACCATCCGCAAGTTCGAGAACGGCTACCTGCTCCGGGTGACCACCGAGCGCCGGGGGGTGTTCATCACCACCGACGGCCTCACGCTCCAGGGGTTCCAGGAGGTGGCCACGGCCCTGGAGGGCCTCCTCGAAGCCCGCGAAGCCTGATGGCCGACGCCGACGACCCCACCGCCATCGACTCCATCGCGGTGACGGCGTCGGACGTCATCTCCGCCTACGAGGCCCGCGACCGGAGCGATAAACCGGCAGTGCTCAGGGTGACACCGCCCTTCAGCGGCCGGATGCGCGCACGGCTCCACGTCGCGGAACACGACGCGTACGACGACCCCCGGCCGGTCCACGTCGACCCGGAGAAACTCCTCGAAGCCGCACCGCCCTATCCTGAACCCGACGAAATCGAGGACGAACTCCGGGCCGACCCCGACGCCGAGTATACGACCGACCGCCACCACGAACGCTACGCGGCCGCCGTCGAGGACTGGCGCGAACGCGCACGCGAAGCCATCGCCGACGAAATCACGCTCCATTCCCCCGAGGGCAGACACCGCGTCTCCGTGACCGT
>JBDGQC010000180.1:0-1854 GCA_042219375.1 Halolamina sp. | reverse complement strand
CGTTGCAGACGACGACCCGGTAGGGCTCACGGGAGAACTCGGCGTTCTCCTCTTGTCGGCTCTCGGTCCGGATCTCCACCCGGACGTCGTGGAGCGTCTCCCCGCCACAGTCCGCACAGTTTTCCCGAAGGCTGTCGGGGTCGGAGGGTTGAGTGGCCATGCACCACCATCTACTCAGGGGTGTTTCATAAAGCCGACGCTAATTGGGTTGACAGGAGCTGCCGGGGTACCCGGCGTGGCCGTGAGGTCCTGCGTACCCGGAACGGCCACCCGTCGTGTCCTGTCCGCGTCTGTAGTTGGACCTATGAAAGGAACAGTATATAGGTTTCGGCTACCCCCAGCGGTCGCCGGGTTTCGGGCGGCACGTCCACAGAACAGGAAGCTTATCCCCCCGAACGCCGCTACCTGCGAGCATGTCCAGCGGCTCGTCCCCGAACGTCCTCTTCGTGGTGATGGACACCGTCCGGAAGGACCACCTCGGCCCGTACGGCTACCACCGGGACACCACTCCCGGCCTCGACGCGTTCGCCGAGGAAGCCGCCGTCTTCGAGAACGCCGTCGCACCCGCACCGTGGACGCTCCCGGTCCACGCCTCCATGTTCACGGGGATGTACCCCTCCCAGCACGGCGCCGACCAGGAGAACCCGTATCTGGAGGGGGCGACGACGCTGGCCCAGTCGCTCTCGGCGGCCGACTACGACACAGCCTGTTACTCCTCGAACGCCTGGATCACCCCCTACACCCACCTCACCGACGGCTTCGACGACCAGGACAACTTCTTCGAGGTGATGCCCGGGGACTTCCTCTCGGGACCGCTGGCCAAAGCCTGGCAGACCCTCAACGACAACCCGCGGCTGCGGTCCGTCGCGGACAAACTTGTGAGCCTCGGTAACACCGCCCACGAGTACTTCAGTTCGGCCGAGGGTGCCGACTCCAAGACACCGCGGGTCATCGACCGCACGAAGGCGTTCATCGACGGCGCCGACGACGACTGGTTCACGTTCATCAACCTGATGGACGCTCACCTGCCCTACCACCCGCCCGAGGAGTTCAAAGAAGAGTTCGCGCCCGGCGTGGACGCCACGGCGGTCTGCCAGAACTCCAAGGAGTACAACTCCGGCGCCCGCGCAATCGACGACGCGGAGTGGAGCGACATCCGCGGGCTCTACGACGCCGAAATCGCCCATATCGACAGCCAACTCACCCGCCTGTTCGACTGGCTCAAGCGCACCGACCGCTGGGACGACACCGCGGTCGTGGTCTGTGCGGACCACGGCGAACTCCACGGCGAACACGACCTCTACGGTCACGAGTTCGGTCTCTACGACCCGATAATCAACGTGCCCCTGCTGGTCAAACACCCCGACCTCGGGACCGAACGCCGCGAGGACACCGTCGAACTGGTTGACCTCTATCACACCGTTCTCGACACGCTGGACGCCGACGCGACCGCCACCTCGTCCGAGGCGGAAGCCGTGTCGTTCGACCCAACCCGCTCGTTGCTCTCCCCGGAGTATCGGGAGTTCGACGCCGCCGCCGACCCCGACCCCGCGCAGGCGGCGGCACCGGACGGCGATATCGGCTTCGTGGAGTACTCCCGCCCCGTGGTCGAACTCAAGCAGTTGGAGGAGAAGGCCGCGGCCGCGGGCATCACCCTCGACGAGGACTCGCGGTTCTACGCGCGAATGCGTGCGGCGCGGCGCCCGGACGCGAAGTACGTCCGCATCGACCGCATCGAGGACGAGGCGTTCCGCCTCGATAGCGACCCCGGCGAGGAGGAGAACCTGGTTGGTTCGGATGATGGAGGCTCGGCGGCACGGGGAGGCGTCGAGGACAAAGGCTCGGCGGCACGGG
>JBDGQC010000004.1:0-1961 GCA_042219375.1 Halolamina sp. | reverse complement strand
GTAGCGAACACGTCTTCCTCCGGTTCAAGTCCTCTCAGCCCACCTCACTCCTCAGTAAACACGATTTCCCCGGCGTTCGGCCGCTGGAACTCCAGTTTCACCAGACACCCTCCGAGGTCGCTCTCCGCGATACGCAGTTCCCCCCCGTAGACCGCGAGCAGGCGGTCCACGAAAAAGAGGCCCAGACCCTGGCCGTGTCGTATCGCCGTCCCGCCGCGCTCACGCACGCGGTCGCGGCGCTCCGGCGGAATCCCCGGCCCGTCGTCGGCAACTCGGAGCGTCACCGTCGTCTCGTCGGTTTCGGCGTCGACGACGACTGTCGGTTCCGGCCCGGTGTGCTCGATAGCGTTCTCGACCACGTTCCGCAGCGCCGAGGTAACCGTCTCGTCAGCGCGAATCAGCAGCCCGGTCGGAACGTCCACTCGCAGGTCCGTCCCTTCGGTGTCGAGTTTGTTGATAGCCTGCTCCAGCGCCCCTGCTAAATCGACCGGGTAGAGCGTCGTCTCCTCGTCGGCGGTGAGGTGGCGGCTGAACTCCCGGGCGGTCCGGGCGCGGTCGAGGCTTCCCTCCATCCGCCGTTTCGCGGTTTCGATGGAATCCTCGACGCGTTCGTCGGTGGCCCGCTCCGCCGCGGTCGTCAGGTGGCCGAGCACGACGTTGGCGTCGTTGCGGAGGTTGTGTCTGAGCACCCGGTTCAGCACGCGCAGGCTCTCCTGGCGGTTGTACCGCTCGGTCACGTCGACGAAGCCGAACACCGCGCCACGGCGCTCACCGCCGAGGTACAGCGGCTCGGCCGTCCCCTCGACGCGTCGCTGCTTACCGTCGCAGGCCAGCAGGTCGAACTCTTGGCTCCACTCCTCGCCCGCGGTGACCCGGTCGGTGGCCGCCTCGAAAACCGCCGGGTCGACGAACAGGTGCTCCGGCGTCTCGTCCAGCAGCGCCTCGCGCGCCACGTCGAGCACGTCGAGGCAGGCGTCGTTGGCGTCGATGACCCGGAACGCCCCATCGGTGATGAGGTTCGCGCCCGTCGCTGCCGCGAACGCCTCGCGATAGAGCTCCGGGGTCGGGGGTCGCTCACTCATCGGTTACGGGGTGACGGCTCATTCGACGTTCTCCCCCTGGTAGCTGCCGTCGTAGGTCCCCTCGTGGTCGGCCGCCGAGAGGACGAACTGGCCGATGCGGGCGCCCTGTTCGATTTCGATGTCGTGTGTGACCTGCAACAGTCCCTCGCCACGACCCTCGTAGCCGGCGTCCCAGACCGCGGTATCGAGGGTACAGGCGTTGCGTAGCAGCGTCGAGCGCGGGAGCACGAAGCCGACGTGGCCCTTAGGCACGCGCAGCACCTCGCCGTACCGGACGACGTACGCGCCGGGCGCGAGATGGTAGGTCGGGGGGTCGTCGCCGTCCGGGTCGCGTTCCTCGCGGTCGCCGACTGATTTTCCCTCCCGGCCGACACGGCCGGGCGAGCGCTGTTCGAAGACGCTCTCGATAGTGAGGTCGACGCCGTTGGGTTGGATAGCGGCGTCATCGAGGGCACCGTCGCGGACGGGCGTGATTCCCTCCGCGACGAACCGGCCGGAGCGGAACATACCGCAGGAGAACAGCCCCGGCGGGGATAACGGTGACGAAGGCGGGGACGGGAAGGGTTCTCGCCGGATTTATATCTCCGCCGAGCAGATTATCGAACGATATGGGAAAAACAGTCACGGAGAAAGTCCTTGACGACCATCTCGTCGAGGGCGAACTCGAACCCGGCGAGGAAATCGGAATCGAAGTCGACCAAGTGCTCACACAGGACACGACGGGCACGATGGTCTGGCTTCAGTTCGAGGTGCTCGACCTCGACGAGGTCCAGACCGAACTCGCCGCGCAGTACTGCGACCACCAGACCTACCAGTTCGACTTTAAGAACACCGACGACCACCGCTTCCTCCGCTCGGCGGCGGGCACGTTCGGCGCTC
>JBDGQC010000076.1:0-2049 GCA_042219375.1 Halolamina sp. | reverse complement strand
CCCGAACCAGTCCCTCGCCCTCCCGGCATTCATCCCAGATTATACTACTCTTGTATCACGTTGGCCGCCACTTATTTCATTAACTGCCGAGTACGAATCAAATGGGATGACTGAACAGCAACTCACACGACGGGAGACGCTGATGGGAATCGGGAGCGCCGCAGTCGCCGGGGGGATTGCAGTCATCACCGGGAGGGGCCAGGCCGCCGTACCGACAGGCTGGCACATGGCGGAAACCGACACTACCCAGACGCTCCATGACGTGCAGGATACGCTGACCAACCCCTTCGCTGTCGGGGGGAACGGTCGCGTACTGGAGCGGACCAGCGACGGGCTCTGGACCACCAAAATTGAGGACGGCCCGAGCGGCAACGGCAACGACCTGTTCGCCGCCGACGCCACCGACGACGGCCGTCGGCTCTGGTTCTCGGGGGCCAGCGGCGCGCTCGGGGAGTACGACGTGAAGACCGGGACGCTCATCGACCACGACCCGCTTGGGGGGGACGGAACCGATGACAACTCCGGCCCGAACGACCAGACCGGCAACTTCGACGGCCTCGCCGTCACCGGGAACGCCGACGAGGCGCACGTCTACATCACCGACCAGTCGGGCCACGTGCTCTACAGCCACGACAACGGCGAGACGTGGAACGACACCACGCCCGGCAGCGGGTCGACTATCCCCGCTATCGACTTCCGGGACGACCGGAAGGGCCACCTCTGTGACACCAACGGCTCGGTGTTCGCGACGGAGGACGGCGAGAACTGGTCGAAAATCGGCATCGAGGACGCCAGCGTGAACTACTACGGTATCGAGAGCGACGGCAGCGACGACGTGACGGTGGTCGGGGGCAATGGGAAAATCCGGGAGTACAACGGCAGTTCGTGGGACGAGGAGGACCTCGGCGACAAGGCGTTCAACGGCGTCTACACCACCGACGTCGGTACTGGTGCGGCGGTCGCTGAAGACGGCGTGGTGTTCGAGGACCCCGGTACGTGGACGTATGCGGAGACGCCCACCGACGAGAACCTCAAGAACGTCACCTACGGCGACGTGACCGCCGCCGTGGGTGCCAGCGGGACGATAATCGAGAAGTAATCCGGGCCGTTCGGAGCGATGGCAGCCGACGCGGCGGTTCGGACCCTTTTTACCCGCGGACCGAGCATCCAGAAGCCATGACCGGTCCGTGGACGGAGTGGGACCACGTGCTGAAGGTGGACCCCGACAAGGAGCTACCGCCGGGCGAGACGTTCGAGGACGTGGCCGCGACGGGCACGGACGCGCTCGAAATCGGCGGCACGCGCGGCATGACCGCCGAGAAGATGGAACGGGTGGTGAGCGCCTGCGCGACCCACGACCTCCCCATCTATCAGGAGCCGTCGAACCCCGGCGTCGTCATCGACCACGACGCGCTCTCGGGCTATCTGATTCCCACGGTACTGAACGCGGGCGACCCGTTCTGGATCACCGGCGCCCACAAGGAGTGGGCCCGCATCGACGAGGATCTCGACTGGGCGCGCACCCACACGGAGGCGTACATCGTGCTCAACCCCGAGGCCTCCGTCGCCGAGTACACCGAGGCCGACTGCGAGTTGGGCGCCGACGACGTGGCGGCCTACGCGCAGGTCGCCGAGCGCATGTTCGGCCAGGATATCGTCTACGTCGAGTACTCCGGCACGTTCGGCGATACCGAGACAGTCGCCGCCGCGAGCGACGCGCTTTCCGACGCGACCCTGTTCTACGGCGGCGGCGTCCGGGACTACGAGAGCGCCCGGGAGATGGGCGGCCACGCCGACGTGGTCGTCGTCGGCGACCTGCTCCACGACCAGGGCTGTGAGGCGGTCCGTGAGACCGTCGAGGGCGCGAAAGACGCCGACTGAGGCCCCGTCGCCGACCGAGCCGAAACCACGTCATCCACCCACACACGACCGGAACGCATACCCGGGAGAACCGCGGCGCACGCCCCGGAAACGGGGCGTTTAAAGACGGCGCGGGCGAACCGCCGTCCATGCAGGACCGAACCTACGCGGCCGACGTGGACGCCGGCG
>JBDGQC010000070.1:0-2095 GCA_042219375.1 Halolamina sp. | reverse complement strand
CGCTGGGCATCGGCGACAGGGTGGCGCGGACGTTCCCGGTATGTAACATCAAGGGCTGAACGGCTCTGGGCCCTGCGAACGTTTTTCCGTCCACCTGCCGAGCCTCCGGGCAATGTCGCTCCCGTCACGCGATGAGGTACCCGTCGACGAGAAGTGGGACCCGTCGCTCGTGTTCGATTCACCCCAGGACTGGCAGGCCGCCGCTGACGCGTTCGCCGACCGTATCGACGACCTGCGAGCCTACGAGGGTCGTGCCGTCGAGGACGGCGAGACGCTCCTGGAACTACTGGACCTCGTCGCCGAACTGAAAGTCCGCCGCTTGGGCTCGCTGCACCTCTATGCGTTCCTGACGAGTTACGTGGACACCACCGACCAGGCGGCCCGTGAGCGGATGGCTCGTTACCGTGACCTCCGGGCCGAGATGGAGTCGGCGCTCGGGTTTCTTGTTCCCGAACTCCGGGCGGCCGGCGTCGAGCGCATCCAGGCCCTCCTCGCCTCCACTCCCGAACTCGAACGTCACGAGGCGCATCTCGACCGGCTCCTGTCCGGCGCCGAGCACGCGCTGGACCGCGAAACCGAATCGGTGCTCGCTGACCTGGAGCCGACCGTCGAGAGCGGAAGCGACATCGCCCGGGCGATTACGAACGGGGACGTGGAGGCGCCGACCGTCGAAACCGCGGACGGCGAACGGACGGTGACCCCGCGGGTCAAATCCGCGCTGCTGCGGTCCCGCGACCGGGCGGTCCGCCGGGAAACCCATCAGCGGTTCCGGGACGCCCTCGGGCGCCACCGTCACGGGATGGCGGCCGCGTTCGTCGAGCGCGTCCGCGCGGACTGCCGGCTGGCCGAGGTGCGTGGCTACGACTCCGCGCTGGCAATGCGTCTCAGCGGGGGTGACGCCAGCCTCGGCGGTCCGTTCCCGCCGGAGGCGTACGAAACCGTCATCGACGGTATCGCCGACAGGCTCGGCCCCCACCACGACCTGCTCGACGCGCGACGTGAGGGCACCGACGGCGACGACCTGCGGGAGTGGGACCGCCACGCGCCGTTGGCACCGGGTGAGCCGCCGGAAATCCCCTACGGTGAGGCGACGACCCTGATTCTCGACTCGCTTGCGCCGCTCGGCGACGAGTACGTGGACCGACTGGCGGGGCTGTTGGCCGAGCGACGGATAGACGTGCGGGAGACGGCCAACAAGCGCCGTGGCCCGAAGGCCATCCACATTTCTTCGGTCGAGGACGGCCCGTTCCTCGCGCTGAACTACGACGGGAGCCTCCGGGCGCTGTACCTGTTCACCCACGAACTCGGCCACGCGATGAACCGGGTGCTGGCGGGCGAGCGGCAACATCCCGTCGACCAGGGGGTGCCCGAACACACGGGAGAGGTCCCGTCGTTCGTCCACGAGACGCTGCTCGCCGACCACCTCGCGGACGTGTTGGACAGCGCCAACGCGCTCCACGCGCAGTCGGTGTTCCTCGACAAACTCCCGCTCTACCGGGCGGCCCGCGGTGCCCGATTCGTCCACGACCTCCACGGGGCAGTCGCCGACGGCGCGGACCCTGGCCCGGACGCGCTCGACGACCGTCACCGAACGGTGCGTTCTGAGTTCGCGTCCCCTCTAACTCTCGGCGACGACGCGGGCACCGGCTGGCAGGAGATGGACCTCTCCCGTGACCCCTATCACGCGTATCTGTACGGCATCGGGTCCGTCGGCGCCCTCTCGGCGGTGCGGGCGCTCGGGACGGGCGACCTCCCAGCAGCCGAGTACCGGGAGATGCTCGGCCGCGGCCGGAGCGTCCGGTCGAACGAGGCGTTCCAACCGACGCTGGATTTCACCGAGGCGGCGACGGTCGAGCGCGGTATCACGGCCTACGAGAAGCGGGTGAACCGGTTGCTGGCTCGGCTGTAGCCGGGCGGTGTTACCCGCTCCCTGACGGTCCGCTCGGTCCGCCCGGGCCGCGCGGCCCGCTCGGCCCGACGCCGATGGTCACTCGCTCGCCTTCCGGTTCCGGCTCGACCTCCTCGCCGTTCTCGAAGCGCACGAACGAGAGGTAGAACGGCTCGCCACAGCCCTCCTCGTGAACCTCGGCGCCCG
>JBDGQC010000086.1:0-2148 GCA_042219375.1 Halolamina sp. | reverse complement strand
CGCTCCGACGCCGCAGCACGGAGGCTGCGGCAGGTCACGCGCCGCGGTCGGGTTTTCCCGCGAAACCTCGGAAGCCCGTGGCGTTTAACACGTAGCACCCTCTTTTAGGAGGCATGGCCGACATACTCGCCGAGAACCTCTCGGGGAAGGCAGTCATGGGCTCCGACGGCACCGAGTTAGGGATGCTGTACAACATCACGATGGACCTCAAGACGGGCGAGCTACACGACCTGCTTGTCTCGCCCAGCGAGGACACCCCCCGCGGGCAGGTCAACTTCGAGCGCGACGAGGGCGGCCGCTTCCGGGTTCCCGTCTCCCGGGTACAGGCTGTGAAAGACTACATCGTCGTCCGCCGGTAGATGGAGGTCCTCGACACGTCCGCGTTCATCCACGAGTACCACAGCGATGCCGACGCGGTTTCCATCCCGCTCGTCCAGGAGGAACTGGAGGACGAGCACGCCTACCGCTTCGACGCGATGGAGGGCGCCGGCATGGAGATTCACCTGCCCGCCGAGGAGACGGTCAATCGGGTGCGTCGTGCCGCCGGCGAGACCGGTGACGCGGGCGAACTGTCGGATACGGACACGCGGTTGCTGGCGGCGGCGTTCGAACTGGACGCCACGCTGGTGACCGACGACTACGCGATGCAGAACGTCGCCGAAAAACTGGGCGTCGACGTACAGGTTATCGCTCGCGAAGGCATCGAGGAGGAACGGAGCTGGACGTTCCAGTGTGTCGGCTGTGGCCGGGAGTTCGACGAGGACCGCGAGCGGTGTCCGATCTGTGGGAGCGATTTGACGCGGAAGAACCCCGCTTAGTCGGGTGATTACCGGTGTTGTAGCGCGCTTGGTTTTCGGGAGCGACGTGTGGAGGTAGAGGTGGCTCCATTGGACCGGTTTGGAGATAAATCGGCGTTCGATAGCGGCCCAACAATACCGTGAAAGCCCCTGTTCGCTCGACTCGGGGGCCCGCTCTCACTTCCCTCACCCCGCCACAGAGAAATACTGCATCCCGAACGCCAGGGCGTTGAACAGTCCGTGAGCAAGCGTAGGCACGACGATGTTCCCGGTCCACTCGTAAACCACACCCAGCACCATGCCGAGCGTGAACGCGATAGCCACGTAGGCGAGCACGCCCGATAGTGGTCCCGCGCCGACAGAGAAATGAAGTGCGCCGAACAGCCCGCTCGCGCCGACTATCGCCGGCCGCGCGCCCCACGCGCGCTTGAGCAATCCCTGTACGGCCCCGCGGAACAGCAGCTCCTCGGCGGGGCCGACGACGAGAACCGAAAGCAGCGTCATCCAGAGGAAATACACCGGCTGGTAGCGCTCCGGGTTAATCGCCTCGTTCTGCACAGGCTCGACGCCGACGGCCCCGAGCAGCGCGAGCAACCCGTACTGGAGCGCGTAGAGCGCGACGACTCCCGCGGCGATGACTCCCGCCTCGCGCCGGTCCGGTATCCTGACAGGCAGCAGCGACCGGTCGCCCGCGGCGGCGACAAACAGCAGCACCGGCGCGACGAAACCCGCGAACTGGAACACCGTCCGCCCCAGTTGGAACGCAGTCGTGCCGTCGGCGACGCCGAGCGGCGCCGCCAGTCCTTGCCAGGCGCTCACGCCGAACCCGGCGGCAACGAGGCCGCCGACGAACAGTACGAGCGCCTGCACCGTGGTCAGGAACCGCGACTCCGGGGCCGCCGACGGCTGGCTCATACGGACGGAAGCCGACCGGCGGGGAAAGCCGTAACGGTCGTTACTCCACGACCAGCCGATCCTTCCCGCGAACCGCTTCGGCCTCCTCGAACGCTCCACCACCCAGAAGCCCGCGAGCGGCCCGTTTGCCCCACTCGACGGCGGGTTGGGTGAACGTCGAACACCCCGCGAGTTCGCCGTAGCAGATACAGGCCGCCTCCATGCCGAACAGGAGTTCGCCGAGCCCGTGCTCGTTCACGCGGTCGATTTCCACCCGGACGTTCGGACAGTCCGCGGCGGCCAGGCTCGCCTCGGTCGCCTCGAACTCCGCATCGAGCAGGTCGCCGAGCGAGGAGCCGCCGAGGTAGGCGAGGCCTTCCAGGTCGGTTTCGGGGATGTCCCGGTCCGCGCGCTCGGTCGGGCGCACGAGCGTGACCAGTTTGTCCCGCGGGCCGGC
>JBDGQC010000125.1:0-2220 GCA_042219375.1 Halolamina sp. | reverse complement strand
TCGTAGAACCGATGGGTTCCGTCGACCGTCGCCTCGATGGTGTCGCCTGCGACCGTCACGGGTTGGTCGCCCGAGAGCGGTACCGTAATCGGCTCGCCGTTCGTCGGGGGTGGCGAGAGCGCCTCCCGGGCGATGCTGTTGGACTCGACGACCCGGCCGTCGAGACCGATGACGACGAACCCGTCGTTGAGTTGGTTCATCCAGTGGCGCTGGGCGACGTGGGCGACATCGAGCAGGTCGAACCGGAACATCGCCAGCGCGATGACGGCGACCGCCAGCCCGAAGCCGAACGTCGTGAGGTCGACGCCGGGGAGCGGCGAGAGCCCGAGTTTCGAGGCGACGTTGGCCGCAAACGGGAGCATGCCGGCGAAAAACAGCACCAGCGCCTGCTTGCGGTAGACCGTCGCGGAGTCGGCAGCGACCCACGCCAGCGCGGCAATGCCCACCACGACCAGCGCGTAGAGGTACAACAGATGGGCGTAGTAAAGCGGCGTGAACGAGAGCGCGGGACCCGGCCCCAACCCGGCGGCGACCCCGTCCCAGAGGAGGCCGTGTCGGCTGTTGGTCACCACCAACACCGCGTAGCCGAGCAGTTCCGCCGTCAGCACGCCCAGGACCGGCGTCGAGAGCCAACCGTCGAGCCCCGCGTATCTGAAGGTGAACACGACCCAGAGCGGCGGGAGCGTCGAGCCGACGATTAGTGTGAGCTCTCTCCAGAAAACCTGTGCCTCAACCGTCGGCTGGCTGAGTTCGACCGCGTAGAACACCGACCACGTGAACACCATGACGACGACGGCGAGAAACGCCTCGGCTGCCGGCTCCTCCCGGTTGCGCAGCGCCTCGATTGCGACGGGAATCGACACCAGGGCGGCGACGAGGGGAGGGAGGATGTAGGGCGTTCCCGCCCACACCAGCACAGATTCACCTCCGAACACGTTGGGTTTTCTATGCTACACCGTGAAATCACTTGCGGAGCCGACGGTGTTTTGGGTCGAGCGGCCCGAATCAGGCCGTGACCTCACTATCGGGCGAACTCGACCGTGCTCGCAGCCTCGACGTCGCGTCGCTCGCGGACGCCATCGAGCGCATCGGCTTCGAGTGCACCCGCTGTGGGGCCTGTTGTACCCACGAAACGACCGAAGAGGGGGAAACCGAACCCCATACCGCGACGGTGTTCCCCGACGAAGTGCGGGAGTTACAGGACGCCATGGGTGACGACAAGGATACCGCAGACGGCGAGGACGCCGAATGGCGCGACGTGGCCCGGCCGATGCCCTACGGCCTGGAGGAAAGCGAGGAGGGACTGGAGGGAGAGACGTTCGAATGGGCGCTGGAAACCGACGCCTGCGGCGACTGTGTCTTCTACGAGGAGGAAGACGGCGTCGGTGCCTGCACCGTCCACGCCGACCGGCCGCTCATCTGCGAAACTTACCCCTTCAGCGTCGCCCTCGGCGGCACCACCCAGCCGATGGGCGAGGCCGTCGACAGCGAGGGGATGGTCCGCGCCCACGAGTGTGAGGGGCTGGGCCGGGATATCTCGCGGGAGGAAGCGGAGAACCTGGCGGCGGCGCTGAAAGAGCGGGCAGTTCGGGAACTGGAGGAGGCTATCGCCGTCAGGGAGAACTACGAACCGGTCGCCCCCGGGCCCGGCGAGGTAGTCGTCCACGACTCCGAAGGCGCGAAGTCGGCGGACGGCACCCCGCTGGAGTAGCAACGGGTTTCGAAGTCCCGAGTGTGAAGTGCCGACTGGTTTCGGGAGGAGTGTCTCGAAACGTTCGGACCCCTTGGGAGCGGTACACATAATACGAGGGACGCGTAATTCCCGTCGAGTCTCAGTATGGAAATCTCGGACGAACTCCTCTGTCTGTTTAGTGCAACCGTGCGCGAAGAAGGCGACCGCTATCTCGTCGAGGTGCCGAAACGCGAGGTAGAAACGGGGTCGCTATCCGCCGGGGAAACCTACCGGGTTGCGCTCATCGACGGCGACCGGGCCACCGCCGAGCGGAACGACGGCGGCGAAACGACCACGACGGCCGGCGACGAGCCACAGCCACCGGTCGAACCCGGCGAGGTCCGCTACGTCGAGGTGGAGGACATCGGCAAGCAGGGCGACGGCATCGCCCGGGTCGAGCGTGGCTACGTCATCATCGTCCCCGGCGCCGAGGTGGGCGAGCGGGTGAAAATCGAGGTGTCGGAGGTGAAATCCAACTTCGCGGTGGG
>JBDGQC010000008.1:0-2274 GCA_042219375.1 Halolamina sp. | reverse complement strand
CGAGGAACGAAGCGGGCAACGCTGACGAGACTGACGCGGAAGACGACGCCGATACCGACGCGTAGTTACTCGACGGGCCGGAACCGGTAGCCGTCCCAGTCCTGGCTCTCGGGTTCACGAATCCCCGCGTCGGGGTCCCGTAGCTCGTCGACGTAGTACGGCTCCACCTCGTCACCGATTTCGACGTTCGCGTCCGCCAACTGCCCGAGCGCGCGGACCGGTTCGCCGTCCACGTCGAACTCCACGATGGCGATGTGGTTGGGCTGGCGAACCCCGGGCGGCGTCGCCGTCGAGGTCGTCCAGGTAATGACTTCGGCGGTGTGCTCGCTCAGGTCGACCGTATCCACCGGCTCCTGCCCGCCCGGGCCGCGGGGGTGGCCAGGATAAGTGAGGCTGCCGTCCGGGTACCGATACGCGGCCATCTCCGGCTCAGTTCCGTCCACCGAGTTCTGGTCGCTCATTGTCCTGCCTCCGGGGTTTCGAGAATCGTGGTGGTCACGCAGTTGCCGAAGCCGCCGACGTTGCAGGCGAGCCCGATTTCCGGGTCCGCAAGCTGTCTGGCGCCGGCCTCGCCGAGTAGCTGTTCGACCAGTTCGACCGCCTGCGCCACGCCCGAGGCCCCCAGGGGATGGCCTTTGGACTTGAGGCCGCCCGAGGTGTTGATAGGCAGGGCGCCGTCCCGCTCCGTGCGCCCCTCCTCGATGGCTTTCCAGCCCTCACCTTTTTCGGCGAAGCCGAGGTCCTCGAACTGGAGGAACTCCAGAATCGTGAACATGTCGTGGAGTTCGGCCACGTCCACGTCGCCGGGCGAGCGGCCGGCCATCTCGTAGGCCTGCTCGCTGGACTCGACGACGCCGCGCATCGTCGTCGGGTCCGGGCGCTCGTGAACGACGTGGGTGTCCGTCGCGCCCGCGACGCCGGAGACGACGACGTACTCGTCGGTCATCTCGCGGGCGACCGATTCGGGGCAGAACAGCAACGCCGCGGAGCCGTCGGTGATTGGACAGAAGTCATAGAGCCGGAGCGGGTCGGCGACGATGGGTGAGTCGAGGACAGTATCGAGGTCCACCTCCTTGCGGAACTGTGCCTTGGGGTTGTCCACGCCGTTCTTATGGTTCTTCACCGCCACCTTCCCGAGGCTCTCCCGGGGCGCGTCGTACTCCGAGAGGTACCGCCGCGCGGTGAGGCCGGCGAACGAGGGGAGCGTGACGCCGTGTTTGTACTCGACAGGATGCGTAAGCGACGCGATGATGTCCGTCGCCTCGCCCGTCGTGCGGTGGGTCATCTTCTCGCCGCCGACGAGCAGCGTCGTCTCGCTCGCGCCGGAGGCGACCGACTGCCAGGCGGCGTAGATGCCGGCGCCCCCGGAGCTACTGGTCTGGTCGATACGCGCCGTGTAGGCCGGCTGCGCGGCGAGGTCGTGAGCCAGCATGTTCGGGGCACCGGTCTGGCCCTCAAGTTCACCGCTAGCCATGTTCGAGACGTAGAGGTGGTCGATACGGTCGGCGTCAACGCCGGCGTCGTCGAGACAGTCCGCTCCGGCCTCCGCGAGCAGGTCGCGGAGCCACTCCCCTTCACGGTCGCCGAAGGGGGTCATCGACGCACCGACGATTGCGACTCGTTCCATATCTGCTCCGTGGGCGCATGGGGCTTACGCGTTTCCTTTCCCGTCGTCTGGCCGGACGCGTACGATTTATCCCCCACCCGGGAGCATGGTCGGCCATGGAGCTCGAGAACCCATCTCGGCTTTCAACGGTGACTGCCGCGTTCGCGGGGCTGCTCGCCGTCGTCGTCTTCGCCCCCCTGGTGGTCGTCAGCGGCGCGGGGCAGACCTTGACTGCCTACTACGCCGCCGGCCCGTTCGGGCTGACAGCCGTGGGCCTGCTCGCGCTGGTGGCCACCGTCGTCTTTCTCTCGGTCAGCCAACCGCACACGGACGAACTGCTGCTCTCCGGTGCCGCCCTCGTGCTCGCGGTCGGTACCCTGCTCCTCGCTGTCGTGTGGATACTCAGTCTCGACGCCACGGTGCTGTTCAGTTTCCCGGCGGAGTACGCATGGATAGCCGACCACCGGTGGGCCGTGCTCGCGGCTACCATCGGGTTGACCGCCGCTGCAGGGGTACAGGCGCGTGCGGTCCTGTGAGCGGTTCGAGCAAGGCCAGCCGGGTGTGGTAATGGGCGTCCCGAAAGGCCCTTAAGTGGGAGCCCGCTACGGTGAACTGGACTAGGTCGGGCGGTTAGGCCCCGCTCGTCACCCCCGAGGTAGTCTTCAGGG
>JBDGQC010000143.1:0-2334 GCA_042219375.1 Halolamina sp. | reverse complement strand
GGATGTCGGTCATCAGCGACACGGCGGTGGAGATGTGGATGCCCATCGCCGCCGGAGTGACGATCTTGTCGACGTCCTCCAGGTTCGCCTTGCGGATTATCTTGATGACTATCTCCCGGAGGAGACCGGGTTTCAGCATCGGAACGCCGTCACTGATCGGGTGGACGAAGTACTGGTAGCCCTCCTTCTCGATTATCGGCGCGTTCCGAAGGGACTCCTGCAACTGGTCCATGCTGTCGATAGCGGGACGCGCCGGTAAAAGCTCACGGAACGGCCTCGATTACCTACCCTCGAACGGCCACGGTCACGTTCTTCTCCACCAGCGTTCGCTCCCCCCCGTCGTCGCGGAGCCGCAGGATGAGTTCCCCCCGGTAGCGTTCTTCCTTTATCTCCTCGGGCGCGAAGGCGTCGGAGGAGAGCGAGACCTCCATCCGCCCCTCGTTGCTCGGCGAGAGGAAGTGTGTCGTGGCCCGCGAGTAGCCGAGTTCGCGGATGTAGAGCTGGTAGCTCAGGAGCGGCTGGCCGGAGACGTCCGCCAGCCGTACCACCGCGTCGGGGATGCGGAGGTAGTACGACCCGGAGCCGTACTCCCCCTTTTCGAGCGTGGCGCTGTCGGGCGTCGAGAGAACAGTCGCGCGGGCGTGGCCGCTTCCGGGCGGCGCGTCGGCTTCGCTCGCCGCGGTGAACTGCACGGCGCCGATGAGCGGCCCCGACGCGAGCGTGACCCCGACGACGACCACGACAGCGGCCCAGACCGATGCCCGCGAGACGTCCATACCGGTTGCTACGGGAGCGCGGGGATAAGTGCAGTGCTACCTGCTCCACTCCCCGAGTACCGCCGTGTTCGACTCCGACCCGGTCTCGCCGTTGTCCCAGACGACCTTGACCGTCGCGTCGTTGAGGTTGTCGCCCGACGCGGCGTAGACGGTGACGGCGTCCCCCGGCGTGATTTCGGTGGTCGTCCCGTCGAACTCCGGCCACGGAACGCGGCCGTCCGACGCCGTCGTGTAGGACCCGCCCGACCTGTACTGGACGGCTTCGCTGGCGGCGACGGTCACCCGCGTCGCCTGGACGACCGACCCGCCGCCGTGTTCGACGTCGAGGGCGTCGTCCGTGCCCCCGCTGCCGTCGTCGAACTCGAAGTCGATGGTCACCTGTGGCGCGTCCTGGAGGTTGCTGTCGAACCCGACGACGAACGTGCCGATGACCGCCGCGAGCATGGCGGTTATCGCGACCATCAGTATGATACCGACGACCGGCGAGACTGCCCCTTCTTCCGCGTAGAGTTTCCTGAGTTGCATCTTTCTCCCTGCCACAGAGTCGCCGGTCCGGCGCGTCCGCGTCGCCCCAACGACTGCGCCTGGACCGGCCTGCTGTCGTTTCTGTTGGCGGTTCGAAAGGGTGGTCAATAAATATTTGTTTCATCGCTGAATCTGTGAAAAACGGTGGAAAGCGGACGCTAATGCCGATGACGGTGGCGTTTTCGGTCGCTCACCGTGGCGGCGGGTCTGTCCCCCGAGCAAACGGAAGTCGCCAGCGGGCGTTACGCACCGGGGCCGCTCCACTCACCGAGGACGGCGGAGCTATCGCCCACGTCGGACGTCCAGATGACCCGCACCGTGGCGCCGCTGAGGTCGAGGTCTGCGTTGGCGCCGTCACCGACAGTACTCTCCGAGAGAGTGACCGACGACCCGGACGTGACGGTGGTTGCGCCGTTCAGCGTCCCGCCGTTCCAGGTGTAGGTCCCATCGGGGCTCCCGCTCCCAGCGGCACCCGAAACCTTCACCGAAAGCTGGGAGCCGCTGACCTCTTCTCCGCCCTTGTGCGCGACGACGAGTTCGTCAGGCGGGCCCGGGGAGTAGTCGAAGTCGAACGTCGACTGCGGGGGCCTATCCGTCATCTTGTTCCCGAGTCCCAGCACGAACGTGCCGGTGACCGCCGAGAGGATGACCGTAATCGCGACCATCAGAATGACACCGATAACCGGTGACACCGCTTCCTCGCCGGTAAGCAGGTTTCGTAATTTCATGTTTGAGCGTGACGTCGCAGTCGCCTCGAACCGCCCCGACGATGGGACGAGGTCCGCTTTCGTGCTGCGCCGCCTCAACGAACCGGTTCGTGGGACGGGGGCTTAAATTCATATACTATATTTATGAATAGATATGTGTGGGTCGCCGGACAGACCCTCGAGGAGCGGCGAATCGGATTGCGAGCGCCACGCGTCGATGACAGTTCAGCGGTTGGACAGTTCCGTTCGGGCCGTGGTCACCCGGAACGCGCCGCTCGTTCCGCATCGCGAAAGTTAAGTCCCGTCTGTACGCACCGTCTACCGTG
>JBDGQC010000107.1:0-2365 GCA_042219375.1 Halolamina sp. | reverse complement strand
GCCGGAGGAACCGGTCGAGAACATCAGCGGCGGCCCGCGCGGCGGCGGCGAACGGACCGGCCATCCCACGGAAGCAGGGACTGACGAGCCGGCCACCCGCGCCGAAGCCGTGGTCGACGAACTCGGCGAGATGTACTGGCAGAAGGCCTACGGCGGGCAGGACGCCTTCGAATGTCTGGTCCGCACCATCCTGAGTCAGAACACGAGCGACAAGGCCAGCCAACCGGCATACGACAGCCTGATGGCCCGGTACGGTGGCACAGAAGCCGGCGGCGATGACCTCGCCGTTTCACTCGCGAACGCCGAGCAGGAGGAACTCGCCGAAACTATCGCCTCCGCCGGGCTCTACAACCAGAAATCGGCGACAATCATCCGCCTCGCCGACCGCGTGGTGGAGGAGTACGGCGGCGCGGAAGGGTTCGACGAGTTCGTCAAATCCCACGACCTCGGCGCGGTACGGGAGACGCTACTGAGGATGAAAGGCGTCGGTCCGAAAACCGCCGACTGCGTGCTCCTGTTCTCCGGCGGCCGGACGGGCGTCTTTCCCGTCGATACGCACGTCCACCGCATCGCCCGCCGGATGGGTATCGCCCCGCCGGAGGCGGACCACGAGGAGGTCCGAGAAGCCATCGAGACGGCTGTCCCGCCCGAGAAATGCGGCTTCGGACACACGGCGATGATTCAGTTCGGCCGGGAGTACTGCTCGGCGCGCAAGCCCGCCTGCCTCGACGGCCCGGAAGCCTGTCCGCTCGTGGAATACTGCGACCAGGTGGGCGTGGATGAACTCAGCGGCGAGGTGATCGACCCCGCGGACGTCGTCGCCGAGGATTGAGCTACCCCTCGAAACTCACCCGGTAGACGGCGTCGTGGGTCAGAATCAGGGAGTGCTCCTCGGCGAAGGCACGAACGACACCGGCAGTCTCGCCCTCGACGCTCGTTTCCGCCGACCGCGGGGCGTCCCGTTGCTCTCGGAGTTCCGTCATCACCCGTCGGACCTCATTGTCTATCGTGTCGAGACGGAATGATACCGGCGCGGTGTCGGCACCGGCTCGGGACGCGGAGAGTACGTACCAGACCTCGGTGGCGAAGAACTCGGCGTCGGTCTGTTGTGCCTCCTTCCCGCGGTAGGTCGTCCCGTCGTGGGAGAAGTAACCGCCGAAGAACTCGTGGCGCACCCACGAGCCGAGTTCAGTCTCCGGGTACACGCGCGCGTCACCGTCACTCGACTGCCCGATAGCCGCGAGGGCGAACTCCCGGCGCGTCTCGGAAAGCGAGGAAACCGGCGTCACCTCGGCGTCGTCCGGCGGCGAAACCTCGTCGGCGCCGCCCAGAAGCTTGTACCGGGTATCACCCTCGGCGTCGAGGGTGTAGACGCCGGAGAGATCGCCCAGTCGGTCGTCGAACTCGACCTGCCCGAACGCGGGAAGCGGTGGTTCGGGGTCGTAACTCGGCGTTTCCGCGTGGGCGCGGATGGTCTTCCCCTCGGTCGCCACCTCTCGAAGCCAACTGCGGAGCATCGACGGGTAGACCGTCAGCGTTCCGTCGGCCTCGCGGGGCGGAATCGGCTCTATCGAGAGAGTTCCAGTCGGCGTCGGCGTATCCGTCTCTGTCGGGCTTGCGCTGTGTGTTTCTGTTGTGGTGTGAACGTCAGTCGGGGACTCCGTCGGCGTCGCGCCGTCGCCGGCACAGCCAGCGAACGCCGCGAGGACGGCGGCAGCGCCGGCGACGGCCTCACGTCTGGAGCAGTCGCGTTGGGGGACCATATCCGGGCCTTCGGCGTTGCCCGGTAAGTGTTTTCAGGTATCCATCAGGTCAGGAACAGTCGCGGGACGAACACAGCCAGCAGGCGCCACCCGGACCGACGTGGCCGCCGTTACTTGAACCGGAACGTCTCCAGGTTCTTCGGCGCGAACGTGCGCATGTTGAACTCGTGGTAGAGCGCCGAGGAGAAGTCCTGAACGGAACTCTCGTCGCCGTGGACACAGAGCACCTTCTCCGGGCGGGGGCTCATGTCCCGAACGAAGTTCATCAGTCCCTCCCGGTCGGCGTGACCGGAGAAGCCATCGACGGTCTGGACGCCCATCTCCAGGCTGAGCGTCGACTCACGCCCCGAGCGGTCCGTGCCGCTGTCCGAAATCGGAATCTCGTCCCAGCCGTTCTGAATCCGCCGGCCGAGCGTTCCCTGGGCCTGGTAGCCGACGAAAGTGAGCTGTGAGTCCGGGTCACTACCGAGGTGGCGCAGCCAGGACATGATGGGGCCGCCGGTAACCATCCCGGAGGTCGAGAGGATGATGGCGGGACCGCCGTCGACGACCTCCTGGCGCTCCTCCTCGCCGCCGTCGATGTGGTTGAACTGGTCGGCGAG
>JBDGQC010000163.1:0-2368 GCA_042219375.1 Halolamina sp. | reverse complement strand
GGGTAGAGCCGCGAGCCGATACCGCCCGCGAGCACGAGGGCGACAGTCTTCATGGTTACCACGTCTCCACGACGCCCTCGCGGATATCCTCCGCACAGCCCCGGCAGTCGGGGTGGTCGGCGTCGAAACACGACGGTTGCCCCTCGCTATCGACGGCGACCGCGCGGCGCTCGGCGTGGCGGCGACAGACGAGTTTCGCCCGCCCTTCCTCGTCGGTCGGGAGGTCGAACCCGGCGGCGCGCCCTTCGCGGTAGGCCGACCGCACCTCCTCGAACTGCCGGCCCGCACCCCGTAGTTTCGTCCGTATGAACCGTTCGAGCCGGTCGTCCATACCGGTAGGTGTGGGTCGGGGCTCAAAGGGCCGTCGGCACACGTAGCGGCCCCCTCGGCTGGCGAACGTTCCGGTATACGCGGACGTAACGCCGTTCTCTCCCGGTTTCAGTTCCACCGTGGTAGCGGAATTTTAAATAGTGGCGGGAACCAACCGTTCCATGCCTCCCAATGAAACACAGGCGGAGGCAGACAACCCATGAGCGACTTGAAGACACACGCAGCGGAAATAGCCGAACAGTTCTCGGACCAGTTAGACGTCGACCAGGCGGACGTCGAGGAGCGCCTCCAGACCCTCGTCGGGGAGTACCGCGTGCCCATCGAGGAGGCGCGCCGGAGCGTCGTCAGCCACTACCTCGACGAGGCGGGCATGGAGCGCGACGAACTCGGCAGCGGCGACAGCGAGGAAACACTACTGGGCGAGATTGACGAGGACGAACAGTGGGTCGACCTGCGAGTGAAGGTCGCCGACCTCTGGGAGCCCGGTCACGAGTCCATCGCGCAGGTGGGCCTGGTGGGCGACGAGAGCGGGACGATGAAGTTCGTCGCCTTCGACACCTCGGACCTCCCCGAACTCGAGGAGGGGCAGAGCTACGCCCTCTCGAACGTCGTCACCGACGAGTACGAGGGCAGCTACTCGGTGAAGCTCAACAAGACGACCGGCATCACCGAACTCGACGAGGAGATCGAAGTCGGCGACGACGCCACGACGGTCGAGGGCGCGCTGGTGGATATCCAGTCGGGCTCGGGGCTCATCAAGCGGTGTCCCGAGGACGACTGTACCCGCGTGCTCCAGAACGGCCGCTGTTCGGAGCACGGCCAGGTCGACGGCGAGTTCGACCTCCGCATCAAGGCGGTGCTGGACGATGGCACGGCTGTCCACGAGGTCATCTTCGACAAGGAGACCACGGAAGAACTGACCGGCATCGAACTCGACGAGGCCAAGCAGATGGCCAAGGACGCCCTCGACACCACAGTCGTCGTCGAGGAAATGCAGGACGACCTGATGGGCCAGTACTTCGAGGTCACCGGCCCCGTCTTCGGCCGGTATGTGCTGGTCGACGAGTTCGAACGCCTGACCGAGCCAGCGGACCCCGAGGCCGTGCTGGTCAAAGCGAGGTCGATATAGATGAGTTCCAACGACACCCCCATGCGCGAAGTCGCGCGCCGCGTCTTCGCCGCCGAGTTCAACGACGCCAGTCACACGTTCAAGGAGTCAGACGACGAGCGGGCACCCGCCTATCAGCTCCTCCCCACGGGAGAGCGAGCCAACCGGGTGTTCTTCGTCGGCACGCTGACCGAGAAAGAGGACATCGGCGAGGACAACGAGTACTGGCGGGGTCGCATCGTCGACCCCACCGGGACGTTCTTCGTCTACGCCGGCCAGTACCAGCCGGAAGCGGCGTCCACGCTGCGTGAACTCGAACCGCCCGCGTACGTCGCCGTGGTCGGCAAACCCCGGACCTACGAGACCGACGACGGCAACGTGAACGTCTCCGTCCGGCCCGAATCCATCACCGTCGTCGACGCGGCGACCCGCGACCGCTGGGTCGTCGAGACGGCCGAGCGCACGGTCGAGCGCGTCGCGGCCTTCGACGACGAGGGCAACGAGTACGCCCGGATGGCCGAGGACCGGTACGACCTCGACCCCGCGCAGTACCGCGACGCGGCGGTCGAGGCGCTCCAGTCGATGGACGGCGGCGAGTCTGCCGACGCCGAGGAACAGGCCGAGCCAACGCCGTAGTCGGCTACCGGCCCTGCCGCTCCCGGTTTTTGCGTATTGCTGGGGAGCGGCTGCTCGGGAGTCTTGGAAACGAATAGCTACGTAGCGACGGCGGGATGCGTGGAACCGCGAGCACCGCCGCTATGGAGTGTAATAAACGCAGAAATCCGCTAACGAATCGTCCGACTTACAGTCGGGTGAGGTTCGTCGCGCGGGGGCCCTTATCGGCCTGTTCGATGTCGAATTCGACTTCCTGTCCTTCTTCGAGGTCGGGGCCGCCCACGTCTTCCATGTGGAAGAACACGTCGTCGTCAG
>JBDGQC010000182.1:0-2399 GCA_042219375.1 Halolamina sp. | reverse complement strand
CCGACCTCGTGCTCGTCTCCGCCGGGTTCGACGCCCACCGCCACGACCCCATCTCCCGGATGCGGGTCTCGACAGAGGGGTACGCCTTCCTCGCCGACGCAATCCGGGAGGTCGCCGACTCGACGGGCGCCGCGCTGGCGTTCATCCTCGAAGGCGGCTACGGCCTCGACACGCTTTCAGAGAGCGTCGGCGTGGTCCACGAAACGTTCGACGGCCGGGACCCCGTTCTCGACGACGGCGACCCGGACGAGGACGTGGTGGAACTCGTCGAGGAGGTTCGGGCCCAGCACGGTCACTAACCCCGACGCTCAGACTGCGGGCTCGAAATACTCCCGCAGTTCCTCGCCGAAGGCGTCCGCCAACTCGGCCACCTGTTCGCCGACGAGCACCTCGTACCCCGACTCCAGCGCCGTTTCGACGTGGGCGCCGAGGGCCACGTCGAACAGCGCATCGCTCTGCAGGACGGCTTCGGGCGTGCGGTGGTCGCGTTCGCGCTCGACGACGTACCGGTCGCCCTCGATGAACGGGCCGTAAACCGACTCGTCCTCGGCGTAGCGTTCGTAGAACGAGTGTGCGTGCTCGCCAACGTGTACTGGCGGGCCGAGGTGGCGCACCACGGCGGAGAGTTCCGTGACGCTCGTCTCAATCAGTAGGACCGCGCGGCCCCACTCCTCGGCATCCCCCGCGCCGGTCGCCCCTGCGTCTTCGGCGAACGTCGCTGTCCGAAGCGGGTCGAACCCGCGCCGGCCCAACTCACCGCGAACCCCGTCCAGGGAGCGCCGGAGTTGGGGGAACAGTTGGTCCGCAACGAGGGACGGAGCGTCGAAGACGACGGCGACGGGGTGGCTTCCGCGGCGGGCGAGATGCTCGCGCACCTCGTCGGCGGCCATCGACGCCGTCGGTTCGGGGAAGAACAACTCTTCCCGCGGGTCCGCGAGTAGCTCCCGGCAGTAGTGCTGGAAGCGCGCGAGGTTGGCTTCCGAGAGCACGGCCGCGACGTTCCGGTCTGGGTCGGTTGGGTCGATGACCACCAGCGGGTCGTCGAACTCGGCTGCCTCGGCCTCCTCGGGCGGCACCGCAGCGGGGCCGCCGTCCCCTCGCGGGTCGAACCGCACGGGCGGGTGCCATTCGGCGGCGGCCTCGACCAACTGGCGGAAGCCGCCGTGTTCGAGCACGAGGAGTTCGATTAGATACCCCGAGAACCCCTCCGTCCGCAGGTCGCTGCCGTAGACGCCGACTCCCTTCGCGAAGCGCTTGCAGAGGCGCGCGCCGGCGGCGAGTTCGGGGGTGTACCGCGCCCGGAGGTAGGCGTCGTGGAACGGCGTGCGGTCAACCGCCGAGCGGATGTCGGTAGCGGAACCGACGTCGTAACACGGGACGAGGTCCACGTCGAACCCTTCGTACTCGCCCTTGACGTACGGATGCTCGGCGTACTCCTCGTGGCCGTCGGGGAGGACCGCGTGGCCGACTTCGAGGCCGTACTGCTCCAGACGCTCGCGCTCCAGGTCGGGCGGGAACCGCACGAATAGGTCGATATCCCTGTCGCCGGCGAGCCAGGTCGAGCGCGCGCTGGAGCCGACCTGTACGGTGTCGGCCTCGACGGGCAGGTCCGCGATGGCGTCGTCGGCCCGCGCAGCCAGTTCGTCGGTGACCTTGCGCAGGCGCTCGCGCTCGGCCCGCTCCGGGGTGACGCGCTCGCTCACGCTCGCAAGCACGGCGTCGAGGGCGTCGTCGGTCATACGCCGGGGTTGCTCCGGGTGCGGGGAAACCGTGTCGGTCCAAACGTACCGCGCGGAAGCGAAACCCATATGTGTGAAACCGGGGTACGACAAACTGAGCCGTCGTAGCTCAGCTGGTAGAGCACCACGCTGTTAACGTGGTTGTCCCAGGTTCGAGCCCTGGCGACGGCGTCGATTCCTGTCGAACGAAAGCCGGCGAGCGAGAAGACAGTTCGTCGGACCGTGCCGTCCACCTTCCCCAGAATAGAGCGTAGATGATACGTGGTTATTTATCCAATGGGGTGAGGAACGTAAACTACAGAAGCGATGACGTTCTGGGTTGAGATTGATGGGTATGTCGCCGGCACATACCCGAACGCGTCTGGTTTCGCTGAGAAGGTCGAACATCTCAAAACAACTGGTGAGGATGTCCTCGTCGTGGAACGCACCGAGGAACTGTTGGATGCGTTGGAAATGGAGGCAGTATCGGTTTCACGGTGACCGAACCGATACCCTAAAGCCGTTTGCCAGACTATCGCTTCACGAAAGGGCCCTTAGCTTAGTCTGGTCTCAGAGCACCCGGCTCATATCAGCTAACTGTCCTGTGTCTGCGGTGCCCCAAGACACGGTCAGCGTTGTGGGATACCGGGCGATCGGTGGTTCAAATCCGCCAGGGCCCAT
>JBDGQC010000100.1:0-2461 GCA_042219375.1 Halolamina sp. | reverse complement strand
AGTTCGGGGAGGTTTTGGCGACGCCTTCGACCGCCATATCCCGCTGTGCGACGACCGCGTCGGCCACGCGCTTCCCGATGGTGCCGTAACCGACCACGCCCACTTTGGTCATACAGGTCGGTGTGGCGGGCAAACGGATAAGTAGGCGACGGTTCGTCGCCGGTGTTGCCGGATGTAGCCCTGTTTCGGGAACGACCCGGCGTGGAGTTGAAGCGCGGTCAAGTGGCCACCGCGACCGCCTGGTAGTTTCAGCCGTACCCTCGTGGGTTCGAAGCAGTAGTGGTCACCTACTGAAGCTCCTGTTTCAGACGAACTCCAGCGAGTTCCAACGCCGTCACAAGACCTTTCCGCCTTCCGTCGAATCCCGACCCATGAGCAACCTGCAGGACGCGGCAGAGACGGCCGTCCACCAGTGTCTGAACCTCCGGGAGACGGAGTCCATCGCCATCGTCACCGACGACGAGCGTCGGGTCATCGGCGAGGCCCTCTACGACGTGGCGTGTCCGGTGACCGAGGACGCCACGCTCGTCCAGTATCAGCCGGGCGACCAGCACGGCGAAGAGCCCCCGGAACCGGTCGCCGCGGCGATGAAGGCGGCCGATACGTTCCTCGCACCGACGACGCGAAGCCTCTCGCACACCCGGGCTCGCTCCGCGGCCTGTGAGGCGGGTGCCCGCGGCGCGACGCTCCCGGGTATCACCGAGCGCGTGATGGTGGCCGGCCTCGACGCCGATTACGACGCCATTGCCGAGCACTCCGCCGAGGTGAAACGACAGGTCGAAGACGCCGGGGAGATTCGCGTCACCAATCCCGCGGGCACGGACATCACCTTCTCCGTCGGCGAACGCGAGTGGCACGAGGACACCGGCATCATCCACGACGCCGGAACGTTCTCGAACCTCCCCGCGGGCGAGGTGTTCGTCTCGCCGACGGACGCCGACGGCACGTTCGTCGTCGACGGGACGATGATGCCCCACGGCCTGCTCCCGGCCGGCGAAGAACTCACCTTCGAGGTCGAGGACGGCCACGTCACCGACATCTCCGATGACGCCATCCGGTCGGACGTCGAGGAGGCCGCCGCCGAGGTGGGCGACGCGGCGACCAACCTCGCGGAACTCGGCATCGGCACCAACGTCGGTGTCGATGAACTGGTCGGGTCGGTACTGCTCGACGAGAAAGCCGCCGGGACCGTCCACATTGCCATCGGCGACGACGCTTCCATCGGCGGGGAAACGGAGGCCCCCATCCACCTCGACGGGATTCTCCGGGAACCGACAGTATACGCCGACGGCGACGAGGTGACGCTGCCGCGCTGACCGCGCTCCCGGATTATTGTCAGGCACCGCGGCGATAGCCTTTAGAACCCTTGGGTAACAAAATAGGGCCAATGGCTCCGCCCGCAGGGGACCTCCTCGACCTGCTCGGCGCCGACCTCAACAGGCGCATCCTCGAACTGACGAGCGAGGAGCCACGGGCCGCCGATGCGGTTGCCGAACGCTGCGACGCCTCCCTCCCGACCGTCTACCGGCACGTCGACGACCTGGCGTCAGCCGGGCTGCTTTCGGAACGAACGCAGTACGACGAGGAGGGGAACCACTACAAGACCTACGTGGCGGCGCTCGAAGCGCTGACCGTTTGCGTCGACGACGGGGAACTCAGAGTGGATGCTCGAACCGATGATGGTTCGGACCCCCCCGACAGTACGCCGATACCGGACGGCATCGAAAAACCTGGGTCGGACCCGACCGTGGACGACGTGGAGCGTCCGGGCCCGGGGAAGTAACACCGCGCGGCGTCGCGCCGACTACTCGACGTAGTCGTACATCCGTTCGTTCATGCGCCCCTGGCCCGCGTAGACGAACTCGCCATCGGGGATGGTGAACTCCTCGACGTCCACGGATTTCTCGTGGTTGTGGACGTTGTGAACCTGCTCGTACTCCTCGAAGCCGAGGTCGTAGCGGGCGTCCAGTTGCTCGTCGATGTTGAGGTTCCGGATTTCCTCCAGCCAGCCGTCACGCACCGTCTCGGCGTGGATTTCGGCCTGGGCACCGGAGCCGTAGGAGCCGACCAGTAGCTTCTCGCCGGCGAGGTCGATACCGTTCTCGGCGGCGTGTTTGAGCGCGCTCGCACGGGCCACGTGGACGGAGCCGGTGTACCAGTTGCCGACCTCCCGGGAGATAGAGAGCGTCGGCCCGATGGTCTCGCCGTACCACGACTGGTAGGTGTCGGTCCGCTTCAGGTCGTCCATGTAGTCGCGGATGGCGTCCTCGTACTCGTCCCAGTCCTCGAACTCCGCCTCGCGGGGCTGGCGGCCGATTTCGTCGGCGAGGCCGTCCTCGATTTCGGTATCGCGGATCATGTGCCGGTAGCCCAGCAGGCCGGCCTTCCGCACCATCCCCGGGAACGGGGTGTGGAACGGGATGTACTCGAAGTCGTCGGGGTGCATGTCCCACGCGACGGA
>JBDGQC010000035.1:0-2471 GCA_042219375.1 Halolamina sp. | reverse complement strand
GTCGAGTTCCATTGGCTATCGTCCGAGAGCATACCGCGCTGTGGTCTTGTAACTTCCCCTACTTGTTAACGGGGTTCCAGTCGAACCTGAGACGCTGACCGGTTCGGTGGCCACCAGGCTCTTGCCAATGTCCATTGACAATTCATCTCACGTATGGCTACGGACCCCGGTAGTGAACCCACGAACAAGGCCGGCGAATCACCCGAACAAATCGCACTCCCGACCGAAGTGGCGGACGAGACGACGGTTACTGAAGAGGGGACCGAGCTCGAACGCTCCATCGGCCTCCGCGGCGGCATCGCAATCGGCGTCGGAACGATGATCGGCGCCGGGATTTTCGTGTTCCCGGGGCTTGCCGCGGGGCGTGCGGGCCCGGCCGCCGCCGGTTCGTTCGCCATCGGCGCGCTCGTTGCCCTCCTGGTGGCGCTGCCGGCCTCGGAACTGGCCACCGCGATGCCGAAATCTGGCGGCGGTTACTACTTCATCTCGCGGGCGTTGGGCGCGCTCCCGGGCGCCGTTGTCGGCATCAGCATCTGGCTGGGGCTGGTGTTCGCTACCGCGTTCTATCTCGTCGGCTTCGGCAACTACGCCGCCGCGCTGCTCAGAGATGCCGGCGTGAATCTCGGCGGTATTCCTGTCGTCGTCCCGTTGGCGCTGGTGTTCGGCGTGTTCCTCACCGCACTCAACCTATTCGGGACGGAGAACGCCACGAAGCTTCAGAACTACGTCGTTGGACTGCTGCTGACCATTCTCGTCATCTTCCTGGGATACGGCGGCCTCGACTCGCTCGGCGTGTTCGGCACCGCGAAAACCCCCGAGACGTTCATGCCCTTCGGACCCGTGCCGATGTTCACGACCGCGGCGCTGGTGTTCACCTCCTACCTCGGCTTCGCCCAGGTGGCGACCGTTGCCGGTGACATCAAACAGCCCGGGAAGAACCTCCCGATGGCGATGGTCGGGTCGGTGATCATCGTCGCCGTGCTCTATGTCACGACGATCTTCGTTGCCACCAGCGCGTTCGGCAGCGCACGGCTCTCCGCTTTCGGCGAGACGGCCATCGTCGAGGTGGCCCGGGCGTTCTTCGGAAACCTCGGGGCGCTGGCCATTCTGGTCGCCGGACTGCTCGCGACGGTTTCGAGCGCGAACGCCTCGATACTCTCGACCTCGCGGGCGGTGTTCGCCGTGAGCCGGGACGCCATCCTGCCGAAGTTCGCCGGGCGGATGAACCTGAAGTACGGCACGCCCCACGTCGCGCTGGCGATGGCCGGCGGTCCCGTCCTGGTACTCATCGCGCTCGGGGAGGTGGAAGTGCTGGCAGAAGTCGCCTCCTTCCTCCATCTCGTGATGTACGGCCTGATGTGCGTGGCGCTCATCGCGATACGCCGTGACGAACCCGAATTGTACGACCCCGATTTCCGGGTCCCGGCGTATCAACTGGTGGCCGGCGTCGGTGCCGTGGCGAGTTTCGGCCTTATCGCGTTCATGCAGCCGGCTTCCCAGATTATTGGTGTCGCCATCATGGTCGTCAGCGCCGGGTGGTACAAGTACTACGCGAGTGACGTGCAACTCAAGGGAGTGCTGTAGATGTCCGACAACGAACCAACTGCGCCACCGGCGGAGGAAATCATGTCCGACGAGTCACTCAACATCCGCGAACCGCCCCGGGTTCTCATCCCCGTCGAAGTACTGGAGGGCGACTCGATTTCCGAGTCGCTTGTCGAGTTCCTCGCGCCCGCACAGGTCGTCCTGCTCGGCTACCACGTCCTTCCCGAGCAGACGCCGACAGAACAGGCGAGCATGCAGTTCGAAGACCGGGCACAGGAAGCCATCGAGGACATCGCGGCCGTCTTCCGTGACGCCGGCCGTGAGGTCGAAACCCGGGTCGCGTTCACCCACGACCGGGACCAGACGGTCGAACGGGTAGCCGCGGAAATCGACGCGACGGCCTTGCTCCTGCCGAACCCTTCCGGCGTTATCGAAGACGTCCTGGTTCCGCTCCGCGGCGCCATCGACGTGAACCGACTCGCCGACCTCGTCGCCACGCTGCTTGGGGGACGGGCCGGTACGGCCACCCTCTGGGGACTCGCTACAAGCGATGCGGAGTACGACCCGGACGCGGTCGTCGCTGAGGCCCGCGAGACCCTCATTGGGCGGGGACTGCCCGCCGACCAGATAGCCACCGAGACGGCGGTCGTCGATTCGCCGGTTCGGGCGATTGTCGACCGCTCCGGCGAGTTCGATATCATCGTGACAGGCGAGGGCGACCCGTCACTACTCACCTCGCTGTTCGGGGAACCGAGCGAACGTATCGCTGGCGGCGCCGTCGCGCCCGTGCTTGTCGTCCGGGAGCGCGACGGGGAAAGCTAACCTGCGATGCTCACCTCGAACAACTGACCTCGACGCGGGCCGGACCGAATTTCTACCGGCCACAGCGCTTTTCGGCGGTTCTGACGAACATCATGACGATGACC
>JBDGQC010000007.1:0-2518 GCA_042219375.1 Halolamina sp. | reverse complement strand
CGAGGCCGAGTTGGGAGGGCTTGACCGAGATGGTCGCCGTCGCGGAGACGTCGGCGAGGCGGTCGACGAGCGTCAGGTACTCCTCGGCGTCTTCGGCGGCAGCCTCGCGCGTGTCGTAATGCTCACCCAGGTGATTGACGATGGCGGCGATGCCCGCGTCGTCGAGTTCGCGCGCTCGTGTGATGGCCCCGTCCATCCGTTCGCCGGCGACGAAGTTGTCCGCGATGGGTGGGAGCATGTCTCACAGTTGGGGGCGGAGACGCAAAACGCCAGTCCCAACGTAATGTCCCCGACGGGCCATCGAAGCGATTAAGCCCGGACTGTCCGAACGACGGCGTATGCAGAAGCTCATCGTCAGGGGCGACCCCGGTATCCGCAAGGACGCCGTCGTCGAGTACGACGGCGAGGAGCAGGTCTGTTTCTCCATCCAGCGACAGGGCGACTATCACGGCCCCGACGAGGTTCAGCTCTGGTGTACCATCGGCACGCCCGACGAGCGCGAAGCCTTCGAAAAACGGCAGTTCGTCCCTCACTGGCTCGACGTCGACTCCATCGACGCCGAGGCGCTGGACGTCGTGAAAAAGCGCGGCGACTAAGCGCCGAGTTCGTCCCGGTCGACCCGGTAGATGGTCACCGCCTCGTTCTCGAAGACGGGCGTGAGTCCCGCGACGCCGTCGAACGAGACGTTGCCGTAGCGCGCTCGTTCGGCCGGTCCGACCCACACGTAGTCGACGCCGTAAGCCTCGAGGACGGCCACCGTGCGCTCGGGCGGGCCGGTGTACGCGGCGTCCACGTCGCGCACCCGCTGGAGATACGGCTCGCGGCCCCGGTAGCCGACCTCGTGGTGCCAGCCCGCCACGGTGGGGACGCCGGTGAGACTCGCCGCCGGGCTGGCGTCCCAGCTGTACATGCCGGGGGGTGCCGGCGCGTCGCCGCCGGGGCCGGGATACCGGCTCGTCGCCGGCGCCGAGAGCAGGGTGGGCTGTCCCGACAGGTCGTCGACGAAGGCGATGGCCGGCGCCTCTCGTGGGTGGTCGCGCTCGACGAACCGCGTGGCGTCGAGCGTCGGGTCCGGGCTGTGCTGGAAGTGCGTCGAGAGCGCCAGCCCCGCATAGGGAACCGTCGCGAGGACGACGGCGACGGCGAGGCCGGCGCGGAGCCAGCGCTGGCGCGTCCCGGGCACGGAGACGCCGCCGACCCAGCGGACGAACCCCGGCAGGGCGACGCCGGCGGCCGTCCCCCACAGCACCCACACCTGCATGTACGTCTTGAACACGGTGTTCATCCGGAGCGGCCCGGCCAACTCCTTCACGTACACGAGTTCGACGACGCCGACGAGGCCGGCGCCGGCGACGACGAGGACCGTCTCGAAGCCGACCGGGCGGTTGGTCCGGTGGGCCGCCCACCCGAAGACGATGAGCGGGCCGACGACGAGGGCGACCGCGAGGTTCGCCGTCGCCGCGAGCAGTCCCAGGGCGCCGAGGCCGACGGCCAGCGGGAGCGTGCGGTCGATGGCCAGCCGGTCGAACAGGTAGGCGTAGAAGGTGACGAGAAAGGCGCCGTGGACCAGCAGGAGGGCGGGGAGGCTGGACCGCTCGGCAGCCGCGAGAACCGCCACCTCGCGCCCGCCGCCGGCGCCGAGGAGGAAGGGAAGCGCGAGCGCGCCGCCGAGGATGCCGGCGAGCCCCGTCACCGCGAGCGCGCCGCCGAGGTGGACCAGTTCCGCCGTCGCGCGGCTCATCTCCAGGTCCCGGCGCCGGGCGGCGACGCGCTTCGAGAGAACGGGCCACGGGTCGGCTGAATCGAGCGCGACGCCCAGGAAGAGCAGGCCGAAAAGCGAGGGAAAGCTCCACGTATCGACGACGACCTGGAACCCGGCGAGCACGGGGACGGCGACGAAGGCGAGCATCCGGCGGCGGCGGAGGGCGGCCGGCGGCGTCCGGTAGAGCGCGAAGGCGAGCGCCGCACCGAGAAGGAGGAAGGGCGTCCCCATCATGTGGGCGTGCAGGTCGCCGTTCAGCCACGCGAACAGCGGGAACTCGTTGATGGTGCCGGGGATGACGCGACTGGCGGTCCAGTACGAGAACGCGCCCATCCCTTCGAGGACTTCGCCGGCAGAGTAGCGGGTCTGGGACGCGATGGCGCCGGCGACGTCGGCCCGGAGCGTCGCCGGGAGCGCGCCGACGACGAGACGCCCGGCGGTGACGAGGTTGCTCGCGACGCCGACGAAGAAGGCGGCGGTCAGGCCGGCGAGTCGCCCCGAATCCGCCCGTTCCCGGGCGATGGCGCTGGCGAGGCCGTAAGCGGCCGTCACCAGCATCGCGTAGAAGCCGGCGAGCGAGAGGTTGTAGGCGTAGCGCGGCGCCGTCCCGGTGAGGTCGCCCAGCACCGCGGTCAGCAGGTGGCCGCCGTAGTAGTAGACGACGGGTTCGCCCGCGAACCACATGTCCTGTGGCGGGAGGCGCGTCGCCCGGTCGAGCGACTTCAGCAGGCCGAAATCGAGGAACTTCTCGCCGCC
>JBDGQC010000018.1:0-2540 GCA_042219375.1 Halolamina sp. | reverse complement strand
CCTGGAGCACGATGGTGTTGCCCACGAGCGTTTCCGAGGAGTCGTACAGCGAGGAGGTGGAGACGGCGAACTCCCGGCGGCGGCCGCCGGTTCGAAGCGAGACGGTCTGGTCGTCCGCGCCGGGGTCCACGTCCCCGAGATACCGTTCGAGCGGGTCGCCCAGCGCGGCCTCGGTGTCGACGTCGAGAACGTCACCCGCCGCGGGGTTGAGGCGGATGAGTTTCCCGCCGTCGTCCACGATGACCACCGGCGACCCCAGGTCCTCGACGGCCGCCCGGTCGGCGACCCGCCGCGCCGCCGGCACCATCTCGAACATGTTCCGGGCGAAGAAGGCGTACATGTCGAACGCGAGGTGGATGGGGAACACCAGCGGCGTCAGGTTGAGCGGAGGGCTGCCACCGACCTGAATCAGCCAGAGCAGGAAGGGGAGCCCCGGAAACACCGGCGAGACGGCGATGGCGGCCGCCTGTAGCCGGTAGAGTTTCCCGTAGCTGATGACCGTATCCACCAGCAGGAACGACGCGGCACCGATCATGAAGATGAAACCGGTAGCGTTGAGGAACAGCCAGGGCTGGTGGGTGTAGGTCACCGTCGCCGCACCGTAGACCGGCGTGATGGTGTAGTTGCTCCAGGCGATGTTGTGTATCGGGTTGGTGATGACGATGAGCGTGTGGAGGGTCTGAATCCCGACCACGCCGGCCATCCACCGTGAGCGCAGGAGGCTCCCCCGGCCGGTGTACTCCAGCGCGAACGCGAGGAAGAAAACGCCGATGAAGTTGACGGCGAACCAGATGGGCACCTCGAACGCCATTCGGAGCATCGGGTCGAACACGAGAAGTGCCGCGCCGTAGGCGAACGACCAGAGCGCCTCGCAGGCGATGGTGGCGATGAAAAAGCGGCCGCCGGGCTTGTCGCGGTACTCCCAGAGGAACTGGATGAACCCGAGCGAAATCGCCCCCGCAGCCAAGGAGCCAACGGCGAGCCACGGCACTCTCTCGAACACGGAACTACCGCTCACCAAGATGCGCACCCGTAAAAAGCCGCAGGTGCTGGAACCTGTTTCGGTCCGTGCAGGCAGGGGTGTACTGGTTTGATGTCCAGGGGGTTTAGATAGAGGTCAGTATGTACGGAGAGCGAGCAGGGCCGCCGAAGGAACCCTTTTTGCTGTGCCCCGTCGTTGACCGAGTAGATGCAACGGGACGCAGTCCTGCGTGTGGACCTCTCGGCGGGGTCAGTCGGTCGGGAACCGGTCCCCGAGCGCTGGCGCCGGCGATATCTCGGCGGGAAGGGCCTCGGCGCACGCTACCTCTATGCGGAGCTCGATGCAGGCACCGACCCGCTGGGGCCGGCGAACCGCCTCTGTTTCGCACTCGGGCCCCTCTCGGGCTACCTCCCAGGGGAAACGCGATACGCCGCAGTAACCAAATCCCCATTGACAGGCGCGTTTCTGGACTCCTACGCCGGCGGGAGCTTTCCCGCCACGCTGGCGGGCGCACTCCCGGACTGTCTCGGCGTCATCGTCCAGGGCGCCGCCGAGGAACCGGTATCGCTGGTCATCGAGGACGGGGAAGCGACCCTCCGGCCAGCGACAACGTGGGGACAGGACACCGTCGAAACCGCCGACGCGTACCCCGACGCCTCGGTCGCCTGTATCGGTCCTGCGGGCGAACAGGAGGTCGTATACGCGACAGTTGCCTCGGACGCCGGCGAGCACCACGCCGGCCGGGGCGGTGTCGGCGCCGTCATGGGTTCGAAACGGCTGAAGGCCGTCATCGTTCGTGGTGACCCGCCCGAAATCCCGGAACCCATCGCGCAACTGCGCGAGGAGACGGGCGCCGCCTACGCCGACCACGCGACCGGACGCTGGCAGGCCGCTAGCGGCACGCTCGAATCCGTGGATTTCGCCGACGCGGTCGGCGCACTCGCCACCGAGGGCTGGCAGGCCGGCCAGTTCGACGGGAGCGAGGGCGTCGGTATCGCCGCGGCGCGGGAAGCCGCCGTCGGCCGTGAGCACGAGGACGAGCGCGTGCCCGGCGGGTTCCGCGTGCAGACGGAGGACGGCAAGAGCGTTCCCCGCGGCGCAGCGCCGATTTCCCTCGGTGCCGGCCTCGGTATCGACGATTTCGACGCCGTCGCCGCCCTCGGCGCGACCTGTGACCGCCTCGGCATCGACGTCATCGAGGCCGGGAGCGTCGTCGCGTGGACGGTGCTCGCCGCCGAGGCCGGACTGGTCGAGGAACCGGTGGAGTTCGGCGACGACGAGGGGGCACGCGAACTTGTCGAGCGCGTCGCGAAACGGGACGACGACCTGGCTGACGCGCTCGCCGAGGGTGTCGCTGCCGCATCAGCCCGATTCACGGAACACGACGACGGGGCCCACGAGAGAGGCGAGGACGCGCTCTCCGGCGAGGAACTCGTGCCGACGGTGAAGGCGATGTCCCTGCCGGGCTACGACCCGCGGGGCGCCGCGGGGATGGCGTTGGCCTACGCGACCAGCGACCGCGGCGGCTGTCACCGTCGCGCTCGTCCGGTCGAGGAGG
>JBDGQC010000034.1:0-2556 GCA_042219375.1 Halolamina sp. | reverse complement strand
ACCGCAATCGCTCCCGCGACGAAGAAGCCGGCTTGCCAGCCCAGGCGGGTGGCGCCGATACCGGTTATCAGCAGCGCGGCGATGGCGCTCCCGGCGGTGACGCCGACCTGTTTGACGTTCATCGCCAGCGCCTCGCGCCCCTCGGGGGCGACGACGACCGCCGCGCGGTTGGTGGCCGGCATCGCCGTGGCGTAGGCGAGGCCGACGAAAACCAGCGCCGCCAGCAGCACCGGGAACGTCGGCGCGAACCCCACAAGCACCATCCCGGCCGCGAGCGCGAGCAGGCCATACACCATCAGCGGGCGCTCGCCGAACGCGTCGGCGGCGGCACCGGTGCCGAACAGCAAGGCGGTGTACCCGAGCATCACCGCCGTGACCGCGAGGCCCGTGAGCGCCCGGGAGACGCCGAACGTCGAGCGGACGAACGCCGTCGCGGCGAAGATGGTGTAGAAACAGAGACTCGCCGTTAGCTGCCACCCCGTCACCAGCGAGACGCCGCGCCACGACATTACCGGCTTTCAGCGCCGGCGACGTAAGTGGGTGACCATCGCGGAAGCCGACCGCGGGCGGCGGGACGAACCCGGGCGGTGTGCCATTGTTTATCATTCGTTTCAGCAAAGCTTAACATGAACCGCTCCCCAGTCACTCGTGGTGAATTCACAATGAGCGACTACGAACTCCCGCCGCTTCCGTACGACTACGACGCGCTCGAACCGTCCATCAGCGAGCAGGTGCTCAACTGGCATCACGACACCCACCACCAGGGCTACGTCAACGGCTGGAACAGCGCCGAGGAGACCCTCGCGGAGAACCGCGAGGCGGGCGAGTTCGGCTCCTCGCCGGGCGCCATCGGCGACGTGACCCACAACGGCTGTGGGCACATCCTCCACGACCTGTTCTGGCAGTGCATGAGCCCGAACGGCGGCGGCGAGCCCTCCGGGGCGCTCGCCGACCGCATCGCGGAGGACTTCGGCAGCTACGACGCCTGGAAGGGCGAGTTCGAGGCTGCCGCTGGCGCCGCTGGCGGCTGGGCGCTGCTGGTCTACGACAGCTACAGTAACCAGCTTCGCAACGTCGTGGTGGACAAGCACGACCAGGGCGCGCTCTGGGGCAGCCACCCCATCCTCGCGCTGGACGTCTGGGAGCACTCCTACTACTACGACTACGGTCCGGCACGCGGCGACTTCATCGACGCGTTCTTCGAGGTAGTTGATTGGGAGGAGCCGTCGGCCCGCTACGAGCAGGCCGTCGAGCTCTTCGAATAAACCAGTCGCGGCGCGCGACCTGCCGCGAGCTCTGTCTCGCGGCCACGGCGCCCATGCCGTGACTGTGTAAGACCAGTCACGGCGCGCGCCCCGCCGCGCGCAGTATCGCGCGGCGTCGGAGCCTGATGCCGTGACTGTGTAAGCCAGTAGAGAACACGAAGCCGAACGCGTCGTCCATCCCGTTTTCTTTCAACCTTCGCCGTGAGCCGCTGGCTCGTCGCCCGCCCGACCCACCAGACCGGTAGCGTTTACGCCGCCGCCGCACAACGCCGGCGTATGCCACGCGAGAAATCCAGCTTCGAGACGCTGCATCCGTGTGATTTCTACACGCCCGCGGAACTGCTGGAACCGGATCAGATGTACACGGTCTACGAAATCGCCCGCCTGCTTCAGGGATTGGCGCCGGACGCGGAGATCGACGAGGAGAGCGAAGCGGTGCTGCTCGACTGGGCCATCCCCTGGGTGATGAACAACTCCGAATCGCTGGTCGTCGCCGAACCACCGACGGAAGACGACCCAGGGTACTACGGACTGCGCCGGGACTCGGACCTGCCGGACGACTGACGACGACGCGCGCCCGGGAAGCAGGCAGAGTTTAGTGGACCCGCGCCCCCCTCTCGGACAAGATGCAGGTCGAAGTTCTCGAATCCACCACCGACCCGGAGGAACTCATCTGTAAAGCCGCGCGCAACGACTACGCGTCGCAGTTCGTCGGCGAGCACGGGTTCGAAGAGGTGATGGAGACTGTCGACGGCGACGACATCGAGGAGAAAAAGACCACGCTCATCTCTCACCTGCTGAGCCACGGTCATTACGGCCCGTTCGAGCACGCGCAGGTGACCTTCGCCGTCAAGGGGATGTCGCGGTCCTGTATGGCCCAACTCACCCGCCACCGGCACGTCTCCTTCGACGTCCAGAGCATGCGCTACGTCTCCTTCGACGACATCGACCCGGAGAACGTCATCGACGGCGGGATGGTCGTGATGCCGCCCTCGGCGTCGGACCCGAACTGGATCGGCCGGAACCAGGAAACCGGCACCGTCGACGAGGAAACCGTCGAAAAACGGGAAGAACTGTTCAAGGAATCGGTCCAGCGCTCGGTCGCGGAGTACCAGGAGCTTCTGGAACTGGGGATGCCGCCCGAGGACGCCCGCTTTGTCCTCCCCATCGGGACGAAGGTGAACGTCGTGATGAGCATGAACGCGCGGACGCTGATGCACATCGCCGACATGCGCGCGGCCGCCGACGCACAATGGGAAATCCGCGGGATGACCGAGCAACTGCTCGATTA
>JBDGQC010000054.1:0-2566 GCA_042219375.1 Halolamina sp. | reverse complement strand
GCGCACGATGGCGGTCATGACCACGGCGAGCATGCACACCGCGACGGAGGCCGTTGGGCACGGCTCAAGTCCGTCCTCCCGTTCGCCGGCGGCCACTCCCACGACCACGGCGACCTTGACGACGCCGCGGACCGCGGCCTGTTCGGCATCGCGTGGTTCGCGTTCCTGCTCGGGTTCGCCCACGAGGAGGAGTTCGAAATCATCGCGCTCTGTGCCGGCTCCCGGTACTGTCTCGAACTGATGAGCGCCTACGCGCTGACGGTCATCGTCGGCATCGTCGGCCTCACGATGCTGCTGGTGGCGGGCTATCACCGCTACGAGGAGCGGGTCGAACGGTACACCCCGTATCTGCCGGCCTTTTCGGCGGCGGTGCTGGTGGTGATGGGGCTGGGGTTCATCACCGGGCTGTTCTGAGACACTCCGTTCCAGTAGCCCTATCCATGCCCGAACCGTCCCCCCGGCCATGAGCGAGGAGGATTTCACTTACGACGGGGGGAGCGTCGCCCCCGGCGAGCGCCAGAGCCTCCGCTACACCGTGAGCCAGACGTATCTCGGCGACCCGGTCCGCATCCCCGTCACCGTCATCAACGGCGAACGGGACGGGCCGACCTGTTTCCTCTCGGCGGCGGTCCACGGCGACGAACTCAACGGCATCGAGGTGGTGCGCCGGGTGGCCATCGAGTGGGAGCTTTCGGACCTCGCGGGGACGCTGGTCTGTCTTCCAATCCTCAACGTGCCGGCGTTCATCGCCCACCAGCGCTACCTCCCCGACTCCGACCGGGACCTCAACCGCTCGTTCCCCGGCGACCCAGACTCGACGGCGGCCAAGCGGATGGCCGACCGGATATTCCGGAACTTCATCGAGCCCTGCGATTTCGGCATCGATTTCCACACCTCCACCCGCGGCCGGACGAACACGCTTCACGCCCGCGCAGACATAGCTGACGACGCGGTGGCGCGGCTGGCCAACGCGTTCGCGAGCAACGTCGTTATCGACAGCGAGGGCCCTTCCGGCACCCTACGGCGGGAGGCCAGCGACGCGGGGACGCCGGCAGTCACCGTCGAGATGGGTGCGGCCCACCGGTTCCAGCGCGAGTTCATCGACCGGGCGCTGACCGGCGTCGAGAGCGTACTCGCGGAGTACGGGATGCTGCCCCAGTCCTCGGTGGCGTGGCCCGGGTGGCGCACCGTCGTCACCGGCGAGCAGGAGCGGACGTGGCTCCGGGCCGAGGCCGGCGGTATCGCCGACATGCACGCCGACCTCGGCGACCTGGTGCGGGAGGGCGACCCCGTGGCGACTATCTCGAACCCGTTCGGCAGCGAACGCGCCGTCGTCGAGGCGCCGTTCACGGGGCTGCTGGTCGGGTCGCTGGAGAACCCGATTGTCTACCCCGGAAACCCGCTCTGTCACCTCGCGGAGTTGGACGGGAGCACCCAGCGCGTGGTGGCGGCGCGGCAGGGGGTTGCCCTCGACGACGGCGACGCGAACTGAGCGAAAACCCCCGGCCGGACCCTCCGAACCGGCCCCGCATTCGGTACGCGGCGCGTCGCCGAGACGGTAAGTTCTATACCCCCCGCGCACCGAGTCATCATGTTACATGAGTCAGTCGTACGACCGGGGAACCGTCGAGGACTTCGGCCGGTGGCGCTCGTTCACCGCCGGCATGTGGGCATGGATATTCCACAAGTTCACCGGCTGGGTTCTCATCGGCTACCTGTTCACACATATCGCGGTCCTCTCGACGGCCATCACCGGGCCGGAGGCGTACAACACGACGATTCGGGGGCTGGAGAGCCTCGCCGTCGTGCGCCTGCTGGAGGTTGGGCTGCTCGCGGTGGCCGTCTTCCACATCCTCAACGGGGTGCGCCTGCTGATGGTGGACCTCGGCGTGGGGCTTGAGGCACAGGAGGAGAGCTTCTACGCGTCGCTGGTCATCACGGGCGCCATCACCGTCGCCAGCGTCCCGACGTTCCTCGCGGGGGTATTCTGAGATGGCGGAACACTACTCCTCGTTCGACCGCTCGGGCACCCGCTGGCTGCTCCAGCGCCTGACGGCGGCGTTCCTGGTCGTGGTGCTCGCGTTCCACTTCTTCCTGCTGCACTTCGTCAACCACGCCGCCGACGTGACCTTCGCCGGCACCTCTGCCCGGATGAGCACCTGGACGTACTTCTCGCTGATGGTGCTGTTCCTGCTGACGGCGACGTTCCACGGCGTCAACGGCGTCTACAACGCCGTCGCCGAGAAAGACGGCGTCGAGGGATGGAAGAAGACTGTGCTGACCGCGGTGCTCGCCGTCGCCAGTCTGCTGATGGTCGTACAAGGCCTGCGAACGGCGCTCGTCTGGACCAACCTGTTCTAACAATGAGCACGCAACTCGAACCCACCGAAACCGACGAGGGAACCGAATCGGACGCCGAACCGGCGGCGGAATCGCCGGGCCAGCAGCGCCGGCAGGAGAAGGTTGACCGTCAGCGCGCCGAGCGCGAAACCGAACCCGAACCGGACCTCGGCGACGACGCGGTCCGCCTGAAGGTGTTCCGCTACGACCCCGAGGTCGAGGGGAA
>JBDGQC010000079.1:0-2613 GCA_042219375.1 Halolamina sp. | reverse complement strand
ATGGAACTCCGGGCGGGCCCAATCGGGCCCCACGGCGACCGTCGCCAGCGAGAGCAGGGCGTCGAGGCGGCCCAACCCAGTCGCCAGCGTCTGAAGCCGGTCGGCGGCGGCAGCGACCTCCGCGCGGACCTCACAGAAGGTCTCGTACTCCAGCGAATCCGCGCGCTCGGCGGCGCCGAGGATTTCGTCCTCCCGGCGGCGGAGTTCGGGGGTGACGAACCGTTCCGAGTTCTTCAGCGTCTGGCGCCGCCGGTACTCCTCGGGTACCTCGTCGAGGTGGCTGTTCGTCACCTCGATGTAGTAGCCGTGGACCTGGTTGTGGCCGACTTCGAGGTTGTCGATGCCGGTGCGTTCCCGTTCGGTCCGCTCGAGGTTCGCCACCCATTCCCGGCCCTCCCGCTCGGTGCCGCGCACCTCGTCGAGTTCGGCGTCGAAGCCGTCCCGGATGATGCCGCCCTCGGTAATCTCCTGAGGTGGGTCCTCCGCGATGGCGCTCTCGATGAGGTCCCGCACGTCGGCCAGTTCGTCCAGTTCCCCACGGAGTTCCCGGAGCCGCGGTGCCTCGGTGTCGGCGAGCGCGGCCGTGAGGTCGGGGACGACCCCGAGCGTCTCCGCAATCGAGCGCAGGTCCCGCGCGTTCGCCCGCTCGCGGGCGACTCTGGAAACCAGCCGTTCAAGGTCGTAGGCGACGCGCAGCCGGTCCCGTAGCTCCTCGCGCAGCAGCGTCGCCTCGGCGAGTTCGGCGACAGCCTCGTGGCGCGCCTCGATGGCCTCGCGGTCCACCAGCGGGCGACGGAGCCACGCTTCGAGCCGACGCCGGCCCAGCGCACAGACCGTCTCGTTCACCACGTCGAACAGCGTGTCGCCCGAGCGCGCGCCACCGGCGCGGTTTTCGAACAGTTCGAGGCTGCGGAGCGCCGCGCCGTCGAGTTGGAGATGGTCGGTCGGGTCGTAGCGCCCGATGCGAGAAACGTAGTCGAGCGGCCCGTCGTCGCCCTGCGTGTATTCGGCGTACGCCAGCAGGCCGCCGACGGCGCGGGTTTCGACCGGGGCGAACCGCCCCGAGTCAGTATACGCTTCCAGCCGCTCGCGGGCGTTCCCCGGGGAGAAAGCGTCATCGTCCCACGCCGTCGTCGGGCAGTCGACGTCGAACTCTGCGCCGCCGGGGGCGACCAGTAGCTCCGCCGGGGCGATGCGGTCGAGTTCCTCGGCGACCGACTCCCGGTCGGGCGCGCTCGTGACGCGACAGTCCCCGGTGGAGACGTCGATTCGAGCGACACCGTACGCCGGGTCGGCCTCGGACCCGACGACGGCCGCGACGTAGGTGGAATCGGGCGAGAGCAGTTCGTCGTCCACGACAGTACCGGGCGTGATGACCTGGGTCACCGCGCGGTCGACGATGCCGCTGACCTCGCTGGGGTCCTCGACCTGGTCGGCGATGGCGACGCGGTGGCCCGCCGCAAGCAGCGGTTCGAGGTACTCAGCGGCGTTGTCCACCGGGATGCCGGCCGCAGCGTAGGTGCCGGTGGAGTCCTCCCGCTCGATGAGGGTGAGTTCGCAGACGCGGGCGACCGCTTCGGCAATCTCGCAGAACGTCTTGTAGAAATCCCCCACACGGAAGAGGACGAGCGCGTCGTCGTGTGCCAGACAGCAGTCGACGTACTGCTGGAGCATCGGAGTGAGCTCCTCCTGGCGGGCTTCCAACTCCTCGGGAGGACCCGTGACCGCGGACATACCCGAGGGAGGGGGGCCGACGCGGAAGAGCGTTACGCGAGCGCCGCCCCACCAGGACCCACTCCGCCAACGTCGGGAGGACCTATACATTTAGGCCGGGAGATTTAGGTGAGTCCGTGTTAACTGTTAGCACGGGTCAATGGAATCAAACGCCGCTTCAGGCCGGGCGAGACCACCAGTCGACACCGGCCGTGTCGTGGTTGTGGGGGACAGCAGCCGGAACGCGGAGTTGATGAGCGAGGCGCTGGCGGGCTACGAGGTGACACCCGCCACCTCGGCGGCCGACCTCAACCCGGTGTTTGCGGGTGGGGTCGGCATCGACCTCGTCATCGTCGACACCCGGACCGTCGATGAACGCGTCGCCGGGTTCGTCGAGAGCCTCGCCGACGGGGAGTTCCCGATCCTCCTGCTCTCCGAGGAACCCTCGCCGACGGTCCGACAGAACGCCAGCGAGACCGACGGTGTCACGTTCCGCGAGAAACCGCTCCGGCCGGCCGCCCTCCGTACGACGGTCGAGAACGTACTCAGCGACCGATGAACCGGCTGTCGCCGGGGAGAACCGGAGGTGGTCTAACATTTTAGGGCCATCACTTATGCTTGAATACGGAGACAAAGGTAGTGGAACGATGGGATCGATGTCTGCCTCGGGGGGGGTGGGTGCCCTGCCCGACACGGACCGAGTCGTCGTAGTGGGGGAAAACAGCCGGAACGTGGCGCTGATGACCGACGCCCTCGCGGGGTACACGGTCACGGCCGCCATGTCGCCGGAGGAGCTGAATCCAGTACTGTCGGGGGCGCTCCCGGCGAAACTGGTCGTCGTCGATACTGACACCGTCAGCGACGACATCATCGCGCTGGTAGAGACGATGCTCGACCAGG
>JBDGQC010000065.1:0-2620 GCA_042219375.1 Halolamina sp. | reverse complement strand
CCACGACGCGACGGCGATGGTCATCGACCACGACATCTACATGATCGACCTGCTGTCGGACCGGCTGATGGTGTTCGACGGCGAGCCGGCCCAGCACGGGACGGCGCGCCCGCCCCAGGAGATGCGCGCGGGGATGAACGACTTCCTCGCGGACCTCGATATCACGTTCCGCCGCGACGAGCGGACGGGCCGTCCGCGCATCAACAAGCCGGGCAGCCAGAAGGACCGCGAACAGAAGCGGGAAGGCGAGTACTACTACTCGGACTGAGCGGGCTGGCGCAGTTTTCACCGGCGCGACACCCCGGCCGTTCCGGGTACCTTTTCAGCGGACCACCCCCAACCCACACCCAATGGAGCTCTGTATCGTCGGCGCCGGCGAGATGGGGCGATGGCTCGCCGACGCCGTTTCCGTGGAGGCGCTCGCGTTCGCCGACACCGACGCCGCCGCGGCCCGTGACGCCGCCGCCGCGTTCGACGCTGAAGCCGTCGAACTCGCCGATGGCACGCCGGCCGAGGGGCGAACGTTCGAAACGGTCTGTCTCGCCGTCCCGCTGCCAATCGTCGCCGACGCCGTCGCCGACTGGGCGCCGTATGCGGAGTCGGCGATGCTCGACGTGTCCGGCATCATGCGCCCGCCCGTCGAGAGCATGCGCGAACACCTGCCCGACCGCGAGCGCGCGAGCCTCCACCCGCTGTTTGCCCCACAGCGAGCGCCGGGCAACGTCGCGCTCGTCGCGGATTCGGTCGGGCCGACGCTGGAACCGCTGCTCGATAGCCTCCACGAGACGGGTAACGACCTGTTCGAGACTACGCCCGCGGAGCACGACGAGGCTATGTCGACGGTCCAGGCCAAGACCCACGCCGCCGTGCTCGCGTGGGCGCTCGCGGGCGAGGAGGTCCGTGAGGAGTTCCACACGCCCGTCTCCGCCGGCCTTGCGGACCTCGCCGGCACCGTCACCGAGGGGGACGCGCGGGTGTACGCCGACATCCAGGAGAGTTTCGCGGGCGTCGACGCCGTCGCCGCGGCCGCACAGGAACTCGCGACGGCGGACAGAGAGGGGTTCGCCGACCTCTACGCCGAGGCCGGAGCCGCCGCCGAGGCGCTCGAACCGAGCGAGGACGAGAGAGGATGAGCGTCGACCGGGAGCGCCTTCGGGACACGGTGAACTACCTGCGGGAGGTTCGAGCCATCGACCCCGAGGAGATTCAGGCGTATTTCGAGGAGGGCCCGCATCCGGCCGTCGTCCGGCGGGCGCTTCGCGAGGAGGCGTTCGACCTCGGCCTGGTCGAGAACGACGACGGGACGTTCCGCCCCGTCTCGGACGGGCCAGTTTCGCCCCCGGGCTGGGAACCGGACGGGCTTCCCGAACGCTACGAACACGTCGTCGCTGACAGGCTGGTCGACCGTTTCGGCGCCAACTGGCACCGCGGGGAGTCCGGCGACGCCCTCCGGCAGGCCATCCGCCGGCTGAAGGCCGACTACTACCACGGCAACCCCGTGGAGTACGACGAGACGGCGGCGCTCGGCTACGCAATCTACCATCTCCCGGATTACTACGCCGCGATGGGTTACGTGCTCGACGACCTGGCTGAGAACGGGCACCTCCCCCGACGCCTCCGCGTGCTGGATGTGGGCGCCGGTGTGGGCGGCCCCGCGTTGGCGCTGCACGACTACCTCGACGCGGCGGCCGACGGCGAAATTCTGGTCGACTACCACGCGCTCGAACCCTCGCCCGCGGCCGATATCCTCGACGACCTGCTGGCCGAGACGGGTCCGAACTTCCACGCGACCGTCCACCGGGAGCGCGCCGAGGATTTCGCCCCGGAATCGCTCGGCGACATCGACCTCCTGACGTTCTGTAACGTGCTCTCGGAGCTTTCGGACCCTACGGCGACTGCCCAGCGGTATCTCGACGCCCTCGCCGGAGAGTCGGCGACGAACGGGGAAGTCGACGGCACGCTACTGGCGATGGCCCCCGCGGACCTCGAAACTTCGACGGGGCTCCGGGAGGTAGAACGCGCACTCGCCCGGCCGGACTCGGGGCCGTCGGTTTATTCGCCGACGCTGCGGCTCTGGCCCGGCGAGACGCCGGCGGATAGGGGCTGGTCGTTCGACGCCCGCCCGGAGGTGGAGCCGCCGCTGCTGCAGAAACGGCTGGAAGAGGGTGCGAAGCTCTCGGAGAGCGACTTCGACGACGACGCGGGGGCGTTCCTGAAGACGACGGTGCAGTTCTCCTACAGCCTCCTGCGGCCCGACGGCGCGCGCCGCGTCGACATCCGCGCCTCACCGGACCGGCACGCGAAGGCGGCGGAGATGGACCGCCACGTGAGCAACCGGGTCGACCTGCTGACCGTGAAACTCAGCCCGGACCTCAGCCGCCAGGGCGAACGGAAGCGGGAGTACGGCGCGGACCCCAACCCCCTGTTCAAAATCGGCGACGGCAGCGAACAGGTCGAGCAGTACGCCGTCCTCACTCGGGAGTCCTCGCTCAACCGCGCGCTCCGGGAGGCGCCCTACGGCGCGGTGCTCTCCGTCGAGAACGTGCTCGTGCTCTGGAACGACGACGAGGGCGCTCATAATCTGGTCGTCGACGGCGAGACGGTCGTTGACCTGGTGGCG
>JBDGQC010000116.1:0-2633 GCA_042219375.1 Halolamina sp. | reverse complement strand
TCGGTGAGTTCCTCCATCACCCGGTCGACGACGGTCTGTTTCGGGTTGTGGAGCCCGGACACCCGTTCCTCCAGGTCCTCGAAGCTCTCGAAGGGGCCGTCGTACTTCCGGCTGTCAAGGATGTCGTTGCGGAGTTTCTCACCGATACCCGGCAGCACGTTGAGTTGGTGGAGCCGGAGGGTGAGCGGTTGTGCCTCGTTGAAGTAGTCGAGGAACCGCTCGGCGTGGCGGTCCACGATTTCCTCGACGACGTACTCCAGTTCCTGCTCGGCGCCCCGCGAGAGGTCGTCGTAGTCGATCTCCCGGTAGCGACGCACCACCTCGCGGTCGGCCTCGGGGACGACGACGAGGCGGTCGCCGATGCTCACGTCGGCACCCTCAGCGAGCGTGAGTTCGAACAGGTCGAAGGCGTCCTCGCCGACCGCGTAGGCGATTTCGGGCTTCTGGTGCTGGGGCCGGTCGTCGTCGGGCCGGCCGTAAGGGAGGTGGTCGAGCACCACCGCATACTCCTCGACGGCGGTTTCGCTCCCGTCGCTCGCGGCGTCGCCGCTGGCATCCTCCGGGGTCCCGTCCTCGGCGTCAGTCATGGCGGTGCTATAACGCGGCGACACTTAAGACGTCTCCCGGTGTGAGAGCCAGCCGCTGGCCGAGATGTGACGGGAGGAAAGCCGGCAGCGGGTCAGGCGTATTCGGCGACGACGTCCAGAATCTCGTCGAGTTCGTCGCCGGACAGCGAGTAGCGCTCCTGTGCGTACACCGAGCGGAGTTCGTGGCGGTCACGCGGGAGCAGGTCCGCGATCTTGTGGGCGGTCTTCTCGTCGACCTTCTCCAGTTCTTCGAGACGCCCGACGAGTTCGCGGGACTCCTTGGCGTCGAGCAGGGCGAACCGGTTGACGTGCTCGATGGCCCGCGCGAGTTCGTAGCGGAGTTCGCGCTCCTCGTCGGCGGCACGCTCCTCCTCGACGGCTTCGAGTTCCGCTTTCACCTCGGCGGCGGTGAGGTACTCCTCGTCCAGTTTCTCTTTGAAAATCGTCATCCTACTCCTCCTGCGCGCGCAGGTGGGCCGGCTTGGCGATGATGGTCTTGGTCTTGCCGCCGTCGTTGATTTCGACCTTGTAGGCGGCGCCCTGCTCGCCGATGACCTCGCCCGTGTGGCCGTTGAACCGCGGGTGGAACTGGCCGTCCTCCCGCGAGGGGTCGAGCGTCAGGTGGACTTTCTGTCCCTCGTCGTACTCTGCGACCGCACGCTGGGGCGGCGAGGTGCCACGGTCGCGCGGGTGATTCGAGAGCTTGTCCCGGGTCCCGGTGTAGGGTCCGTTGGAGCTAGGCATGGTCTTGCCGTGTGATACTGGTGGTCGGCGTATAAATGGTGCGTTCTGGAACCGGAGATGTGCGTGAATCCCCGGGGACCGACGGCGGATTCAGTTTCCGGGCGCGGGTTCGTACGCGTGAATCCGTCTCCCGGCGGCGAAATACGCCCGGTTCCCGACGGACTCCACGGAGAATATCGTGTCCAACCCCACGAGTTCCGACCCGTCCCCGGTTTCAGGGTCGACGGCGTACACCGTGTAGAACGGCTCGCTCGCGTGGTCCCCGGTAATCGCGGTCGCGAGCACGGCCTGGTCGGTGACGGTGGTGGGCCACGCGTTCTTCGAATCGGGGTCGAACGTCCAGCGCCAGTCGCCGTCCGGCCCGTAGGCGGCCGCGGCGTCGGCGGCTACGCCCGACCGGGTGTAGACGCGTCCCGTCGCATCGTCGTAGATGAACCACCCGCCGGGTCGGTCGTCGCGCCAGGCGACAGTTCCGTCGGCCCGGACGGCGACCACGCCGTCGCCCCCGCCGACGTAGAGGACGCCGTCGACGAACAGCGAATCGCTCCCGTGGGTTTCCGGCGCCTGTCGTTGCCACCGGCGTTCGCTATCGGGCCCGAAGCCGACGATTTCGCTCCGGTCCTCGGTTTTGGCGAGTGTCACGATTCGGTCGTTGTGGGTGTATACGCCAATACCCTCGCCCGAGAGGGGCCGCTGCCATCGCTGACTCTCGCTTCCGCCGGCGTTGTCGAACGCCGTGACCCCGTTCACCGTGACGAGGTAGGCCCCGTCCGGCGTCGCCGCTCCGCCTCTGACGCCGTCGAGCGACCCCAGTCGCGTCGCATCGCCCGTCTCCCGGTCCAGCAAATAGACGTGCGAGGTGAGTGGTTCCTCGGGCGTATCGTGTGTAGTTTCCGGGACGAACATCTCCTCAGCGGTGACCAGCAGGGACTCCGGGGTCACGTCCCGCACGGCCAACTGGCGCTCCTTTCGGAACGACCACAGTTCGTCGCCGGTCGTCCGGCGGAACGCCCGGACAGTCCACGACTTATGGCGGATGCCGGCCGCGAGAAAGACGCGCTCTGTCGTCACCCACGTGCTCCATTCCCAGCCTGCCTCGTCCGCTTCGTCCGGTCCGTTGCCGAACTCGTCCGCCGGGAACTCGCTGTCCCAGTTGACGGTTCCGTCCGGCGCGAGCGAGACGAGCGTCCCCGTCATGTCCGTGTCGTCGATGAGCACGGCGAACAGGTCGCCGTCGTCCTCGTCGAGGGCGACGACGTTGCTCCCGAAGGTGACCGGCCAGTCGGCCGGTTGGGTCGGTGG
>JBDGQC010000050.1:0-2790 GCA_042219375.1 Halolamina sp. | reverse complement strand
TCGGCCTGTCGCCGGCCTCGTAGCCGGGACAGTCCGTGCCGCAGTCCGTCGCCGGGTCGACGATGTCGTCGTAGAACCCACACCGGGGCAGGCCATCGGTCGTCGCCGAGCACCGAGTACACTCCGGGAACTCGTAGGTTCGCCAGCCCTTGCCCCAGGCTCGTTCGGCGATGCGACGGCGCTTTCGTCGCTTCTCGGTGGGCGAGACGAACGAGACATCGGTCCGCAGCGGGTGGTCCGCGAGCGGTTCCACGCCGGGAGCATCGACGGCCAACCGCGACGCCTCGCGGACCGTCTCGCGCTCGCCCGTCTCGGGGTCGAACCGCCAGACACCGACCGCCTCGGGGAGCCGGTTCAGATGCGCGCCGGTGACGTAGCTCTCGGTCGCCAGCCACACCTCGTCGAACAGCGCGAGCGCGGCGTCGAACCGGAGTTGGGCTTCCAAATCGCCGGGCGCGCCGAGGTCCGGCTTGTTCTCGACGCCGACCAGGCCGTCCACCCAGTCGGGGTAGCGGGTCGTCTGCCGGACGTACGTGCGGCCGCCGCGGCGCTCGCGGTCGAAGAAGCCGATTTCGGCGGCCCGTTCGGCGACGCTCTCGGCGCGGTCCGGGCCGCAGTCGAGGGCGTCGCCGACGGGAACCGCCTCGCCGACCCCGGCATCGCTCTCGATGGCGAGTGAGGGAATGCGCTCGGCGGTGATGGCCGCGCGCTCGGCGACGCCGTCGCTGGGGACGACGCCGACCACGTCCATCACCCGGGCGCCGGGTTCGGCGACGGCGGCACCGAGTTGTCGGGCGAGCAGCCAGTCGGTCTCCCGTTCGAGGTGGGCACAGAGCGCGAGTTCGAACGCGAACTCCACGGGTGTTGGTAGGAGTGTGAGGGGAAAAGCGCGTCTCTCCGTGATAACGGTCAGCGCCGGCGTGGGTACGTGTCTCTGCGACGACGGCCAGTCGCAGGAATCGGTACGTGTCTCTGCGACGACGGCCAGTCGCAGGAATCGGTACGTGTCTCTGCGACGACGGCCAGTCGCAGGAATCGGTACGTCTCTCCACGACGGTTGTTCGTGTTTACGGTTTGAACGGGTTCACCGCGGATTCCACGCGTTCTCCGTCACCTCGACCGCGTTCGTCTCCTCCAGTTCGTCGGCCTCGAAACCGTCGAACGCCCCCGGCTGTTCCCGGACCAGTTCCACACGCAGATTGCCGTCTTCGACTTCCCAGCGAAGCGTATCACCCGGCTGGATGCCGAGTGCTTCCCGGACCGCAGCAGGGACAGTCACGCTCCCGCTGTCAGTCACTATGGTATCGCCAGACTCCGACATACGAGAAGATAGCCGGCATGTGCGATTAAATTTGGCGTCCAATATGCGCTACGGCGGGGAGAGAGCGGGGTAGTGAGAGGGGCAGAACAGCAACTTTATCACTCGTTCGGGGCGAATTTTCCGGTAGGATTCCTCTCAGGAGGCAAATGGTGAGCGAGAACCCAACACAACCGGAGGTGAACATCGGACTGGTCGGCCACGTGGACCACGGGAAGACGACCCTCGTGCAAGCGCTGAGCGGTTCGTGGACCGACAAGCACAGCGAAGAGATGAAACGCGGCATCTCCATCCGCCTGGGCTACGCCGACGCGACGCTGCGGCGCTGTCCCGACGAGGAGGCGCCGGAGTGTTACACCGTGGAGGAATCGTGCGAGGACCACGACGTGGAGACCGAGCGCGTGCGCTCGGTTTCGTTCGTCGACGCGCCGGGCCACGAGACGCTGATGGCGACGATGCTCTCGGGCGCGGCCATCATGGACGGCGCCGTGCTGGTCGTGAGTGCCGCCGAGGACGTGCCACAGGCACAGACCGAGGAGCATCTGATGGCGCTCGACATCATCGGCATCGAGAACGTCGTCATCGCCCAGAACAAGGTCGACCTGGTCGACAAGGACCGGGCGATGGAGAACTACCGGCAGATCCAGGAGTTCGTCGAGGGCACCGTCGCGGAGGACGCGCCGGTCGTCCCCATCAGCGCCCAGCAGGAGGTCAACATCGACCTGCTCATCGACGCGCTGGAGACGGAAATCCCGACGCCGGACCGCGACCCGACGGCCGACTCCCGGATGTTCGTCGCGCGGAGCTTCGACATCAACAAGCCCGGCACGACCGCCGACTCGCTGCTCGGCGGCGTCGTGGGCGGGTCGCTCGTCCAGGGGACGCTTTCCGAGGACGCGGAGATCGAACTCCGCCCCGGCCGCGAGGTCGAAGAGGGCGGCCAGAGCGAGTGGCGGCCGATGGAGACGACGGTTCGCTCCATCCAGGCCGGCGGCCAGCCTGTCGAGGACGCTTCGCCGGGCGGCCTGCTCGGCGTGGGGACGGGGCTGGACCCGTCCTACACGAAGGGTGACGCGCTCGCGGGCCAGGTGGCCGGCGAACCCGGCACCCTGCCGCCGACGCTGGACGGGTTCGAGATGGACGTGGAACTGCTCGACCGCGTCGTCGGCGAGGAGGACGACGTCGAGGAGATTTCGACGGGCGAGCCGCTGATGCTCACCGTCGGCACCGCGACCACCGTCGGCGCCGTGACGAGCGCGCGCACCGGCGAGTGTGAGGTGTCGCTCAAGCGCCCCGTCTGCGCGGAGCCGGGGGCGAAAATCGCCATCAATCGCCGGGTCGGCGCGCGGTGGCGACTCATCGGTATCGGGACGCTGCAGGAATGACGGCGACGGCGGTGCTTGACACGAACGCGCTAATGATGCCGGTCGAACTCGACGTGCGGGTGTTCGACGAACTCGACCGGCTGCTCG
>JBDGQC010000139.1:0-2896 GCA_042219375.1 Halolamina sp. | reverse complement strand
ATGGAGGTGGTCATCCTGCTCGCGGACGTACACGCCTACCTCAACGACAAGGGTAGCTTCGCGGAAATCCGCGAGACGGCGACGCGGATGCAGGAGCAGTTCATCGCCTACGGCCTCGACGAGGAGAGCACGGAGTTCCGGTTGGGCTCGGAGTTCCAGTTCGACGAGGAGTACGTGCTCGACCTCCACGCCCTGGAACTGGAGACCACCCTCTCCCGGGCCGAGCGCGCGATGTCCGAAATCGGGTCGGGCGATTCGGTCACCGTCTCGCAGGCGGTCTACCCGCTGATGCAGGCGCTCGACATCGAGTACCTCGACCTCGACCTCGCGGTCGGCGGGATGGAGCAGCGGAAGGTCCACATGCTCGCCCGCGACACTCTCCCGAGCGTCGGCTACGAGGCGCCGACCTGCCTCCACACGCCGCTCATCTCCGAACTCTCGACGGGCATCGGGAAGATGTCCAGCAGTTCCGGCGTCTCCATCTCGCTGGAGGACTCCCGGGAGGACATCGAGGAGAAAGTCAACGGCGCGTTCTGCCCGGCCGGCGAGGTGGACCCCGACCCGACCGACGACGGCGAGGAGCGCAACAACCCGGTGCTCGAAATCTTCGAATATTTCGTCTTCCCTCGGTTCGAGGAAGTCGTCATCAAGCGCCCCGAGGAGTACGGCGGGAACCTGCAGTACGACAGCTACGAGCAACTGGAGGCGGAGTTCGCGTCGGGTGAACTCCACCCCGCCGACGCCAAGAGCGCGCTCGCGGAGTATCTCGACCGGCTGGTCGAACCGGGGCGGGAGAAGCTCCGAGAGCAGCGGGCATAACCAGTCACGGCGCACGACCCGTCGCCCCTCCGTGGGGCGACGACGGAGCCCATGCCGTGACTGTGTAAGAGTGCGAACCGTCTGCTAAACCATCCCGAACTGCCGCAGCACGTTCCCGATCAGCGCGCGAACCACCAGCCCCAGTCCCGCGAGGATGAACGCCATCCCCGCGGCGATTATCAGGTTCTGCCACGCGATGAGCGCCACGCCCGCGAGCAGTACCAGCAGGCCGACGACGCCGCCGATACCGAGTCTATCGAGCATACCCGACAGCGGGGACGGCCGGGGAAAACGTCGGCGGTCGGAATCCCCCAGCGCTTAACACGGCCAGACGCATACCGTCGGCCAATGGCCGACGAGAGCGACGGTCCCGAGGGCATCCGCATGCCGGAGGACGACGAGCAGTTCGCAGAGGTCGTCGAGATGCTGGGCGCGAACCGCATCCGCGTGCGCTGCGAGGACGGCACCGAGCGCACCGCGCGCATCCCCGGCCGGATGCGCAAGCGCGAGTGGATCCGCGACGGCGACCTGGTGCTCGTGAGTCCGTGGGACTGGCAGGACGAGAAAGCGGACGTGGAACACCGGTACGAGAGCGCCGAAGCCGACACCCTCCGGGAAGAAGGCTACATCGGCTAAACGGCGTCGGGCAGTTATCAAAAATTACTTGACAGTAATAGCCGAACCGGGGAGTGACAACGATGAGTGACTGGACTGGGCTGCTGCCGGCGCTGGTGTTCGCGGAAACCGTCGGCCTCGCTGTTCCGGTCACCGCCGCCGCGTTGCTACACCAGCGGCGAACCGGCGGCTGTTTCGGCCGGAGCGTCCGCCGTTCGCTCGCGGGGTGGGTGGTCCTCCACAGCCTCGGTGCCGTCGCCCTCTGGTGGCTCGGCGCCGGTGTCGCGCGGGCCGGCACGGCGTTCGTGGGCGGGTTGGTCGCGGCGCTGCTGTTGGGGCTGCTGCCGCTCGCGGTCGGCCAGCGACTCGTCGAACGCCGCGGCGCCGATTCGGGGACCGCCCTGCGCTATGCCGCCTACGGCTGGCCGCCCGCGCTCGCACTCAGCTACGGTTCGTTTTTCGCGCCGAGCCTGGTCCTGCCGGGGGGGTTCGGCCACAACCACCTGCTCGCGGTGGGCGGCCCGGGGGTCTGCCTGCTCGGGTTCTGTGGCGTCTCGCCGGTGGCTGTGCTGACGAGCGTGCTGCTGGTCGTCGTCGTGTTTCTCTGTCCGGGGCCGTTCGGGCTGATGGTCGCGGACCACGTCAACTGAGCGGGGCGGCGCGCAGGCCACGCTTTTACGGCGCGACCGCCTACGCCGAGGTAGATGAGTGAGGACTACGGCTTTCTCGACGAGGAGGACGTCGAGATCGCCGGCGACGAGTTCGAGGAAATCGAAATCGACGACACGCAGGTCGATAGCACCGCCCGCCGGCAGGACCGGGAGTTCGACGAGTTCCGCAAGCGCCTGAAGGACGTCGAACGGCTGAAAGTCGAGCAGGGCGCCTTCGACGACGCGACGATGGCGGCGCTGTACAAACTGGTCCAGGACGGCTACGTCCAGGCGTTCGGCGGCCCGCTCTCGACGGGAAAGGAAGCCAACGTCTACGAGGCCCGCGGCGAGACGGGCAACGTCGCGGTGAAAATCTACCGCATCAACGCCACCGACTTCCGCCAGATGAAGGAGTATCTCGCCGGCGACCCCCGGTTCGAAGGGCTGGGCAACGACAAGAAAGCGACCGTGCTCGCCTGGACCCGGAAGGAGTTCGCCAACCTCGACCGCGCGCGGAAAGCCGGCGTTCGGGTGCCCGAACCCATCGCCGTCCAGCGGAACGTGCTGGTGATGGAACTGGTCGGGCAGGCCGACGAACGTCGCGCACCGCGGCTGGCGGAGGTGGACGTGGAGAACCCCGAACAGGCCTACGAGGTGGTCCGGGAGTACATGCGACGCCTCTACGCCGCCGGCCTCGTCCACGGCGACCTCTCGGAGTACAACATGATCGTCCACGAGGGCGAACTGGTGGTCATCGACATGGGCCAGGCCGTCACCATCCACCATCCCAACTCCGAGGAGTTCCTCCAGCG
>JBDGQC010000072.1:0-2920 GCA_042219375.1 Halolamina sp. | reverse complement strand
GAGCCGAAACCCTCAGGCCGCTCGCCCGGTTTTCGTCCACTAATGAGCGACGACGCGATTGCCCATCTTCGGGAGGACCCGGACATCGGCCCGGTGGTCGAGGAGCACGGTGAGGTCACCCTTGAGCCGACGAACGACTTCTTCGAACGGATGGTGCGTTCGGTGGTCAGTCAGCAGGTTTCGACGGCCGCCGCCGCGTCGATTCGGGAGGCGCTGTACGACGCGGTGGAGATTACGCCGCGGGGCGTCCTCGACGCCGACGAGGCCACGCTGCGGGACGCCGGCCTGTCGCGGCAGAAAACCGAGTACGTTCGGAACATCGCCGCGGCGTTCGACGAGCACGATTACTCCGTCGAGTATTTCGAGGGGATGGACAACGACGCGGTCGTGACGGAGTTGAGCAGCATCAAGGGGGTCGGCACCTGGACGGCCAAGATGCAACTGATGTTCAGTTTGGGCCGGCCGGACGTGTTCCCGGTGGAAGACCTCGGGATTCGCCGCGGGATGGAGACGCTGTACACCGACGACCTGGGACGCGGGGAGATGCGGGAGAGAGCAGAGAACTGGCGGCCGTACCGCTCCTACGCCTCGCTGTATCTCTGGCGCCTGGTGGATTAGTGCCCTGCTGCGGGGTGGCCCATCCCCTCTTTCACGCCGAGGTGGAGCAGCCCGAGATTGACGGGGTAGGCCGCGAGGAACCCGAGCGAGAGCGACACCGCCAGCGCCGCCCAGAACACCGGGTCGCCCATCGTCGCCTCGCCGGCGAGGTAGATGTCGGTGCCGATGGCGACGACCTCCATGGCGACGATACTCCCCGTTTCGCTGTAGACCGCGTCAGCGAGCGCCTCCCGGAGCCCGACGCCCTGCTGGAGGAGCGGGCCGACGGTGAAGGCGACGCCGAACAGGTAGGCGAGCGCGAAGGTGAGGGCGGCGACGCCGGTGGTTTCGAGGAGGAGTAAGCCAGCGATGGTGACGCCGAGGGCCTCGCCAAGGCCGCACCCGGAGTAGCAATGGGCCGTCGAGCGCATCCCGCGGCGGAAGAAGCTGTCCCGGGAAATCTGGGCGCGCCCGCTGTACCAGTAGACGGCGAGGCCGAGGACGGCGGAGTAGAGGACCGTGAGCGTCCAAACGAGCTTCATGGTCGCCGGGAGCTGTTGGTTGTCGGTTCGGAGGTCATACTGGAGAACGGCGACCGAGAGCAGCGAGAGCAGCACCCAGCCGACGACCAGTTCGGGCGTAACGGCGGTGTGGAACGCCCCCTTGAGGCTCATGCCGTCGGGAGGCACACGCCTGTTCGGCTTGAGCCTGGCGGCGCGTTACTCCTCGATACCCCGGCTCGACACGCCGCCTTCCGAATCGTCCGCGCGGCGACGCACGTCCACGCGGTAATCCGTCAGGATGTCCCGACCCAGCAGGAGCGGATATTCCATATGCGAGCGGTCCTCGACGCTCGCGGTGACGGTGTGCTGGGTGCCGCCGACGCCGATGACCAGGTCCACGACCGGCCGGGACGTCCCCGAGCGACTCGACCCCGTTTTCACGCGGGTCATGCTCTTTATCGGCCCGGCGCCGATTTCCGCCGCGAGTTCGGTGTCGATGCTGCTGCGGGTCGCGCCCGTGTCGGATTTGGCGTACACCTGTTCCGCGCCGCTGGTGCCCGTGACGACCACCTCCTCGATGTAGCCGACCGTCGGCGTTTCGCCGGGGCTGCGGCTGCTGGGTTTGGGCGCGCACGCGGGCCTGGAGTCGTCCAGGTGCTCGGCGAGTTGGGCCACGGCTTCGTCGCCGACGCTGCCGCCGGCCTTCTCGATAGCGAGTTCGGCGATGTAGGGGGCCGGTGAGACGCCCGTCGCCTCGAACAGCCCCTTGAACCCCGCAGTCGGGTTCACTTCGAGGACGAACCAGCCGTCCTCGCCCTCGATGAGGTCGACGCCGGCGTAGTCCAGCCCCATCACGTCGGTGGCGTAGAGCGCCGTCTCCCGTGCCTCGTCGGGCATGTCCCCCGTCGCGTCCATCACGTCGCCGCCGAGGGCGACGTTGGTCCGCCAGTCGCCGTCCGGCGCATAGCGGTACATGGCGCCGATGATTTCGTCGCCGACGACGTACACCCGGAGGTCGCGGTGGGCCTGCTCGTCGCGTTCGACGAGGTCCTGCAGGAACGCCTGACGTTTGCCGACCTTGGGGTTAACCCGCTCCGTGAGGTCGACCTTCCACGTCCCGCCGCCGTGAGTCCCGATGGCGGTTTTGTAGACGCCGACGTCGCCGAACCGCTCCCGCCCGGCGTTGAGCCGCTCGTTCGAGAGCGCCAGCAGCGCGTCCGGCACGTCGATGTTCCAGTCCGCGAGCGTCGCCGCCGTCGCGAACTTGTGGATGGCCGAGAGCACCGGCCCTGGCTCGTTGAGCATCGGGCGGATGCGGGCGAACGTCGCCGCCAGCCCAAGCCCCTCGGCCGGCTCCTCGGTGTTCGAGAGCAGCAGCCGGTTGGCCACCACGTCCACGTCCGGTTCGAGCGCCACCTCGCCGTCCTCGATGGCGACGGCGGTGTTCTCCTGTCGGAACCATTCGGCCCGATGCCCGAGCGCCTCGACGGCGTTACAGATGGCTTTCGTTTCCTTGCTGTTGTGAAGCGACAGTACACCGACAGTAATTGGCTCTTCGCTCATTACGTAGTGGGTGTTCTGGTAGCGCTATAAGCGTGCGGTCCGCGGGGGTCACGTCGCGCTCAGTCCGCCGTCCACCACCAGGCCCTCGCCGGTGATGTACGCCGCTGCATCGCTGGCCAGGAACGCCACCGCGTCGGCCACGTCACCGGGCTCGCCGAAGCGGTCCAGCGGGATGCGGTCCGCGTAGCGATCGGCACGCTCGCCGCCGACGGTCGATACGTCCTCCCGGGTCATCGCGGTGTCGATGACGCCCGGTA
>JBDGQC010000167.1:0-2944 GCA_042219375.1 Halolamina sp. | reverse complement strand
GGAAGACGCTCCACGGAGCGCTCTTCCCTCGCAAAACTGCTTCAAAACCCGCCAGCGACGGCTATCCGCAGTAGCGCATCCCCGTCAGCCGGAGAATCGAGAGCGTCTCGAAGGGGTAGGACTCCTGGCGCACCTCCTCGTGGGTGAAGCCCGCTTCCCGAATCAGGTCGAGCACCTCCTCGTAGCCCGTCAGCGACGACACGAGCAGCAGCGCCTGGCCGCCCGTGGTCAGCACCCGGTCGAGGTCGGCCAGAAACGGTCCGATGAGTTCGCGGCCGGTTTCGCCGCCCGAGAGCGCCTGTTCCATCCAGTCGTCCCACTCGCTCTCGGGGTCGGTCGGCAGGTAGGGCGGGTTGAACAGCACCGTCTCGAAGCTGTCGTCGGCGAACGGGTCGAGCAAATCCGCCCGGACGGCCTCGACACCGCGCTCCCGCGCCGACCGGCAGGCGTGGGGGTTCAGGTCGCTGGCGACCACCCGCGTGGCGTCGCCCGCCTCGGCGACCTGGTGGGCGACCCAGCCCGACCCGGTACCGACGTCGAGCGTCCGCCCGCGGGCGAACTCGACGGCCGCGTCGGCCAGCAGCGCCGAGTCCTCGGCTGGCTGATAGACCTGCGTCTCGGCGCCACGCCGCTCAGCGAGGCCGCTCGCGGTACTCCCCTCTCCGTCAGTCATTCGCCTGCCCCGGTGTCGTCGTCTCCGTCGGCCCGGCTCTCGGCGTCGTCGCCCCTCTCATCGCCGTCCTCGGGGGTTGTGTCGGCATCGGAATCCGCGGCCTCGTTTCTACGCTCGATGCGCTCCGGGCCGTCGGCGGCGCCGCCCGCGCTGACGCCCGAGACAGCCAGGCCGCCGGCCTCCTCGCGCCCGGTGAGTTCGCGCTGGGGGAACGGAATCTTGATGCCCTCCGCCTCGAACGCGTCCTTGACGGCGGCGATGACCTCCGTTCTGGCCTTCCACCGTTTGCGGGAACTCGGATTGTCGATGAAGTAGCGCAGGCGGAGCACGACGCTGGAGCTACTGAACTCCGCGAGCACGACGTGGGGCTCGGGGCGTTCCAGCGGCGTCTCGGTTTCCGCCATCGCGTCAGTAGCGACCTCCATCGCCCGTTCCACGTCGGTGGTGTAGTCCACGCCGACGTCGGTCTCCAGCCGAAGTCGCCCCTTCCGCGAGCGGTTCGTCACCTCCGTGTCGGTGACGATGTCGTTGGGAATCATGACGTACTCCTCGTCGAACGTGCGAATCTGGGTGTTGACGATGCTGATGTCGGTGACGATACCCTCGTTGTCGCCGATGACCACCCAGTCGCCGAGTTCGAACGGGCGGGAGAACAGCACGACGAAGCCGGCGAGCACCGCGCCGAGGGTCTGGCGGGCCGCGAGGCCGACGATGACCGTCGCGACGCTCGCGCCGACGAGCAGGTTCCCCGGCTTCACCCCCCAGATGCCGAACACGACCAGCACCGCGAAGACGAAAATCAGGATCTGGACGATGTGGTGGGCCACCTCCTGCTGGTAGTCGGTGATGGCACCGCGCTCCTGGGAGAGTCGTCGGATGCTGTTTTTCGTCACCCGCGTGAGTGAGTAGGCGCCCGCGAGGACCGCGATGCTGAGCACGGTGGCGACGACGGTGCGGGAGTTCGGGTCGATCTGTTCGAACCCCTTCTGGACCAACCCCGTGGCCTGCCAGACCGAGATGAGAAACAGGCCGATGAGGGCGGTGAACACCGCGACGAACCCGGCCTGTATCGACTCCACCAGCGCGTCGTCGAGGCGTTCTTTCAGCGGCGAACCGAGCGCCCGGACTCCGAAGCCGATTGCTGCGAGGGCCACCAGCGCAGCGACCGTCGCGAACAACTGCAGCGGGACGGTCGTGAACGTCGAATGGATGAGGTCGCTGAGGGTCTGATGACCGGGCATCTAATCACCTCCGGAGTCAGTCCCCGGGTCGGCGTCGCCGGCGACGCCCGGGTCCACCTCGGCGGCCAGCTCCGCCAACTCGGCGAACTCGGCCGGCGTGACGTTGCCCGCTCGCCGGTTCAGCAGATCCTCGGACGCGGCCTCGACGACGGCGTCGGGCGTTTCCAGCCCGGAGATGTGCGCGGTGTTGCGCACGGCGTTGCGCATCGTCTTCCGGCGCTGGGTGAACAGCGCCTTGACGAACCGAAGGAAGAACTCCTCGTCGGCGACGGTGTACTCCGGCTCACGCGGCGTACAGCGCACGACGGCGCTCTGCACCGCCGGCTGTGGGTCGAACGCCTCCTTCGGCACGTGCTCGACCAGTTCCACGGCCGCGTAATGCTGGGCCGAGACCGAGAGCCGACCGTAGTCGTCGTCGCCGGGGTCGGCGACCATCCGCTCGGCGAACTCCCGCTGGAACATCAGCACCAGCGGCCGCTTCTCGGGCAGCAGGCGGAACGCGACTTCCGAGGAGACGCCGTAGGGGAGATTCGAGACGCTGGCGGTGAACTCCGGCAGCGAGAGTTCCAGGGCATCGCCCTCCAGCACGGTCAGGCGGCCGTCGTCGATGGCGTCGGCGAACTCCTCGCGGAGGAAGGCGGCGAGGTCGGCGTCGCGCTCCACCACGGTGACGCGGTCGGCCGTGAGGAGGAGTCGGTCCGTGAGCGCCCCCGTCCCGCCGCCGATTTCGAGCAGGTGCGAGCGGTCGGCGTCCGCGGGCAGATGCGTCGGCAGCCGGTCGAGCACCCGGTCGTCGACGAGGAAATGCTGGTCGAACTCCGGGTTCCCGCGCTTGGCTCGGCGGATGAGTGCGTCGGGGTTCCGTCGTTCGCGAGAGTGCTCCGGCGCGGTCATTAGCGGCTCTACCGGCGGGTCGGCGTTAAAGCCCTCGCTCCGGGGAGTTCGGGGCTGGCGGATTCGCGTCGACGGCCCGTTTCAGCGTAATTCAAGGTGGAGCCTCCGGCCTCAAGGAGCGACCGAAGCGTAGCGA
>JBDGQC010000069.1:0-2964 GCA_042219375.1 Halolamina sp. | reverse complement strand
GGTAGCGGTCTTTTTCACCCATCGCCCCGGACTCCCCGGTAATGAGCGTCGTCTCGGTCGCCCGCGACGCGTACGAGGCGGCACTACCGGCGCTTGGGGCGAGTCTCGTCGGTGGGTTGGCCGCGGGCGTCGTCCTCGGGGGGATGCGCGCGGAACTCCGGGCCGTCGAGGGGCTGTTAGTGCTCGTGCCCGCGCTGCTTGCGACCCGCGGAAACGTCTACGGCAGTTTCGGCGCGCGGCTCTCCACCGGCCTCCACCAGGGGCTGGTGGAACCGCGAGTCGACCTCGGCGACGAGCGCCTGCGGGGGGCGACCGCCGCAGCGCTGGGCAACGGTGTCCTCGTCAGCGTCTTCGCCGCCGCCGCGGTGTTTCTCATCCTCACCGTTCTGGGCGACGGCGTCGCCCCGCTGGGCACGCTCATCGCAATCAGCTTCGTCGCCGGCCTGCTGTCGGGCGTCGCGCTGACCGTCGTCGTCGTCGGCGTCGTGTTCGCGGGCTACCGTCGCGGCCACGACCCGGACACGCTGGTGGGTCCGGTCGTCACCACTACCGGCGACGTGTTCGGCATCGCCTTCCTCCTGCTTGCCGTTCGGCTGGTGCTCGCGCTCGGAGGTGGCGGCTGATGACCGCGGGGGGTGAGGGATGACGACGAACTGGACCGCCCGCGCCATCACCCGGGCGATGCTGCCGGTGCTGCTGGTGATGACGATGGTCGAAATCGGGTCGGGGTTGGTGCTCGGCTCCTTCGAGGCGGCGCTGCTGAAGTACCCGACGCTGCTGGTGCTCGTGCCGGTGACGATTGGCACGGCGGGGAACCTCGGAAGCATCCTCGCCTCGCGGCTCTCGACGGCGTTCCACCTCGGGACGCTTTCCTTCGCGCCGGACGACGAGACCCTCCTGGGCAACGCCGTCGCGACCGTCGCCCTCGCCGTCACGCTGTTTCCCGCCGTCGGCGTCGGCGCGTGGCTCATCCAGGCGCTGACCGGGAGCACGCAACTGCCGCTGGGGACCGTCGTCCTCGTCGCGCTGATAAGCGGCGTACTCCTCGCAGGGCTTGCGGTCGTCGTCACGGTGCTTGCGACCTACGGCGCCTACGAGTTCGGCCTGGACCCCGACGACGTGGTGATTCCGGTGGTTACCAACACCTGTGACGTGCTCGGCGTGGTGGTACTGTTCGTGGTGGTGCAGGTAGTCGTGGTTTGAGACACGTGGAAGGGGCTACACCGGACGCGCGGCCCGCGTTCAGGCAACATTCCTCGTCATGGCAGACTGCGACGCCACGAGTAGCACGACGGCAGCGAGGATGATGGCACCGTCGACCGGACTCGGAAGTAGCCCCAGACCGACGATGAGCGTGGTCGCGCAGGCGGGTGCGTGGCGGTAGTCGGCGGCGACCATGCCCGCCGTCGTCAGGCCGACCGAGAGCACCGCGCTCGCGCCGAGCCGTAACTGCGCGAGCGACAGCGGCGACGCGGGGTCCGTGACGACGAGGCCCGACGCGAGCAGATGATAGGTCAACAGGCCGGCGACGACGCCGATTGCGTGGCCGCCGATGACGTTCCGGGGTTGGCTCGTTGGCGCGGTCGGTGCCGTCGCCAGCAGGTACGCCGAGGGGCCGAGGCTCGGGAAGAGGAACGGCCGGCCCGTGAGCACGGTGACGACGCCGGTGACGACCAGGAGGAGGCTGGCACGGAACCCGGCACGGGCGGCATTATGGACCACCGTTCAGCGGTCGTCGGGTTCGACGGGTCGCCCTTCCTCGGTCGGCGGGGCGACGTAGTCGATGAACGTCTCCACGTCGGGTTCGCGCACGTCCACGCGGACGTGGATGTCGCCGAGTTCGTCCTCGGAGCCGACCGCGAAGTTGACGACGCCCTTGAACGCCGGCTGTTTCTTCAGCGCGAACTCGAAGCCGTCCTCGTCGGCCCCGTCGAAGAACTGCCGGCGCGCGGTGTCGAGGATTTCCTGCTCGTGGAGGGTGTCCGAGAAGGCGTCGAGCGAGTGGCTCTCGCCCACGAACCGGTCGGGTTCGCGCTGGAGTTCCACATCGGGAAAGAGGTTCGCGACGGCGTCGGCGACCCGGTCGGAAACCTCCGTCTCCTTCACCGGCGCTTCGACGGTCACGTCGATGCTGTAAATCATGGCTCACCCCCCGCGTCGGTCGCGTCCGCGGCCTCGGCGTCGGGGTCGGCAGTATCGGAATCGGCGTCGATGGCGGCCGCGCCCTCCGCCAGCACCGCGCGCACGCGGTCGCGGAACCGGTCGAGGCTGTCGGTGTTCTCGATGGTGAGGTCCGCGGCGTCGATGACCTCGCCCATCCCGAAGCCGCGTTCCCGTTCCTCGCGCTCCCGGAGTTTCTCGCGGTCGAGGTCGGTCTCCTCGCGCCCGCGGGCGCCCAGGCGCTCGGCCCGGAGGTCGAAGGGAGCCTCGATGGCGACCAGCAGGAAGTCCTCCCCGAACGCCTCCTGGAAGCGCTCGACCTCGGCCATCGAGCGCAGGCCGTCGACGAGCACGACGCCCTCGCCCTCCTCGGCGGCCTCCCGCACCGCGGGGATACAGCGGTCGGCGATGGCGGTTTCGCCCTCCTCCTCGCGCAGCGCGCCGGCGACCTGGCCGTGGTGCTCGGCCGGGTCGAGGCCGCGGCGGCGGGTCTCCTCGCGGATGACATCGCCCATCGTCACGACGGGGATTCCCTCCTCGCGGGCGACGGCGGCGGCCTCCCCCTTGCCGCTGCCCGGAAGCCCGACGGTCCCGATGATTCGCATTGTGTCAGGGTTCTCGGCTGGCGGTGTTAAGGCCTGCGGGACGGTGCGCCGGCGAATCCCACGGTTTTTGCTTTCGCGGCGGAATGAACGGGTGAGGGCACGTAGCTCAGTTGGACAGAGCGTCGGACTTCTAACCCCGGTGGTTCCGGCGGGGGGAGCCATCCGGTGGTCGTGGGTTCGAATCCCACCGTGCCCGTAC
>JBDGQC010000104.1:0-3010 GCA_042219375.1 Halolamina sp. | reverse complement strand
CGCGCACGAGGATCATCGGCAGGACGCTGGCGTAGATGAGCTTCACCGGGAAGCGTCCACGCGCGCCTTTCACGCGGGCGTGAGCCAGCGGAATCTCGACCCGGACGCTCTCGGCGTAGACGACGATGGCGAAAATGAGCACCGTCGTCACCAGCGCGAGCAACTGCCCCTGACCGAGCAGGAGCGCCTGGAGCCCCTCGGCGGTGAGCGGCGACGCGATGTCCTGTGCGCCGGTCAGGATGGCGTACCACGTCGGGAAGAAGCCGGGCGTTCCGCCCAGCGCCTCCCAACTGAACAGGCCGCCGACCAGTTGTTGGCTCACGCCGGCGATGATGAACAGCCCGACGCCGGAGCCGACGCCCCACTTGCTGACGATTTCGTCCATGAACAGGATGAGGATTCCACCGACCGCAATCTGGACGAACAGCAGGCTCTGGACGCCGGTCAGACCGATGCCCAGCGCCTCACCGACCGCGGGGTCCGCGGGCAGGAAGTTGCCGGCGAACACCATCGGGAGCCCGGTCAGACAGATCATCACGACCACCAGCAGCTTCTGGAGACCCTGGTACAGCACCTGGTCCCGGGGGTCGTCGGTGTCGAGGCCGAGCAGGTCGGCGCCGCCGAGCAACTGCAGGACGATGCTCGCCGTGACGATGGGCCCGATCCCCAACTGGAGGATCGACCCCTGTGACCCGGCGAGAATCGACCGGAAGCGACCGAACAGGTCGCTCTGGGTCCCCGCGTCCAGCCCGAACAGCTGGATGTTCGTCAGGAAGAAATACAACACGAGGATGCCAGCCGTCCAGCCGAGCTTCCGCCGGAAGGGGACGTGCCCCTCCGGCCGCGTGACTGATGGCATCCGCGTCAGCACCGGTTCGGCGGTCTCCTTCCATCCCATTGGTTTACTCCTCGTCTGACTCCGCGTCGGTCTCCTCGTCCTCGTCGACCGTCTCGGCGCGGTCCGAGAGGTCGGCGCTTCCGCCGGCGGATTCGATCTTTTCGACCGCGCTCGCCGTGAACGCGTCGGCGACGATGGACAGTTCGTTCCGCACCTGTCCGTCGCCGAGCACCTTCACGACGTCGGCGTCGTAGCCGTCGTCGGCCACGTCGCGGGCGTCGATGCTGTAGCCGTCGGCCGTCTCCTCGGCGAGACCCTCCGCCGCGTACAGCGCGGCGTTCTCGTCGAGTTCCTGCACCGTCACCTCGCGCACCTCGTCCTGGACGGAGTCGGGGCGCGTGAACCCGTGCTTGCCGAGCGGTTCGTAGTTGTGGAACTCGTGTTTGTCACGGCCCGCGCGGCCGCGGCCGCCACGGTGCCCGGCGCCGCGCCGGTTCTTGTGCGTGCCGCCGCCGTGGGTTCGGGACCCGCGCTGGCGTTTTTTCTTGTCGGTCATCGCATGGCCTCCAGCAGCGTGTCGATTTCCGCCGTGGTGTGCTTGCCGAGCTGGCCGCTCTCCACGACGGGGTGTTTGATGCCGTTGTGACCGCCGCGCGGCGGGTGGAGCCGGAGCGACGGGGCCAGCCCCTGCTCGCGCAGGGTCGTCTCCTCGTCGACCAGCGCCGCCGCCAGCGCGTCCACGTCGGCGTAGTCGGTGTGCTCTGCGACCCACTCGTCCGTGATGTCGGCCGAGCCCGTCTCGGGCTCGCCACGACTGCGGATGAGCGTCGCGACCACGTCCGCCGACGGTTCGCCGTAGGCGACGTAGTCGTTGACCTTCGTGATCATGCCGCGGTAGGTGTCACGCTCCGGCACCAGCGTACACTGGTTGACGGCGTGCAGGTTGAGCATGTTGAGCGTATCCTCCACGTCGCCGGAGATGTTCACTTCGCCGCGAACCTGGACGATAGCCTGCATCACTCGCCCACCTCGGTTTCGCGCTGTTTGCGGCGCGCACGACGGGGCGTCCGCGACTGCGACGCGTTCTGCAACGCGTTGTACGTCGCCTTCGCGAGGTTGACCGTCGTCCGCGTGTTGCCCGTGGACTTGGTCCAGGCGTCCTGGACGCCCGCGAGTTCGAGGATGTTCCGAACCGTCGGGGCGGCCGCGAGGCCGAGCCCCTGCGGGGCGGGGATGACTTCGACCGTGACCGAACCGGCCTTGCCGGTCGCCTTCCGCGTCAGGGAGTTGACGCCGCCGGCGCGGTCCTCCCACGACCCGGAGCCGCGGTCCACTTCGATGATGTTCAGTTTCGCCACGTCGATGGCCTTCTGGATGGCGGAGCCGACCTGGTCGTCGCGGCCCTCGGCGTAGCCGAGGTAGCCGTCGCGGTTGCCGACGGCGACGACACACCGGAACTTCACCCGGCGGCCGGAGTCGGTCATCCGCTGGACCATGTTGATGTCGAGCACCTCGTCGTCCAGCCCCGGCAGGAGCTGGTCGACGATCTCGGACTCCTTCAGCGGGAGCCCGGATTCGAGTGCTTCCTTCATCGACGTGATGTCGCCGTCCTGTACCTTGCGGCCGAGCCGCGTGCGCGGTTCCCAGCCGTCGCTGTAATCGTTACTGCTCATTGTCCTCCATCAATCGCTCGCGCACTTCGTCGAAGTGCTCGGGGAGTTCCGTCGCGTCGAAGTCGCCGCCGTACAGCGGTTCGTCCAGCTGTTCGGCGTACGCGGCGATATGCTCGCCGCGGTTTCGCGACCAATCTGCGAGAACGCTCTCGCTGTGCGGGATTTCGAGCCCCGCGTCGATAGCGCCTTCCTGTACTGCGAACACCTTGTTGCCCGGTGTGGCGGTGTTGAGACCGATATCGAGGACGGCCTCAGTGAGGCCGGCCTCGACGGCGCGCTTCCCCGCGAGATACCCCGTGAGGTACGCGCTGGGGAGGTTGCCCGTGGGGGCTTCCCAGCCGTACTCCGCGAGGTCCTCGGAGGAGGCGGCCGCGTGGGTCTCGTCGCCGTCCGGACCGGGGGTAATCAGCTGCGCCCTGACGTGCCTGTTGCTCACGCGAGCGACCAGGCGTGGCTTCCCGGATTTCAGCAGGCGCAACCTCTGGTGGTAGTCGGTTCG
>JBDGQC010000149.1:0-3097 GCA_042219375.1 Halolamina sp. | reverse complement strand
CTACTCGGCCCAGAGCTCCGTCTCCTCCCGGAGGTCCTCGCCCGAGACGGTTGCACGGACGGCCTTTACCGTCTCGTCGAGTTCCGCGGAGTTTTCGAGCAGCACCGTCTCGCTGGGGAACAGTTGTTCCCCGAGTACGAGGCCGTGCTCGCGGGCGGTGTTCCCCGTGACGGTGAGGTAGACCCCCAGGCCGGCCTCGGCGATGGCCTCCTCTTCCTCCTGGCCGTTATGAGGATAGACGAACTCGATGCCCTCGATGGCCGCCGTGCCGAGCACCGCCTCGACCAGCCGTTCGTATCGCGGCGAGATACAGAGCGGGCCCTCGTAGCCGGTGAGGAACTCCCGGTCGAGTGTCGTTCCCGTGGGGACCGCTTCGGGCACGCCGAGCAGGGTGTGATACACGGTGTCGCCCAATCCCGTGACGACGCGCACGTCGGACTCCATCGGGTCGATGCGTTCGTTGACGTCACCGAGGTCCGACACGCCCGTCGGACCGAGCGTGACAACCTCCTCCAGCACCAGGTCGGCGGCGTCGAAACCGAGCGCGAACTCGTGGGTTCGGAGTGCGCGGAACGGCTCCTCGCGGCCGACGAGATGTACCGGTTGCCCGTCGAGTTCGACGCGCAGGCTATCGAACACGATGCGTCGCGGCTTCCCGGGCCGGTCGTCACGGAGGAGCGTGTACTCCGGGCCGCGTGAGAGCTCGGAGTACTCTGCCAATCGCTGGTAGCTGTCGGCGTCGGGGTGCTGTTCGCCCTTGGTGATGGCTTTCTCGTAGCGCAGCACCGAGGTCACGTCGTCCACGAGGCCCTCGGCGTCGGAGTCGTCGGCGATGGTCGCCACCCGCTCTAACACCGCCTCCAGCGGGCGGCCCTTGCGGGGAACCGCGATGGGAACCGGTTCAGTCATTACTCCAGTAACGAGGCCCGCCCGAAAAGCGGTTGCGGAACCGGACGCGCCGGTTCGCGGGCCGCCCGCCCGCAGTCAGCGTGAAAGGTCGACTCTGTCCCCGATTTCCACGACCTCCAGTTGACGCGGATGTTCGAACGACGCGGCGTGCTGGTGCAGCGCAGTCGGGTCCGCCGTCATCCCCTTCCACATGTCCCAGTGGGTCGGGAGCAGACGCTCCAACCGGAGGGCGCTTGCGGCCTCGATAACCTGATTCTCGTCGCTGTACCACCGGGTGTATGTCGGCTCAGCCGTTTCCTTGTCCGGAACCATCCCCGCCGAACCGAACGCGAGCATGCCGAGGTCGATGTCGAACTCCCTGCCGAGTGCGGCGAACGACTCCGCGGACCGGGAGTCGCCGGGATGGAACACCGTCGCGGCGTCATGCTCGAACACGTACCCCACCGGATGCTCGGCGTCCGGGTCGTTCACCTCGACGACGTGGACCGTGAACTCGCCGACCTCAAGCACCGCGCCCTCCGAGACCTCGCGGAACTGCTCGTCGTTCAGGTCCCAGCGGTCCTCCCACGCTTGGTCCTCGCGTGCGGCCATCATCGACGCGTCCGGCGCGATGAACTTCGCTCCCGTGTTCTCCAGAATCGGTGCCTGGGACCCGCCGTGGACGTGGTCGCTGTGTTCGTGGGTGGCAAACACCGCGTCGGCCTCGGCCACGTCCTCGGGACTGAACGGCACCGGAATCATCCGTACTGTCCGTGGCGGGTCGCCCGTTCCGAGATACGGGTCGACGAACAGCGTGGTCCCGTCGCGGCCTTTCAGGACGACCCCGTTACAGCCGAGGTACCAGAGAGCTACCCCGTCCGGGTCGGCGGCTTCGACGGCCCGCGGGAGCCAGTCGTCCCAATCGCTCGTGATCATGACCGGGTCTGGGGCGCCCCGCGTGATAGCGGTTGTGGAGCCTCGAAGCGTGTCACGTGTTCCCCTGTCCGCACGCCGCATCGAAACCCGGAAACACCCGGCTGCCCTGCCTCCGGTAATGGAGTCGGGACACGTCGCCATCGCGGAGTTGGACGGGCCGTTCGACCTGCAATCAACGCTCGAAAGCGGCCAGTCCTACCTCTGGGAGCGCGCCGACGGCGAGAACTACTCCGACCTCGCGGCCCACGGCGGCGATAGCTGGTACGAGACGGTGCTGCCCCCGACACCGGGACTGACCGAGCGCCCGACGCTACTCCGGGTGCGACAGGTCGGCGGCGTTGACGACGGCCGACTGGAGTGGGAGGCCGGCGGCGTCGAACTCTCGGAGTGGGGTGCTGGCCCGTACCACCCAACTGAATCAGCCGACGGCGAGGCGCTGTTGACCCACCTGCTCCGCCTCGACGACGACCTCACGGCCATCTACGATGCGACCGACGACCAGCAACTCGTCCAACGCGCGGTCGAGCGCTACCGCGGGATGCGACTCGTTCGGGACCCGCCGTTCCCCTGTCTGGTGTCGTTCATCTGCTCGGCCCAGATGCGAGTGGCCCGGATTCACGGCATGCAGCGCTCGCTCCGGGAAGCGTACGGCACGCCCGTTAGCCTCGGCGACCGGACGCTGTACAGCTACCCGACGCCCGCGGCGCTGGCGGCCCGCTCGGAACAGGACCTGCGGGACCTACGCCTCGGCTACCGTGCGCCGTACGTCCAGCGGACCGCCGAGATGGTCGCCGAGGGCGAGGCCGACCCGGCGGACGCCCGCGGGAAACCCTACGAGGAAGCCAGGAACTACCTCACCCAGTTCGTCGGCGTCGGCGACAAGGTTGCGGACTGCGTGCTGCTGTTCTCGCTCGGCTACCTCCAGGCGGCGCCGCTGGATACCTGGATTCGAACCGCCATCGAGGAGTATTTCCCCGACTGCGAAACCGGTGGGTACGTCGAGACGTCCCGAGCCATTCGGGAGCGCCTCGGCGGCGACCTGCCCGAACGCGACGAGGTGTTCGGCGAGAGCGGCGCGGACGCGTACGCGGGCTACGCGCAGACATACGTGTTTCATCATCTGCGAAGTAGTCGAAGCTGAGTTGCTCTCGTCGCCCCGACACCGGCCGTCTCACCCGTTCGGTCAATCCCTCGATAGCCAGCTATTCACTCTCTCGTTCGTCTTCGGTCGCCACGATGACCGTGTCGGCCACGAGGTCACCAAGCCGCTGGC
>JBDGQC010000129.1:0-3098 GCA_042219375.1 Halolamina sp. | reverse complement strand
CCCTCGCCGCCGTCGAGTTCGTCGGCGACGGTTTCGACGCCGGGGTCGATATCCAGGCAGGCAACCCGGTCGTAGCGGTCCTCCTCTGAGAGCGCCGTCGCGATGGCGAGGCCGATACCCCGCGCTGCGCCGGTCACGAGCGCCGCAGTCGGTTCGTCCATGCGCGTTCGCGGGGCGGCGTGGCCATGTAGCTTGGGAACGGCTCACCCAGTTGCCCCTACCCCACTCCCTTCCCTGCCGGAAGAACCACGCCTTTTGCCGCCCCCTCACAAGCACCCGCAAATGCTCGACAGCGTTGACAGGGACCTGGAGGAGCGACTCATCGAGGACATCGACCCGGACCGGATGCGCGACCACATCGACCGGTTCGAGGGCACCATCAGGGAGTCCGGCACGGAGGACGAGTGGGAGGCCAGCGAGTACGTCGTCGAGACGCTGGAGTCCTACGGCGTCGATGCGACGCTCCACACCTACGAGGGGCTCATCAGCATCCCCGAGGCGGCTTCGGTGACGGTGACGACGCCGACCCGGCGGGAGATTGACGACGCCATCACTACCTCGTTCTCGGCGAGCACCGCCCCTGCGGGCCGTCACGGCGAGCTAATTCACCTCCCCGAAATCACCGCGGAGACCGTTGCCGCGGCCGACATCGACGGGAAGTTCGTCTACACGACGGGGCTGCCCACTCCCGAACCCATCTGTCTGCTGGAGGACGCGGGCGCCGCGGGAGCGGTGTTCGGCTCAGTCAACGAGGAGCAACTCCACGAGATGATTGTCACGCCGGTCTGGGGAACCCCGGATACGGAGACGGCGACCGAGGTCCCCGACCTCCCGGTCGTCGAAGTCTCACACGACGAGGGGGCGTGGCTGGAGAACCGCCTCGCTGAGGGGCCGGTCGAACTGAGCGTCACGACTGAGGTGACGACCGAACTGATGACGCTCCCCTGTCCGGTCGGGGAAATCGAGGGCGACAGCGACCGGTTCTTCCTCGTCGGCAACCACGTCGATTCCTGGTACGAGGGGGTTACCGACAACGCGACGGCGATGGCTGCTACGTTGGAACTCGCGCGCGTGCTCGCTGCGCACGACGAGGAACTGGCCCGCGGCGTGCGCTTTGGCTTCTGGTCGGCCCACTCAACCGGCAGGTACGCGGGGAGCGCGTGGTACGCCGACGAGTTCTGGAACGACCTGCGGGAGAACGGCGTCGGCTACCTCCACCTCGACCTGAACGGGCTGAAAGGCGCCGAGGAACTCTGGTACCAGCACACGCCCGAACTGGGCGACGAGCACGTTGACGCGCTCTCGGTCCCGGACCTCCGCGTACCCGCTGACGCGCGCGATGACGGACCGGAAGGCGCCGACGACGATGACGCGGACGACGACGGCAACTTCCTCGGCGACGACCACCGCCCCGGCCGCAACTCCGACCAGTCGTTCTGGGGGACGGGGATGCCGTCGCTGCTCTCGGGCGCCCGCCTGACTGCCGGAACGGACCAGGGCGGCCCGGTCGGCGGCGGGTGGTGGTGGCACACCCCCGAGGACACCGCCGACAAGGTGGATTACGAGGTGCTCGCCGAGGAGACGAAGCTCTATCTCGCGCTCTGTGGCCGGCTCTGTGGGTCAGCGACGATGCCCCACGACTACGCCGCCACCGTCGGCGACATCCTGGATGCGCTCGATGAAATCGAAGCGGCGGCTGATGGCGCCGTCGCCTTCGGTGAAATCCGCGCCGAGGCGAAGGCGGTCCGGGAGACGCTGGCGGAGGTGAACGCAGTCATCGACGGCAGATACGATGCCGACGAGGAGTTCACCCAGGCCGTCGAGGACCTGCAGGTCGAACTCGGTAACGTGCTCGTCCCGACCGAGTACAAACTCGAAAGCGACTACGAACACGACCCGGCGCTCCCGCAGGACCGGCTCCCCTACCTCCAGGGGGTGACTGAACTCGCCGAGGCGACCGGACGACGCCGGCGGTTCCTCGAAACCGACCTCCAGCGTGGGCGCTCGAAGCTCACCCACGGGCTCTCGCGAGCGCAGGCGGCCGCAGAGCGGTTCCTCGCCGAGCACGGGGACTGACCGCGCGATATCGGAAACCGGCCCGCCCGACCCCAACCGCTATGCCCCGGCCGCGGCCATTGCCGGGTCAGACCGATGAGCGACCCCTACGACGAGGCGACCGACATCTACGCACAGGTCGTCGACCTGGAGACGACCGACTTCATGCTGTTCTGGGACGGGGAGGTGATGATGCCCGCGGGCGGGACCCCTGCCCGAGCGAGCCAACGTTCGACCGTCACCGCGCTCAAGGACGAACTGCTCGCGTCCGAGGAACTCGGCGATGCTCTCGACGGCATCGACGACGAAGGGCTCTCGGAGAACCAGCGAGCGAACGTCCGAGAGATGCGCCGCGAGCACCGGACCGCCAGCCGCATCCCCGCCGACCTCAGCGAGCGCATCGGCGAGTTCGTCGGCGAGGCCGGTGAGGTGTGGAAACGAGCACGGGAGGCGAACGACTGGGACGCCTTCGCCCCCTATCTCGACGAGCACATCGAACTCCGCCGGGAGTGGGGTGAGCACGCCAACCCCGCTGTCGACCCGTACGTCGCCCTCTGGGAGGAGGGGGTTGGCTACCACAGCCAGCCGTACGTCCCGTTCGACACCGTCGAGCGGCTGTTCGACCGGTTGCGCGAACGGCTCGTCCCGCTCATCGAGGAGATTCGCGAAAGCGACGCGGAGCCGGGCGCGGGGGTTATCGAGGGCGAATACGCCGAGGACGAACAGATGGCTCTCGCCCGCGACGCGCTCTCCGCCGTCGGGCTGGACTGGGAACGCGCTCGGCTCGACACCTCGACCCATCCGTTCTCCTACGGCACGCAGTTCGACGCCCGGGTGACCACGCGGTTCGACCCGACGAACCCGTTCGACGGGCTGCTGAGCACCCTCCACGAGTTCGGCCATACTGACTACACCCAGGGGCTCCCGCAAGACGAGTTCGGCCTGCCGACCGGCAACCCCCGCGGGCTGGCGGTCCACGAGTCCCAATCCAGGCTCTGGGAGAACCACGTCGGCCGCTCGCGAGCGTTCTGGGAGGCGTTCCT
>JBDGQC010000124.1:0-3133 GCA_042219375.1 Halolamina sp. | reverse complement strand
TCGGGCTCGGAGAGGGGCTGGTCGGGCATCGAATCGACGACGGCAGTCATACCCGGACGGAACGCGGCCGCGGAGGTAGGGCTTGCGTTCCCGGCCGAAGGGATGCATAACTTATGCCGTTCATTCGAAGGTGTTCGAAGTACTGTTCCCGTAGTTTTATGTCATGGTCTATCATAGTATAGAACGGAGGTGAAGCGTATGTCCGAGCGAAACTCACCCGACGGGCGTATCGTCGACAGGACCCTCTCACAGCCCACTCTCCCGAGGGAGTTCACACGGTACGACATCGCGCTCGTCGCGATACCCGCCGCCTATCTCCTCGCGCTGCTCGGCGGCGTGCTGTTCTCGCCGACGCTCCGGACAACGCTGGTCGGTGCCTCGCTCGTCGGCGCCGCCATCGTCGGTGACGCGCTCTTCCTGAACCCGCCATCCGCCGATACCCGCGGACGCCGCGACGAGACCGACGGCGAACCGATGTCCCGGTCCGACTGAACAGCAGTTCCGTCCTCCCGTTCGTCCCGCTATAGGGGCGACTCCAGCGGTCGTCACACGAGAGAACGTAGAACTACCGGAAACGGGAGATTGAACTGGGCGAGACGGTCGCTCACCGCGTTCGCGCTGCGACTCGCTCGCTCAAATCCCGGAGAACGCTCTCACGCGTCACTTCGTTCCTCGAGAAGAGCCTAGGCCGGGATTTGAACCCGGGCTCTCGTCCTTACCAAGGACGCGCTTTACCGCTAAGCTACCCAGGCGCGGGGTGTACTCAATCCTTACTCGGAATCGTCTTTATGGGTTTCGATTCAGGGGCTTGCGTGCAATCAGTCAACAGACGTCTGGACTTCGTCCCTGTCGGTGTCGCCGAACAGTCGGGTCAGCGTCTCGACCTCACCCTCCGCGAGCAGGGTCTCCGGGGGGCGCAGGTCGTCGCCGGCAGCGGGCGCGAGGTCGGCCACGAACTCCCGGAGCCCGGGCGGTGGCGTGGCTCCGGCGGCGGTCGTGCCGGCGTCGACGGCGAGGTCGAGCACGTCGCGTTCGAGGTTCGCGTCGACGGCCTCCGAATCGTCGGTGTCGCCGCGGCGGGTCTGGTCGCGGCCGAACGAGCGGACGACGTCGACGGCGGTGTTGGCGGCCTCGGTGTGGGAGAGCAGATAGAACCCGCGGGCGACGAGGACGTCGGCGGCGAGCACGTGCATGTCGCCGCTGGCTTTCTCGCCGCGTTCCCACGGCGGGTCGTGGGAGAGCGTCCGGGTGAGGCGGAGTCCGTCGTAGATGAGCTGGACGCCGGCCGCGCGCTCGGTGAGGTCGTCGGCGTCGATGCTGCTCCCCGCTGCGCGCGCACAGAGGAGTGTCAGGACGCCGGGGGTCATGGAGCCGCCACCGACCACCGTCTCGATGGCCCCGTGGAGCGCGTCCGGGGCGACGTCGTCGACGGCATCCTCGGCAGCACGGCGGACCGCTGCGGCTTCCTCCATTGGGTGAATCTAGCGATGGCAGGGGCAAAGGCCTTTGGAAAACCCACACTTTCCGCCATGTCAGCCGAAAAACCCGTAACCCCACACGGCCAAGAACGGGCGATGCCGGAGTGTGACTACTGTGGGGAGTCGTCCGACACCGAGCGAGCCCACCTCGAACATCTGAGTGAGGAACACGAGGGGGAACTCGGCCCGATAGACCGCCGCCGCGTCGACGAACTCGAAGGCGATAGTGCGCTGAGCGGGGTCCCGACGGGGCCCATCGTTCTCATGTTCGTCGTCTTCGCGGCCGCCGCGGTCGTCGCCTACGTGACGCTGGGCGGGGGCGGTGGCGCAAGCGGAGGGACCAGCGGCGTCGCTGTCGACGGAATCGAGGCCGAACCGCTCCCCGACCGGGGCAACGAGGAGTATCTCCAGGACGTCCAGAGCTATCCGGAGATGAACCCCAGCCACGTCAGCCGAGGGTCCCAAATCGACTACAGCACGATGCCGCCAGTCGGCGGGGACCACCACGGCTCGACCGTCGGAGCCGGCTTCTACGCCGAGCAACAGCCGCTGGGCTCGGTCGTCCACTCACTCGAACACGGGGCTGTCGTCGTCTACTACGACCCCGCAGCCATCGACTCCGAGGCCCAGGATAGCCTGAAGGAGTACGCCTCGAAGCACACGGGGACCTGGAAGAGCGTCGTCGTCGTGCCCTCCCCCGTCGAGGACCCCGAGAACCCTTACGTGCTGACCGCCTGGCGGTACAAACTCACGATGCAGGAGTACGACGCGCGCGTCGTCCGCGCGTTCCTCGCCGAATACCTCGGCCGCGGCCCCGAGAACCCGGTCAGGTAATCAGTCGAGTTCGGGCGGCGCGGGCGGCATCCGCCGCTTGTGCTTGCTCCGCTCGTAGAGTTCGCGCACCTTCTCGACGATTTCGCGGTCGACTTCGAGTTCCCGCGCCGTCGCCGACACCGAGAGTTCGCCGTCGACGTTGAGCGCGAGGACGGCGTCGAGGGTGTCGTAATCGACGCCCATCTCGGCCTCGTCGGTCTGGCCCGCCCACAGGCCGGCGGTGGGGGGTTTGGCCACGAGGTCCTCGTCGACGCCGAGGTCGCGGGCGAGCTGTCGGACCTGCTGTTTGTAGAGGTTGCCGATGGGGTTGCAGTCGACGGCCTGGTCGCCGTACTTGGTGAAATAGCCCGTGAGCGCCTCGGTCCGGTTGCCGGTACCGAGCACGAGCCGGTTCTCGTGGTTGGCCACCAGATAACCCAGCACGCCCCGGGTCCGCGCGCGGGCGTTCCCGATAGCCAGCCGGTCGTCCTCGGCTTCGGGGTAGGCGCCGAGGAACGAGTCGACCAGGGGGTCGATTTCGACGACGTCGTACTCGATGCCCAGCTCCTCGGCGACCCGTTCGGCGTCGCTCATGTTCCCGGGGTCGGAGACGCTCCCGGGCATGACCAGCCCGTGGAGCGCGTCGGCGCCGAGTTCGTCGACGGTGAGATTGGCGACTGTCGTCGAGTCGATGCCTCCGGAGAGTCCGAGCACGGCGCCGTCGGCGCCGGCGGATTCGATGGTGTCGCGGATGAACCCCTGGATGTTGTCGCGGCGCTCGGCGAGTTCCTCCGAGGAGAAGCGGAGGTCCATGGGTTCGATGTCGGCGGGTCCTGGCATGG
>JBDGQC010000202.1:2022-3145 GCA_042219375.1 Halolamina sp. | reverse complement strand
CGGCAGGCAGCGAACACGGAACTGATGCTCTGGGGCCCTTACGAACTGCTTTCGTTCCTCTCGGAGCGGTTCACGTTCCGCCCCGGCGACGTGATTGCGTTCGGGAGTCCCGGCAACCCGGGGACCATCGAACCGGGCGACGAAATCGAGATTCACTACGAGGGAATCGGGACGCTGCGGAACACCGTCGCGCCGCCGGAGCGATAGGCCCCCGTTCGGTCCGCCGCTACCCACACCAACTTCAGGCGGCGACCCACAGCACCGCTATGGACACCGTCATCGTCACCGGCGGGCGGGGAAGTTCCGGCCGCTGGGTCGTCGAGCGCCTGCGCGGCGAGTTCGACATCGTCGTCGTCGACCACGACCACCCCGGATTCGGGGCCGACCCCGTCGAGCACGTGGATTTCCGCGCCGCGGACCTGACCGACCGCGGCGCCGTCCGCGAACTCGTCGCGAGCGTCGACCCGGATGCTGTCGTCCACTGGGGCGCCATCCCCGCGCTCGGCCGGCACCCGGAGGGCGGCGTGTTCGAGAACAACACGCTCGCGGCGTACAACGTGCTCACGGCCGCGGGCGAGGCGGGCGCACGCATCGTCCAGGCCTCCAGCGACGGCGCGTACGGCTTCTTCTTCGCCGAGGAAACGCCGCTGCCGGACGAACTCCCCATCACCGAGGACCACCCGCGCCGGCCCGAGGACGGCTACGGGCTCTCGAAAGTCGCCGCCGAGGAGGTGGCGTCGGGCGTCGCCCGCCGCCACGGCGTCCAGGTCGCCTCCATCCGCCCCTCGTGGATTCAGGAGCCCGGTAGCTACCCCTGTCGGGACCCGGAGTACACGGAGACCCTCGGCGCCGGCGCGGGCAACTACTGGTCCTACGTGGACACCCGCGACGTGGCTGAGCAGGTCCACGCGGCACTCACCACCGAGTTCGCCCCGGAGGGCGGCCACGAGGCGTTCAACTGCGTCGCCGCCGACAACGCGCTGGGCGAACCCCTCGAAGACCTGTTGGAATCGGTGTACGGCGATGTCCCCGACGCCGGACCGGGCGTCGACGGCGACGGGTCAGCGTACAGCATCCAGAAGGCCGAGGACCTGCTGGGCTGGACGCCCGGACACTCGTGGCG
>JBDGQC010000202.1:0-1922 GCA_042219375.1 Halolamina sp. | reverse complement strand
ACAGCATCCAGAAGGCCGAGGACCTGCTGGGCTGGACGCCCGGACACTCGTGGCGTGATTCGGTTGACGAGACGGTCCCGCGACCGGCGTTGACTCGGGACTGAGCGTTCGCGACCGGAGCTAACCTGAGACTGGGCGTTCATACTGGAGCCAGCTCGGACTGAGCGTTCAATACTGGAACGAGCGCCGTTTTCCGGGTCGTCGCGGCTCCGCTTCTCCTGGTAGCGGCCATCCGTATGCGCGACCCTTATCAGTCAGAATCGCCCAGTTCCGATAATGAGCAAGTCGGGCGATTTCTGCCCTCGCTGTGGCGACGACGTGCCCGAGCGGCCCGAACCGCTTCCCGGTGAGCCACGGGACCGCGATGCGGCCCTCTGTGACGCCTGCTACTTCGAGCAGTTCGAGATGGTGGATGCGCCCGAGCGAATCGAGGTGCTCGTCTGCGGACAGTGCGGTGCGGTCCACCGCGGCAATCGCTGGGTGGACGTGGGCGCGCGGGATTACACCGACATCGCCGTGGACGAGGTGACGGAGGCGCTCGGTATCCACCTGGAGGCCGAGCAGGTCCAGTGGGGTGTCGACCCCGAGCAGGTCGACCAGAACACCATCCGCATGCATTGCACGTTCTCGGGGGTCGTCCGCGATACGGTCGTCGAGGAGGAGGTGGTCGTGCCGGTGAAGGTGTCCCGCGGGACCTGCGAACGCTGTGGCCGCATCGCCGGCGGGTCTTACGCCGGCGAGGTCCAGATCCGCGCCGAGGAGCGAACCCCCACCAGCGAGGAACAGGAGCAAGCGGTGGATATCGCCCACGAGATGGTCGCCGAGCGCGAGGCGAAAGGCGACCGCGAGGCGTTCGTCACCGAGGTGACCGAGGTTGGCGACGGGACGGACATCAAACTCTCGACCAACAAACTCGGCCGGGAGCTCTCCCGCCGCGTGACCCAGCAGATGGGCGGCGATTTCGAGGAGTACGCCACGCTCGTCACCGAGGACGGCGACGGCAACGAGGTCTACCGCGTCACGTTCTCGGTTCGCCTCCCGCGCTACCGGCCCGGCGAGGTCATCGACCCGGAGGACGGCGACGGGCCGGTGTTGGTCACGTCCGTTCGGGGCAACCTGAAGGGGGTTCGCCTCACTTCCGGGGCGTCCTACGAAGCACAGTTCGACGAGGAAGACTCCCCGGAAGCGGAGCGCCTCGGGAGCCGCGAGGACGCCGAGGAGACCACCGTCGTCGCCGTCGAGGACGAGCACGCGGTGCAGGTGCTCGACCCCGAAACCTACGAGACGGTGAGCATCGCGCGGCCCGACTTCTTCGACGCCGACGCCGATTCCGTGCAGGTGCTGAAGTCGCTCTCGGGGCTGCACATGGTCCCCGAGGACGCGGCGTGAGAATTAAGCCGGCACGCTCGCTCGTTCGGGTATGGACCGGAAACAGCTACTCGCGGTTGTTCTCGTCGTCCTGATGATGGGGTCGTCGCTCGCCTACGCGCTGGCGCTGTAGGTGGCTCACCTTCCTGTTTTGCGTGACGGTGTGACTGTCAACCGTCGCCCCACACGTCCGACAACGGGTGGTTCTCACGCTTCGCCGCGTCGGCCTCCGTGCGGTTCGACGGCGACTCGTCGCCGGCGTCACCCGCCGTCGACTCTGTCGTCGACGACCCGCCAGCGGAACCGCTCGACCCACTGCCGCGCTGGCTTCGCGTCGGCTGTGACCGCCGCCCGGAGTAGGCGTCGATGCCCGAAAGCGCCGCGTCGGGGTCCGTCTCGGGGAGGTTCGGGGTCGAGAGCCGGTCCACTTGGTCCTCGAACCAGCCCGGCATGTCGGTCTTGGCACGGTCGAACAGGTCCAGCAGGGAGTCGTCGGCGAGGTAGGTCGCGCCGTAGTCCTCGGGCGAGCGCACCACGCGGCCGCAGGCTTGAAT
>JBDGQC010000074.1:0-3258 GCA_042219375.1 Halolamina sp. | reverse complement strand
TACCTCCACGACGGCCCGAAGGGGATGTGGCTGGACATCCGCGACGCGCTGGCGAGTCTCGACGCCCCGACGACGGCCGAGGACCTCGGCATAACTGAGGGGGAACTCATCGAGGCGCTCACCACGGCCCACAGCATTCGGGACCGCTACACCATTCTCGGCGACGGCATCACCGAGGACGCCGCCTACGAGGTCGCCGAGGAAACGGGCGTCATCTAACCATTCACGGTGTGCTACTGGCGGGCGGTTACTCGATTGGGAACTCCGCGACTCCCGGGTACGCCAGTTCGTCGGGATGGCTCGTCAGCCACGCCGCCTCGTCGATTCCTGGCTCTCCCGGGCGTGGCTCCCCGCAGAGATGGTCCGCGTCGAAAACCACGACGAGACGGGGGAGCGGTGGACGCTCCTGTGGTTCGGGCCCCTCGACGACGTGGACCGCGCGTTCGGCTCTGAGTACGCCGGTGAGTCGGCACTCGACCCCAGTCTCCTCGTAGGTTTCGCGGCAGGCGGTGACCCCGAGGCGCTCGCCGGGCTCCTGCTTCCCGGCTGGTTCCGACCAGCCGCCCTTGTCGGCCTCGCGGACCAGCAGCGCCTCGACCGTCCCCTCTCGGTCACGGCGGACCCACGCGCCGGCGCCGCCGACGATGTGCGCCGCCGCTCGCTCAGCCGTCCGGTCGTAGGTGTCCGGGGTCACGACCCACTCGGTTTCGACCAGCGGGAAAGAGCCGAACCGCTCGCGGAGGCGGGAGACCGCGTCATCGACGGCCGCGGCCGCTCGGTCCGGGTGCATGGTTGTGCGTCTCGTTCATCGGTGAAGAAGCCCAGCGCTCACAGGTGTAAGAACGCCGACGCGGTCTGTCCTGGACCGCGCGGCGGTGATGACCGGTCGAAACGGTGGCGCCACCTCGGCCGCGGTGTGGGGGCCACCCCACCGGGACCGGAAGCCGTCCGACCAGTCGGAGACGGGTGCGTCGCCATCACCCGTACCAACGACTGTGCCGCCTTCGGTGATAAACCCTCGTACATCGGGACCGGTTGCGGCAGTCAGCCCGCGTTCCGAACCGCCGCCGCGAGCGCGCTGGCGCGTTCCTCGTCAAGCGGCCGCCGGTCGAGCGCCAGGGACACGTCGTCGCCGTCGGTCCGCGGGAGCAGGTGGACGTGTGCGTGGGTGACGGTGCCGACGAGGGTTTCGGTGGTGTAGAAGACGCTGAACCCGTCGGGATGGAGGTACTCCCGGAGGCGAGTCGAGACGGTTTCAACCGTCTCGAACACCGCCGACGCTGCGGCGCCGGGCTGTTCGGTGGCGTCGGCGTGCGTGGCGGCCGTTTCGCCGGCAGCGAGCAGTTCCGCGCGGTGGTCTTTCGGCGCGACGAGCGTGTGCCCCTCGACCGCCGGGTTGGCGTCGAGGAAGGCGACCGTCCGGTCGTCCTCGTAGAGGACGTAGGCCTCGCGCCCGCCGGCGATGATTTCACAGAACGTGCAGGCGACCATACCGGATTGGCGGCGGCCACGGGCAAAGGTGTGGTCCCCGCGGCCTCCGGAACCCGGAACCGCCTTGTCGCTCCAGTTCCCAACCCGAGACATGTTCGCAAGCGCCCGCTCCAGCGCCAACTCGCATCCGCGCGCGACCGTCGTGGTGCTCTCGGTTGTCGGCTACGGCCTCGTTCTCGGGACGTTCGCCGGCGTCATCCCCGCGGCGGCGTTTCCCACGCTCTCACAGGGGTAGGTGGAGCTGTTCTCCCACGCCATCGCCGCCATCAACACCGCCGCGACGGTGCTGCTGGTGCTGGGCTGGAAGTGGATTCGCGAGGGCAAGGTGAAGCGCCACCGCGCGGCGATGGGGAGCGCGTTCGGCCTCATCCTCGGGTTTCTGGTACTCTACCTGCTGAAAATCGGCGGCGGCGGCACGAAGGAGATGGTGGGCGCGCCCGAACTCGTCTACTACGCCTACCTGCTGATGCTCGCAATCCACATCATCCTCTCCGTCGTCTCGGTGCCGGTGGTGCTCTACGCGATTGTACTCGGACTGACCCACACGACCCGTGAACTCCGCGAGGAAACTCCCCACCGCACGGTCGGCCGCGTCGCCGCCGCCTCGTGGATTCTCTCGCTGTCGCTCGGCGTCGTCACCTACGTGCTACTCAACTGGGTCTACGGCTACGAGTTCACCCGCGGTACCGGGGTGGGCTAATCTGGGTCAGGACTCCGTCTCAGTCGTGAACAGTTCGGTGTCTTCCGGGATGTCGAACAGCCCGAGTCGCACCCCAGCGTCGAGCCAACCGTAGCCGTAAGAGAACGAGGCCAGCGCGTTCACCGGGTCGTCGATGTCGCGGAAATGCTGCCCGTCGTCGAGGTAGGAGTCGGCCATCTCGTAGGTTTCGGCGGCGGCGTCACCCAGCGGCGTCCCGGGTGGCGCCGCCGGCTCGGCAGCCGCCAGCGCGTCGGCGAGCATCTCGGCGTAGCGGTCGGTTTTCTCCTCCAGGTCAGCGGGCATGGGCGTGGAGTGCGGCGGCTCGGGCGGTAAGGCTGTCGGAGCGGAACAGCCCGCGATGGCACACGAGTCGGTCGTTTGTCGTCGCCAGAACGCGTCCCGTTCTGGTTGGCGAACGAGACTTTTGCTCTCGGTACGCCGACTTGCTCGTGCGCCGCCGCCGGTGTACAGCACAACCTACAAGCCCCGGAGCGACCTACCAGTATCCATGTCGAAGGTTCTTGCGGAGGCGGACGACCACCGTCGCCTCATTATCGCCGGAACGGGGATCGCCGGGCTCACCGCGGCCATCTACGCCGGCCGGTCGAACAACGAACCGCTGGTGCTGGAGGGTGACGAGCCCGGCGGCCAGCTAACGCTGACGACTGAAGTGGACAACTACCCCGGCTTCCCAGAGGGCATCTCCGGGCCTGAACTGGTGAACAAGATGAAAGAGCAGGCACGGAAGTTCGGTGCCGAAACCGACCACGGTATCGTCGTGGATGTCGAGGGCCTGGGCGCCCCGGAGGACGGCGTCGCCACCGCCCCGTTCCGCGTGGAACTGCGCGACGGGAGTGTCTACACCTGCGACGCGTTCATCGCCGCCTCGGGGGCGTCAGCGCGCACGCTCGGCGTGCCCGGGGAGGACGAACTCATGGGCTACGGACTCTCGACGTGTGCGACCTGCGACGGCGCGTTCTTCCGCGGCGAGGATATGCTGGTCGTCGGCGGTGGCGACGCCGCCATGGAGGAGGCCAACTTCCTCACCAAGTTCGCCGACACCGTCT
>JBDGQC010000197.1:0-3303 GCA_042219375.1 Halolamina sp. | reverse complement strand
CACAACCCCCCGGAGTACAACGGCATCAAGTACTTCCCCGACGACGGCGCGCCGGCGATGCCCGAGGTCACCGACGCCATCGAGGCGAACCTCCGGGAACCGGACCCACTCCCCGAGGAGGACCACGGGATGGTCATCCGCGACGACCTCGTCGGCCCCCACACCGAGGCGGTGACGGAGCTGGTAGCGGACTACCGCTTCACCGGCGACGACCTCGACCTCTCGGGGCTCACCGTCGCCTACGACGCGATGCACGGGTCCGGTCGCGGCGTTACCGACGAACTGCTCGAAGCCGCGGGCGCCACCGTCGACCGAATCCGGTGTGACACCGACCCCGAGTTCGGCGGCGGCGCACCCGAACCCGCCGAGGAGAACCTCCACGCACTCGTCGACCACGTCCGCAGCGGCGAGGCGGACCTCGGCATCGCCAACGACGGCGACGCCGACCGCATCGCCGTCGTCACCCCGTCGGGCTACCTCGACGAGAACCTCTTTTTCGCGGCCACCTACGACGCGCTCCTGGAGGACCACGCGGGGCCGGCGGTCCGCACCGTCTCCACGACGTTTCTCATCGACCGGGTGGCCAACGCGCACGACCAGCAGGTGGTCGAGACGGCGGTCGGCTTCAAATGGGTCGCCGAGGCGATGGGCGACCACGACGCCCTCATCGGCGGCGAGGAATCCGGCGGCTTCTCCATCCGTGGGCACGTGCGCGAGAAGGACGGGGTGTTGATGGCGCTGCTCGCCTGCGCCGTCCAGGCAGCCGAACCGTACGTCCACCGGATCGAGCGCATCGAGGACGAACACGGCGGCATCGTCGCCGACAAGGTGAGCCTCGACTGTCCGGACGACCAGAAAGAGCGCGTGCTCGCGGATCTGGAGGAGGTCATCCCCGACGAGGTGGCGGGTGTGCCCGTCGAGCGCACCGTCACCCTCGACGGCTTCAAACTGCTCTGTGCGGACGGCTCCTGGCTCCTCGTGCGCCCCTCCGGCACGGAGCCGAAACTCCGGGTGTACGCCGAAGCGTCATCCGAGGCCCGGGTGGAAGCGGTGCTCGCCGCCGGCCGGGAACTGGTCCGACCGCTGGTGTGACGATGACCGACAGCAAACCCCCAGCCGACTGTCCGAGCGTGGACCTCGTTCCCGCTACGGGGTCCGCCGTCGAGTGGATTCACGCCCTGCTCGAACACGCCGACCTGCCAACCGCGGACCTCGACGCCGGCCCGACCGCCGACGCGGACGGGCCGGCGCTCTACGTCGTCAGGGCCGACGCCGGACGCGTGGGCTGTATCGGCATCGAGCGCTACGGCGACGCCGGCCTGTTGCGCTCCGCGGCGATTCAAGAGCGCCACCGGGGTGAGGGGTACGGTCGCACAGCCGTGCGCGCGCTCGAATCCGAGGCCCGCGAGGCCGGTATCGAGACGCTCTACCTGCTGACGACGACTGCAAGAGGGTTCTTCGGGAGCCTCGGCTACGAGGAAACGGACCGCGTCGACGTGCCCGACGCGGTGCGAGGGTCGGCGGAGTTCAGCGACCTCTGCCCGGACACGGCCGTCGTGATGCGCCGAACCCTGTAGCCGGACGGTGCTCCCTGCGGCTCACTCCCCGGAGCGAATTCCGTAGAACCGGTCGTCCTCGGCCTCGATTTCGAAACCGAGGTCCTGCCAGAACCCCCGCACGCCGGCGCGAAAGTCCGCCGTGACCGGGCCGCCGATGTCGGCGACGGCCGTCTCGACAAGCGCACTTCCGATGCCCTGCGTGCGGAACTCCCGGCGGACCGCCAGCGTGTCGATGTGGTTGTCCTCCAGGACGAGCGCACCGACGATCCAGCCGTCAGCCTCGGCGACGATGACGTCGTCGCGGGCGACCGCTCGCCGCACCGTCTCACCGTCGATTTCCAGCAGCGCGCCGTGGAGCACACGGATAACCGGCATTGCGTCGTCCTCGGTGGCGCGCCGGAGTTCGATGGCGTCCGGCAGGTCGACCCGGTCGGGGACCGTCACCGGAGGCACGTCCCGTGAGTCTTCCTCGGCCGCGTCGCCTACCGTGTCAATCTGCGCAGTATCCTCTGAATCGGCCGGTTCGTCGGCTTCGGTCGTTTCGACTGTACCACGACGTTCGACTGGGCCATCCGTTTCGACTGCATCCCCAGTTTCGGGTGCGCTCGGGGTTTCGTCTGGAGTCGTTGCGTCGCCGGTTGCGCCAGCGGCTGTATCAGAAGCCGCCGTGCCACCGGAATCCGCACGGGCGGACCGGTTAGTCGAGGGGGCGGCGCTCCCGCCCGCCGTGCCAGTTTCCGCGCGCGAACCCGCCGCCGCGCCGGCCTCCGCCGTCGAATCGTCCGCCGCGACCGGCGGCGTGTCGTCGCTCGTGGCTCGTGCCGCCGCCTCCCGTTCCGCGGCCGTGGCGTCGGCACCGAGGCCGGCCGCGCTATCGAGCGCCGAGAGCAGGTCGTCAATGCGCGGGCGGTCGGTTGTCGCGTCGCCGCGGTGGGCGTAGGTTTCCATTGGATCGCTCCAGCGCAGGTCCAGCACCACCGTCGCCGGCATCCGGCCGATGATGTCGTGAAGCCGGCCGAACAGGCCGTATCGGGTTGGCTGGTCGAACCGCGCGCCCAGTTGCTTGTCGGCGTCGGCGACGACGGGGAACGGGAGGTGGTACTGCTTCTGCCACTCCTCGGCGGTGTCGCGGTCCTCGGGCAGTACTGACACCACCTCGGCGTCGCGGTCCTCGAACTCCTCGTAGCGGCTTTTCACCCGCCGCACCTGCTGTCGGCACTCGCCGCAGTAGAAATCGCGGTGGAGCAGGAGCACCGCGAAGTCGGCCTCCAGCTCCGAGAGCGAAAACGGGTCCGGGCCGGGCCCGACGTTCGGCAGGGCGGGACCGCTGGTCATGCGCCGATTGAGGGGCTCATCCTACAAAACGCCGACGCACCAGCCCGCGCGGTTCAGCCGTCGAACTGCCGGCGAACGGGGGTCATCCTCCAGCCACGAGCCGGAGCACCTGGACCTTCTCGGCCGTCACGGGTGCGTCCTCGGGGACGGGCGATTCGTCTACCAGCACGGTCACCTCGTGGGGGCTGTAGCCGAGTTTTTCCACCAGCGTGGCGTAGTCGGCGCCCTCGGGGAGCGTGACAGTCTGCTCACCCTCGCCGACGACCTCAGCGGCGACCTCCATAGCCGATATGGGTCGCCGGATCGCTTTACGCTTGTCGTCAGCGACGCCCGGTACGCCGACCGCGCTCCGGTCCGTTTATGCCCGCTGCCCGACCCCTACAGAACATGAGCGAGGCCGACGCCGAGA
>JBDGQC010000090.1:0-3372 GCA_042219375.1 Halolamina sp. | reverse complement strand
ACACCGTACCCCAAAGATTGGATATAGCGAAATAAAGTTTATACGTCCGGCCTCCAACACCCTTGAAAATACTGTATGTTCAACTTTCGAATGTGTAGATGTGTTCCAGATACGTCTCGCGCACCTGGTCCCCCCAGTTGTGGGTGTAGGTGTCGATGATGTCGCTGGCCACGTCGCCGCGGAGGTACTTCACCACGCCTCGCTCCCCAGTACGGTCGCGGAGGTGGGTCGTGAAGAAATGCCGGAAGTAGTGGGGCGTGACGTTCTCCCCGGCGCCGGCACCCGATTTGTGCCAGCCCATCTCCTCGGCGTAGCGCCGGACGTGGTGACGAACCGAGCGAGCGGTCAGGCGCTCTCCCCAGTCGTCGGCCGTCGAGAGAAAGAGCGGGTCGGCGGGAGAGAGCGTATCCGGCCGAACCGCGAGCCAGCGCCGGAGTTCTGCCCGGAGTTCCCCGTCCACCGGAATGACTGTCGCCCGCTTGCGCTTGTTCGACTCGGTTCGCTCCTCGCCGTTGTGTCGCTCCCCGCGGGCGGGCGCGGAATCGACGAAGAGGCTGTCCCCGCGCCCTTCCAACTGCGGCCGGCCGTCGAGTTCATAGCCCGAAAGACCGACGTTCGTGAGTCGGAGGTCCCGGCAGTCGAGGTTGCAGAGTTCCCCGACCCGCATACCGGTTTTCAGCAGCGTGAGCACTACAGCGCGGTGGAGCGGGTGGGTAATCGTGTCCAGAAACCGCCCCATCGACGACACGTCGATCTCCCGGCGGGCGGGGTCTTTTTCGATTGACTCGTCCATCTCCTCCATCACCAGCGTCATCGGGTTGGCGTCGAAGGCGCCGACCTGGTTCATGTAGCCGTAGAACCGGTTGACCGTCGTCGCGTAGGTGGCGATGGTGCTCGGCGAGAGGTCACCCCGGAGCGAGTGGACCCAGGCCATACAGTCCCGGTGGGTCGCCGCTGCCGGGTCGGTCGGTCTATCCAGATTCCCGCCGCCGTCGGCCAGAAACGCCTCGAACTGCCGGAGCACGCGCTCGTAGGCGGCGCGCGTGCGTTCGGCCCGGCCGTGCATCTCCATGTCCTGGAGGTAGTAATCGACCGGGCTCTCTACCTCGTTACTCGCCATCGTCAGTCAGGACGTAGCCTCCCTCGCGCCCGCTGTACCGAACGCGGTCGCTCGTCTGGAGCGTCTCCTCCAGTCGCTGTTCGAAGTCCCCGAGCAGTTCCTCCAGAAGCGCGTCCCACGGCGTCGCCTCGTCTGCGGATAGTGCGGAGATGACGCGGTCTTCGAGGCCGTTTCCCCCAGGGTTCGCGTCCGAAGACCGGTCTTCCTCGGGGCTACTCGTCGCCGCCGCGGATTCACCGCCCTCGAAGCCGCTACGGCCCGCCTGGACCATGGCCCGGAAGAACTCGCTCTGGCTCATGTCGAGTCGGTCGGCCGCCGCCTTCCACTCCTCGCGCTGGTAGGCCGGCACCCGCGTTTTCACCTGTACGGTTTCGCCGTCACTCATGGGCCAGACGTTTCTCGCCATCCACAAGAACGTACCGAATCGAGAGATTAGGGCACTAATCCCCGCAAACTGGACCGCAGTTCGCGGAGAATCGGTACCGTTTACGACGCCTTCCTGCATTCGGTACCGTTGAAGCCGGTATTGAACCAACTGGACGTTGGTCCCGCTATCGACGATTACTCCTCAGTCAGCTCGAACGGCGGTTCGGTTCCCTCGGGGAGCGGCGTCTCGTAGGGTTCGGTCTCTTCCTCGAACTCCGCCTGCGCGTCGGCGAGGCGCTCCTCGTCGGTGAGCAGGTCGAACGCCGAGCCGGCGAGTAGCTTCGCCGCGTAGGGGACGGCAGTACGTCCGAAGTCCCCGTTGGCGACGACGGCCTGCCAGGAGTGGCCGGGGGTTCCGAGCGCCCAGGTAGTCGCGCGGAACTGCGCGGTCGGCGTAATCTGGCTCACGTCGCCAACCTCGGTCGAACCGCCGCCGGGTTCGCCCTCGTCGAAGGCATCCATCGGTTCGGTGTAGAGCGACGCGTCGGCCGCGTTTTCGGCGTGGGCCTCGTCGAAGTCCTCCAGCCGGGACTCGATACTCCCCTCGGGGAACGTCTCTTGTAGCTCGGCGGCGAGTTCGCGGTCAGCATTGTCGTACGAGACGGGCTCTATCTCGTCCATGTTCTCACGGAACGTGTCCGCGATGACGCTGTTGGAGACCAGCCGGGAGCAGCCGGTGTAGTAGCGCTCGCTGACCTCGGTGCGGGTCATCGTCGCCGCGCCGTCGGCGATTTCCCGGAGCCAGTCGGTTACGCGCTCGACCCCGTCGCGGTCCGGCGCGCGAACGAAGTACCAGACCGAGGCCTCTGCCGGAACGACGTTGGGTGCGCTTCCGCCCTCCTGGATGTTGTAGTGAACCCGCACGTCCTGCGGGACGTGCTCGCGCATGTACTCGGTACCGGCGTTGAGCAGTTCGACGGCGTCCAGCGCGCTCCGGCCCGATTCGGGAGAGGCCGCCGCGTGTGCGCTCTCCCCCTCGAATCGGAAGGACAGCGAGTCCAGCGCCAGCGAGCTCCCACGCTGGGGCGCGGTGTGGTCGCTCGGATGCCACGTGACGGCGGCGTCGAGGTCGTCGAACGCGCCGGCCCGAGCCATGAACGTCTTGCCGACCAGCGTCTCTTCGGCCGGACAGCCGTAGAACCGGATTTCGCCGGCTGCGTCGCCCCGGTCCATCGCCCGCTTGACGGCTACGGCCGCGCCTGCACCGGCAGTCCCGAAGAGGTTGTGGCCACAGCCGTGTCCGGGCCCACCCTCTTCAATCGGGTCACGCTCCGCCGAGACGGCCTGTGAGAGGTCCGGGAGCGCGTCGTACTCCCCGAGGATACCGATTGTCGGCCCCTCGCCCGAACTGTAGGAGGCGACGAACGCGGTGGGCATCCCGCCGATTCCCGCCTCGATGTCGAACCCGGCATCCAGAAGGTACTCCCGGAGCACGGCGGCGCTGTGCTCCTCGTGAAGCCCGAGTTCGGGGTTCTCCCAGAGTTCGAGGGCGATGTCGTCCAGGCCACCCGCCAGTTCGTCCACGTCGGCGAACAGTTGGTCTTTCACGGCCGGGTCGGGGGGCGGCGTGACCTTAATCCCCCGGACCACCGGCAATTCGGGCACTCGATCGGCGCTACGGACGGCGCGAGAGCAACTCATAAACCATTTTTCGCTATATCAAAAGTGCGGCGAGCTGACCCCAACCCGGACGCTTTTACTCACCGGGACGAACTCGCGGATATGGTCGACACGATACGGCTTGAGGAGTTGACGTGGCGGGAGGTCGAATCGGCGCTTGAGGGAGGCGTACGCACCGCCGTGGTTGCGGTGGGGTCCATCGAACA
>JBDGQC010000183.1:0-3530 GCA_042219375.1 Halolamina sp. | reverse complement strand
CGGTAGACGACGGTGTCGTCGAGGATGATACCCTCCTCGTCGGTGATGCAGGCGTACTGTGAGTCGCCGGGGTCGAGCGCCGACACGTCGTTGGTCGTGAGCCGTTGCATCAGGGTGGCCGCGTCCGGGCCTTCGACGTGTATCTCCCCCATGTGGGAGACGTCGAAAATCCCGGCGGCCTCGCGGACGGCCGTGTGTTCCACCCGGATGGAGTCGAACTCCACGGGCATCTCCCAGCCGCCGAAGTCGGTGAACCCCGCGCCGTAGTCGTCGTGGACTGCGGACAGCGGCGGTTGCCGTAGGGCCATGGGGAGTTGTGCTGGTGGAGGGAAGTAATGTCTTGTTATCCCAGCCATCCCGGCGGGGACCGCAAGCGCGTCCGTACCGTGCGTAGCCGGCGGGGCGGTTTCGGGGCCGTCCGTCGCTACCGGGCCGGTTCCGGCGTGCTGGGTGCCGAGCCGTTCCAAACCGTTTATAGGACTAAGCCGGGAACGCTCAGGCATGGCGAAAGAGCAGAAGCAGGTGCGTGAACTGCAGGAAGGGAGCTACGTGATGATGGAGGAGACGCCGTGCAAGATACGGTCCTACAGCACCGCCAAGCCCGGAAAGCACGGGAGTGCGAAGGCCCGCATCGAGGGCGAAGGCGTCTTCGACGAGCAGAAGCGGAGCCTCTCCCAGCCTGTGGACGCGAAGGTCTGGGTCCCCATCGTCGAACGGAAGGGCGGCCAGGTCGTCTCCGTGGAGGGCAACGACGCGCAGGTGATGGACCTCGACACCTACGAGACGTTCACGATGCGCATCCCCGAGGACGAGGAGCTCGAACCCGACGACGAGATCGAGTATCTCGAGTTCGAAGGCCAGCGCAAGATCGTCTGATGGGGTTCCCCGGCGCCGTCGCCGACCGGGCGGCCGCCGACTACGTGCTCGTCGGCGCGCCCCTCGACGTCTCGACGACGTTCCAGCCGGGAACCCGGTTCGGCCCGGAACGCGTTCGGCGGTTCGCCCGCACCTACGACGACTACGACCACCGCACCGACCTGTTCTTCTCGGAACTGGGGGTCCACGACGCGGGCGACCTGCGCGCGTGGGACGACGCCCCGGACTACCTCGATTACCTGACCGGCACGCTCGCCGACGCGGTTCGGGACGACGCGGTCCCGGTGACCCTCGGCGGCGAACACACCGTCACCGCCGCAGGCGTTCGCGCGACGGACCCGGACGTGCTGGTGACGCTCGACGCCCATCTCGACCTGCGCGAAGCGTATGACGACAACCCATGGAGCCACGCCTCGGTCTGTCGCCGCGCGCTCGACGGTGACCCCGAGGGAGCGGCACTCAGCAACGCCGACGCCACCGCGGACCGCCTGGTGGTGCTCGGTGGGCGAACCGGCTCGCCCGAAGAATGGGAGCGCGCCGACGAGCCGGACGTGACGGTGGTTCCGCCCGAAGACGTTGCCGACTGGGAGCCGGCGTTCGCTGGTCAGGATGTCTATCTCTCTATCGACATTGACGGCGCGGACCCGTCGGTGGCACCCGGGACGGGAACGATGGAGCCGTTCGGGCTCTCCCCCCGGGAGATGCGAGATGTGGTTCGCGCGGTCGCGCCCCACGCGGTGGGGTGTGATGCTGTCGAGGTCAACGACCGGGACGACGGACAGGCGGCAGCGCTCGCGGGGAAACTCGTCCGGGAGTTCGTCTATTCTCACGCGGAACCGGGCGAGTAGCAGCCGGGAGCTACAAACCGGAGCCCGACACACCAGCGTACATGCAGCTATCCACCTTCGTCGACCGACTGGATGACGAACTCCGGACCGAGGAGTACGCCGACGTGGACGCCAGCCCCAACGGCCTCCAGGTTGGCACCCGCTCGGGCGATATCGAACACGTCGCGTTCGCCGTCGATGCTGCCGAGGCGACCATCGACGCCGCCGTCGCAGCCGACGCGGACGCGCTGGTCACCCACCACGGCCTCGTCTGGGGCGGCCTGGACCGCGTCACCGGACGGGCGTACGAGCGCATCGCGCCGCTCGTGGAACACGATATCGCGCTCTACGTTTCCCACCTGCCACTCGACGGCCATCCCGAACTGGGCAACGCCGCTGGCGTCGCCGACCTGCTCTCGCTCCGCGCCCGCGAACCGTTTGGCGAGGTCGGCCCAGAGACGGTGGGGCTCTACGGCGAACGCGACGAGGAAATCGCTCTCGACGAGGTCGTGGCGACCCTCGACGCCGAACTTGACACGGGCGAACGCTCGATTCGGACCCTCGATTTCGGCCCCGAACAGGTCGAACGAGTGGCTGTCCTGACTGGGAGCGGAGTGGACTGGTTGGACGAGGCCGTCGCGGCCGGCGCGGACCTCCTCGTCACCGGCGAGGGGAAACAGCAGGTCTACCACGAGGCCAAGGAGGCCGGTATCAACGTGGTGCTGGCTGGGCACTACGCGACTGAGACGTTCGGGGTGCGCTCGCTACAGGCCCGGTCCGAGGAATGGGGACTGGAAACGACGTACATCGACCACCCGACCGGCCTCTGAGCGATATCACGATGCGCCGCTGACCGGGGGTTCGACCGCCGAGGACGGACCGGGTGGTTCAAACCCTCACCGGCCGGACCGTCGGGCATGACCGGCGATGAGAGCCACGACGCCGAGAACGACGGCGGACACCAGGATTCGGAGCGCGAGGCGTTCCAGCACGACCCGATCGGCCATGCCGCGGTCCACGCGGGGATGAGCGTCGGCGACCTCGTTGAAGAGTACGGCGAAGCGGGTATCGGCGCCGCCGCGGTCCACGAGGCCGCCGACATCTCTGCCGAGATGCTCGCCGACGAGGACTGTGCGGTCTTCCTCTCGCTCGCAGGGGCGATGGTCCCCGCGGGGATGCGCGAGGTCGTCTCCGGCCTCATCCGGGAGGGACACGTCGATGCGCTGGTCACCACCGGCGCGAACCTCACCCACGACGCCATCGAGGCCATCGGCGGCAAGCACCACCACGGAAGCGTCCACGGGGAGGCTCACGGCGCTGACGGACACGGGGGGGAAGCCAACGACGGCCACGAAAGTGGCGAGGAGCGTCACGGCGGCGACGGCACCCGGGAGCACGACGAGCGCCTGCGCGAGGAGGGCGTCGACCGCATCTACAACGTCTACCTCCCACAGGAACACTTCGCGCAGTTCGAGGAACACCTCCGCGAGCGCGTGTTCCCGCCGCTGGAGGAAGCGGGCGTCGTCAGCATCGAACGCTTCACCCGCGAACTCGGCCGGGCCAACGGCGTCGTGAACGCCGAGGAGGACATCGACGAGGACGCCGGTATCGCCGCCGCGGCCTACGAGAACGACGTGCCAATCTACGCGCCTGCGGTTCAGGACTCCGTGCTCGGCCTGCAGGCCTGGGTCTACTCCCAGACGTCCGAATTCTCGCTCGACGCGCTGGCGGACATGACGGGGCTGACTGACCTCGCGTTCGACGCCGAACGGGCGGGCTGTCTGCTGGTCGGCGGCGGCGTGCCGAAGAACTTCACGCTCCAGACGA
>JBDGQC010000047.1:0-3539 GCA_042219375.1 Halolamina sp. | reverse complement strand
ACGACGACCAGCAAGTACTCCACCTCCTCGTCCTCGGGCGGCGCGTCCTCCTCCACCCCCTCGGGTGGCTCCGGCGGTGGCGGCGGCCGTCGCCGCGACATGTTCGACCAGATGGAGGAACTCGCCGGCGACTACGACCAGATCATCCGCTCGGCTCGCGAGCAGGAAGGGCTGAGCCAGGAGGAACTCGCCGACGAACTCAACGAGAAGGCCTCGCTCATCCGGAAGCTTGAGCGGGGCGAGATGCTTCCCAGCGACGACGTGAAGGAGAAACTCGAACGCCGGCTCGGTATCTCCCTCTCGGAGGGCTCCGGCGACGACGAGGCCGACTGGGAGTCGGACTCCTCGATGACGCAGACGCTCGGTGACGTGGTCGAACGCAAGGAGTAACGGCCCCCAACCGCCGCGCGGGCCCCGCATCCGAACCTGCTACCTATTTGCCCCACCGCGCCCGTGTGCCCGTATGTTCGTTCTCGTCAACCTCAAGGCGTACGACTGCGACGCCGTCGCCGTCGCGGAGACGGCCACGGCCGTCGCCGAGGACACCGGCGCGCGCATCGCCGTCGCGCCGCAAGCAGCACAGCTCTCGGCTGTCGCCGAGACAGGCGTCGAAACCTGGGCACAGCACGTCGACCCCGTCGAGCACGGTAGCCATACCGGTAGCACTCACGCCGGGCCCGTTGCCGAGGCTGGCGCGACCGGGACGCTGCTCAACCATTCCGAGCGGCGGCTGAAACTCGCTGCCATCGACGCCAGCCTCGATGCCGCCGAGACAGCGGGGCTCGCGACGGTCGTCTGTGCGAACAACCCCGAACAGATTGGCGCGGCCGCCGCACTCTCGCCCGATGCCGTCGCCGTCGAGCCACCAGAACTCATCGGGGGCGACGTGTCGGTCGCCGGCGCGGACCCGGACACCGTCACCGGCGCCATCGACGCCGCCGCCGCGGTTGACGAATCGGTGGACGTGTTCTGCGGTGCCGGCATCGCGACGGGCGAGGACGTCGCTGCAGCCGCAGAACTGGGCGCCGACGGCGTCCTGTTGGCCTCGGGCGTCGCGCTTGCCGACGACCCCGAGGCGGTGCTCCGTGACCTCGTCTCGCCGCTCTGACGCCGGGAGCCGGCAAGTTACTCCGACTGCGTTTCAACCACGTAGTGGTCCTCGCCCTGTTCGACCAACGTGCCGCCTTCCTCCAACGTGACGACGTAGCCCGTCTGGGTGTGTTCGAGTTCGTGCGGCGCGCGCACCCGAACGAGGTTGCCGATGAACTGTGCCGACGGTGGTTTCTGGGCGGCGCCACAGTCATAGACGGTGATGAGTTCGTCGCCCGCTTCCGCCTCGTAGACGATGACGCGTGCGTGTCGGGCGAGTCGCCACCGCTGTTCCCCGGCTCTGGGTAGTTTCCCCTTCATTCCGCGGCGATGCTTGTGGCGGCCTCGATGGATTCGACAGTATTCGCGAGCGTTCTGTCGTCGATGCGTTCGTCGTACGCCTCCTCGACCAGCGCCGGGAGTCGGTAGCGGTAGCGCCCGCCACCGACGTGTTCGATGAGTCCCGCCATGCGCAGCGTCCGGTTGCGTGCGTAGGCGTACTGGCGTTCCCCGGACCCGCCGGCGGCGACGTGAGCCTCGACGGGCGAGTCGTCACCGGCCTGCCGGTAGTGCTCCAGCATCCTGCGGGTGGCATCGTCCAGCGCCTGGATGCCGTGGACGAACGCGCGAACCACCTCCGCCTCGACCCTGAGTTCCGGCCCCTCGACGAGTTCGGTCAACCGCTCCACCCGGTCTGCCGTCGGGTCGATGGTTCGTCCGTCGGAGTCTTTCGATGTGTTTGGGTCAGAATCCGGTTCAGCCTCCGACTCCGGGTCAGTTCGGTCTTCTGACCCGCCTGCAGACTCCGGTTCTGTTCCCTCATCGGCCGAACTGCCCCCTGAACCGTCTTCCGAAGGTTCCACCGGGTCCTCATCGGTAGTCCCCCCGAGCGTGCCACCGGTCAGGTCCGAATCAGTTTCCATCACGACCCCGAATTGCTCCGCGAGTCGTTGTTCCAGTTCCTCGCTGCCGTCGATTCCCTCCGCAGTCGAGACTTTCCCTGCTGTCAGCGGCTCGTCCCTATCGATGGGGTCTGCCCCCTCGCTGTCCGCGTTTGGCCAGTCACCCGTCGCCTCGAACGTTTCTCGCTCCGTCTCACGCACGGTATCGGCCCCTTCGGCCGATTGCGCGCCTGAAGCGGGCTCGTTGGTTGAATCGGCCGTCTCTTCCGCCGCGGTAGTCTCCTCTTCAGCCTCCACGTCGTCGCCGGCTTCTTCCTCAGTTTCACCGGCTTCCGTGGAGATGTCGGTACTGGGTTCCTCACCGCTGGAGACGGTTCGGACCGGCTGGGGACCGTCCGGTTCCGCCTCCTCGGCGTCGAGAGGTTGGTCTGCGGCAGGGTCTTCGGGACCGTTCGATTCCGCGGACTCAGCGGCCTCCCCGTCTTCCGTATTTTTGGCTGGCTTCTGTTCAGCCTCGTCGCCAGTCTTGGTCTGGTCGTCGGCAGTAACCTCGTCCGGCCCATCATCGACGGCGTCGGCTCTCACGGCCGGCTCCGCGTCGGCTTCGTACTCGTAGAGCTCGCGCTGGTCCTCGTTGAGCAGTTCCTCTGTCTCCTCGGTTCCCGCTGCCTGCTCGTTCTCACCTGGTCGTTCGCCGTTCGCGCCCGCATCCAGTCCCTCGCCATCTGCATCCTCTCTTGATTCCTCGCCATCTACATCCTTCTTCGGCTCTTCACTATCCGCATCCTCCCTCGGCTCCTCGCCATCCCTTGCCCCGCCGTTCGATGTCTCCCCGGAGCCCGTCGCTGCGTCGGGGGCAGTTTCCGAGGGGCCGGCGTCCGCATCCACAGCATCGGCGTCCGCAGGAACCGGCCCCGCACCCGGATACCCACCGCGGGCGGCGCCGGCAACGAACTCCTCGGCCTCGGCGACCTCCGGTTCCGCCGGCGCGTTCTCGGGCGGCGATGTCTCGGCGTTCTCCACGAGCGCCTGTGCGAACCGGTCGGCCATCTCGCTCATGTCCCGGGCCTCCGCGAGTTCGGCCTCCAGTTCGTCGATCCGCTGCTCTTTCTCCGCCAGTTCGGCTTCCAGCGCCGATAGCTCGGACTCGTGGCGCTCGCGTTCCTCAGAGACCTGCTGGAGGTCCGCGACCAGGTCCTCGGACACCGACTGGAGCTCAGGACGTTCGAAATCCCCTAACCCCGGGGTTGCGCCGGCGTCGAAGGTGCGCTTGCGGTCGAACTGCACGCGGCGCACGTCCTCGTCCCAGTCGGCGTCGAGGAACGCCTCGCCGTCGTCTAACTCCTCCACGCGGTCGGCGTACTCGGTGCCGAGGATGCGCCCGACGACCCGGGTGTCGTTGTCCCAGGTCAGCCGGTGCCAGACCAGCCAGTCACACTGGGTGATGAAGTCCTTTTTCACGTCCGCCGGGCGCTGGGACATGCCGACGATACCGAGCCCGTGTTTCCGGCCGCGCTTCCCGATTTTGATGAGCATCTTCCCCGTTTC
>JBDGQC010000103.1:0-3553 GCA_042219375.1 Halolamina sp. | reverse complement strand
GGGACGACGGTGGAGTGGACGAACAAGGACGGCGCGAGCCACGACGTGACAAGCGACACGTTCACCGAGCAGGGAAGCGAGTGGGACTACTACTCCGGAAGCCTGGGCAACGGCGCGGTGACTTCCTACACGTTCACGGAGGCCGGCGCCTACGAGTACTACTGCTCGATTCACGGCGCCGCGTCCATGTGCGGCGTCGTAATCGTCGGCGACGCCAGCCACGACGCGACGCTGCCGTGTGAGTAGCCCGACGGGGTTGTGAGAGCGGCCCATACGTCCGTGCCCTTCAAGCGGCTCGTCGTGGTCGCTCACGTATGGCCGACCATCCGAGCCCCGCCGATCTGTACGACCTCCAGTTCGCGGAGCCACGCGGCGACGTTCCGTTCTACCGCGACGCCGCCGAACGCGCCGACGGCCCGACGCTGGAACTCGCCTGCGGCACCGGCCGGGTGTATCTCGAACTCCTGGCCGCGGGCGTCGATGCCGACGGCATCGACCTGAACGGGGAGCGCCTCGACAGGCTTCGGGAGCGCGCGGCCGCCCGCGGGCTCGACCCCTCCGTTCGTCGGGGCGACATGACGGCGTTCGAGACGGACCGGGTATACGACCTCGTCATCTGCCCGTTCAACGCTGTCCAGCACGCGACGACCGTGGCGGACCAACTGGCGCTGCTCGACTGCGTATCCGACGCGCTCGCACCGGGCGGCCGGTTCGTCTTCGACACGTTCGTCCCCTCGTTCGCGGTCATCTGTGAGAACTACGGCGAGTGGGAGGAGCAGCCGGTCGAGTACGAGGGCCGGACCTACACCATCCGCTCCCGGTCCCGGCTGGCCGACGAGGTGCAGCAACAGTTCCGCGTCGAGACGGTCGTAGCGGGCCCCGACGGACAGACTGTCCACAAGGAGTCTCACACCCTCTCGATGCTCCCGAAACAGCAGGTGGAACTGCTCGTCCGCAACTCGGGGTTCGACGCGTGGTCGGTCGCCGGCGGCTTCGACGGCGAGCCGATTGAGGCCGGCGACACCGTTCAGGCCTGGACCGTCGAGAAAGGCGAGTAGGTGTCCGCTACTGCCGTCGCCGCCAGACGATGCCGACGACGGTCACCACGAGCGAGAGCGCCATCGCCCCCGCGGCGAGGGGCACCAGCGACGGGGTGTCGCCGGTGAGCGCGCCGTAGGCCGCGACGCCGACGTAGCCCGCTACCGTCGCGGCAATAAACAGCGCGCCGAGCAGCAAGGCGCCGTATTTGACTGTATCGGAAACCATCGCGTTAGACGTGCTCGTCGAGGAACGCCGCGATGCGTTCGAACTCCTCGATGCGGTTGTCGCGGTCGGTCGTGTGGTGCCCCTCGTCCTCGAAGATGCAGGTCTCGACGGGAATGCCGCGCTCCTCGACGGCCTCGGCGATCTGTTCGGCCTCGCTCACGGGCACGCGCGGGTCGTTCGCGCCGTGCTGGATGAACAGCGGGCATCGGATTTCGTCCACGTTGTGAATCGGCGAGATGCGTTCCAGCAGTTCGGGGTCGTCGAGGCTGCCGTACTCCGCGGCGCGGTGCTCGCGGCGCCACTCGCCGGTGTTCTGGAGGAACGTCTCGAAGTCGGCGATGCCGACGAAATCCACCGCCGCGGCCCACAGGTCGGGGTATTCTGTGATGGCCGAGAGCACCATGAAGCCGCCGTAGGAGCGGCCGTACACCACCAGCCGGTCGGTGTCGGCCGCCGGCTGTTTCTCCAGCCAACTGGTCGCGAACTTGATGTCTTTCACTGAATCGAGGCGCTTCTTCTGGTCGTCGAGGTGAGTGTACTCCTTTCCATAGCCCGACGAGCCACGGACGTTCGGCTCCAGTACTGCGTAGCCCTGGTTCAGGAAGTACTGCTTGGTCGGGTAGAACCACGGCCGGCGCTGGTGTTCGGGGCCGCCGTGGATGTCCACCATCACCGGGACTTCGCCGTCGCTCCCGTCTGCATCGACCCCGTCAGGGAGGGTCCAGTAGGCCGGAATCTCCCGGCCGTCGAACGTCTCGTAGCGAACCGTCTCCGAGCGCAGGAAGCGGTCCTCGGGAATGCCGAGCGTGCCGGGGGTGGTCCAGCGCTCGGTCGCACCGGATTCGGCGTCCACGAGGTAGACGGAGTAGGGATGGTCGTCGGCGCTGAAGGTGACGGCGACGCGCTCCGCGTCGGGGCCGAGTTCGATGTCGGCGACGACGCCCTCCGGCAGGTCGACCGCGGCGGTGTCGACGATGCTGCCGCCGCGTAGGGTGCCGACCGTGGCGTCGGTGTAGCCGTCGGTGTTCACCGTGTACGCGACGCGACCTGTCTCGTCGTCGAGGACGAGGGAGGCGACGTTCCACTTCTCGGACGCACGCTCGACCACGTCCACGGAACCGTCGCGGTGGACCCGCCCGACGTAGGCCGTCTCCTCGGTGTAATCGGTTACGGCGTAGAGCTCACCGGCCGGGCCGAAGGTGACGTGGCCGTAGCGGGCTTCCTCGTCGGCGTCGGTGATTCGCTCGGTCTCCCCGGAGCCGATATCCAGCCAGTAGAGCACCTGGTCGGAACTGGAGTTGGACTCCTGAAGGACGAGCGCGTCGCCGTCAGGGTGCCACGCGGCGACGCCGACGAAGCCGCCGGGCCCTTCCCAGACGAGGTCCGCGGTTTCGCTGTCCCGGCCCTGCACGTACACGTCGAAGGTGTCGCCCTGTCGGCGGTTGGCGGCGAAGGCGAATCGCTCACCGTCCGGGCCCCAGCCACCCCAGAGGTGTTTGGCCTTGGGCTGTTCTGTCAGCTGGACCTCCTCCCCGGTGGCGAGGTCGTAGCGGTAGAGTTGGTCGCGCTCGTTGCTCCCCTCGTCCATGCCGAACATGAGTTCGTCGCGGGCGGGCGAGGCGTCGACGAAGGAGACGCGCTCGGTGTGGGCGGTGAGCCGTTCGGGCCACTCACCGGGCGCATCGAGGCGGTAGACCTGTGGGGTGCCGGTGGTGTCCGAGAGGAACGCGAGGTCGCCGTCGGGGGTGAAGGTGGGGGTGTCGGTGCTGTCGATGCTGAGATAGCGTGCGACGCCGTAGCTCATGGGTGGTGGTGTCGGGGTTGGGGGAAAAGGGTTCAGGCCCGGGCCGGCTGTGCCGGTATGAGTGGTTGGTGGAGTTGGTCCCTGTTTTGGTGTTGAGTTCGGTTGTTGAACTGCGAGAGATGGGGTCAGCAACACCGTGAAAGCCCCTGTTCGCTCGACTCGGGCGTCTCGCTGTGCTCCTCAGTCGCTCCGCTCCCTGCGGTGCTTGCTTCGTCCGCCGTCGCCGACCACGGAGGGAGCGAAGCTCCCTCGTGGCGGGTCGCGCCATGAGGGCGCTCCTGTTTCGCGCCACCACGACCGCAGGATTGGGCGGTAGAGAACCCCACAATCCGGCCGAAACGGCGGGGTTTATCGGCGACCGATACCTCCGCTGACGTGTGAGCGGACGCGATTCGCAGGTCGACATGACCACCGGGGCCATCACGCCCAAACTCTTCTCGTTAGCGTGGCCGCTGGTGCTCGGCAACATCGTCCAGACGCTCT
>JBDGQC010000089.1:0-3582 GCA_042219375.1 Halolamina sp. | reverse complement strand
CCGACGTTGGCCTGCAGGTCGGGGTGGTCGTCGTCGATACCCGTGTCGATGATGGCGATGTCCGCGCCGTTGCCCGTCTCGCCGTTCGCGTGAGCCACCTCGGCGTCGACCCGGTCGATACCCCACGGGAGTTCCTGCGCCAGCGCCTCCATTTCGCCGTCCTCCTCGACGTAGCGGATGTCCGAGCGGTTTTCGAGCCCGCGAACGGCCGCGGGGTCGGCACGCACGGTCACCGCGTCGAAGTTGAAGTCGTGGATGACCTCCTCACCCGCGCTGGTCGCGGCCTCCCGCCCGGACTCGCTGCTGAACCCGATGTTCATCCGGGTAGTGGCGTCGGTCGCGCCCGCGACGCCCATCAACCCGGTCGCCGCCGCCGCGCCGGTGGCTGTTTTAAGCACGTCACGTCGACTCGCGTCCGTATTGTCTCGCAACATCGCAGCTACAATATTAGATGGATGATGAATAAAATTTTCGTAAATATATTATTAAATCTATATTTAGGAAGGTATGAAAACAGCTATCCAGGCGCCTATCGACGGTCGAGAGCGCGGTGGCCGGGGTATGTGATGACGTAACTACCGTGGTGAGTTAGCATACAACGTTCTAATATTAAATCTTCTGTTCCAATCGTAAAATGTGGCCGTCAGAACGTGGATATTCGGCTGATACTGTCGAAGTGGCGAGTCTGGCAGCGACGAACGGGTTCGCGGGAGTTCGTCGTTGATGCCGTTAGCGGGGTCAGCACACTCTCCAGCGGCGCCGGATGAACAGTCATTTGCCTCGTGTGTGCAAACGGTCACGTATGCAGTTCGTGGGCTACGACGCGGGCGACGGCGGCCTCCTCCTCGTGCGGGACGGCGGGGTGGAGTTCGTAGACCTCTCGCCCGGCACCGAACTCGCATACACCCTCGGGGAGCGCCGCTGTGCAGGCGTCCTCGACGACGGCGAGCACATCGCCTGCGAGTCCGACGACGCCCCCTACTGCGACCAGCACAGCCACGTCTGGGTCTGTGCCCGCTGTACGGGCGACTGTCTCAAAGACGAGATGGACTGTTTCGACGACCACGCGGTCTATCTCGCCGCGTTCGCCCCGGATACGTTCAAGGTGGGGGTGACCAAGGAGTGGCGCCTGGAAACCCGCCTGCTCGAACAGGGAGCCGACCGCGCAGCCCATATCCGCACCGTCGACGACGGCCGGGCCGCACGGCGTATCGAGGCCACCATCGCCGAGGAAATCCCCGACCGAGTCCGAGTCCCGACAAAGCGGGCCGGCCTCCACCGGGCCGTCAATGACGACGCGTGGGCCTCGTTACTCGCCGACTTCGACCCGATTGAGACGTTCGACTTCGATTACGGCCTGGCCTTCGACGGCCGGCCGATGGCCGAGACGATGGCGGCCGGCACCGTCCGTGGGGTGAAGGGCCGCCTGCTGATTCTCGACCGCGGCGGCAGCACGTACGCGGTGGATATGCGCGCGCTGGTGGGTCACGAAGTGACCGAGGGCGTCGATGAACGCGAGATGCAGTCGAGTTTCGGGGCGTTCGGCTGACGGCGGCGATGTCGTTGGGGGACAGTTTATAGTCCCGGCCCCGGAAGCTACGGGTATGATTCCGCTTGAGGAAGCCGTCACCGCCCGGCTCGAGTCCCACGGCGAGCGCTTCGAGGTGCTCATCGACCCGGACGCCGCCCTGGCGATGAAACGCGGGGAGTTCGAGGGTGACCTGGAGGACATCATCGCTGCCGAGGACGTGTTCGAGAACGCATCGCGGGGCGACCGCCCCGCCGAGGCAGACCTGGAGGAGGTGTTCGGGACGACCGAGCCGCTGGAGATAATCCCCGAAATCGTCGAGCGCGGGGAGATCCAGATCACCGCCGAACAGCGCAAGGAGATGAAAGAGCAGAAGCACAACGCGCTGGTGAACAAGATCGCACGGAACGCGGTCAACCCCCAGATGGACAACGCGCCCCATCCGCCCGAGCGCATCGAGCGCGCGCTGGAGGAGGCCGGCTTCTCGGTCGACCCGATGGAACCGGTCGAGGCGCAGGTCGACGAGGCGCTGGAGGCGCTCCGGCCGGTCATCCCCATCCGGTTCGACGAAGTGACCGTCGCGGTCAACATCCCGCCGGAGTACGCCGGCAGCACGCAGGCGAAGGTACGCCAGTACGGTGACCTGGAGCGCGAGGAGTGGCAGGCCGACGGCTCCTGGATCGGCGTCGTCACCTTCCCCGCGGGGATGCAGAACGACTTCTACGACATGGTCAACGAGGAAACCAGCGGCGAGGCCGAAACCAGCATCGTGCGGGAGAAAGACGACATCAAGACACGCTGACACCTGCTTTCCTGCCCGGCTGGTTCGGAACGTTCCCGGACTATTCGGTTTCGACGGAAATGAGCGCCAGCAGCGGCTGTTCCGGTCGGCTCCGGGAGGTCGTTTCCGGCGCTATCAAGCCTTCTTCCAGCCCAGGAAGAAGCCGCCCGAGAACCCCGCGGAGATGGAGAGCGTCGAGAGTATCGTCTGCACCCACGACGGCGGCGCACCGGTGGCGGCGTCCTGACTCGCGCCGAGGATGCCGGCGCTTAGCTGCTCCCAGTCGACGGTGAGGATGCCGCGGGATTCGAGGAACTTGAACAGCGCCAGCTCCAACCCGACGATGATGGCGATGATTTTGGCGACCTTCTTGGCCGCGAAGCCGATGAGCCCGCCGATGACCGCGCCGGAGCCGGCTTCGACGCCGAGCTGCTGGAAGTCGATATTCAGCTGTAACAGCTGTACAGGGTCCATGGACGCGTGTGTGTCGCTCTTACTTAAGTCGTTTGTGGAGAAAACCACTATCGGCGACCCCGGCTGGGTTCTCCGTGCGACTGTTCGGTTCGTGTCACAAGACTCATCACCGGTGACAGTTCAGTAGAAGACATGAAGCAATGGGTCCGGACACAGTTCGGACGGGCCTACGAGCGACTGCTCAGGCGGGAGGCCAAAGGCGGCCCCGAACACGTCGCCATCATTCAGGACGGCAACCGCCGCTACGCCCGCGAACAGGGCGAGGACGCCACCAAAGGCCACCGAGAGGGCGCCGAAACCACCGAACAGGTGCTTGAGTGGTGCCATGACCTCGGCGTCGAGGAACTCACCCTCTACGCGTTCTCGACGGAGAACTTCGAGCGCCCGCCCGACGAGCGGGAACACCTCTACGACCTGTTCTGTGAGAAACTCGCCGACATCGCCGACAACGAGCGCATTCACGAGAACCGTGTGGCCATCCGCGCTATCGGCGAGGTGGACCGCCTGCCGGAGCGGGTGCGCGAAGCCGTCGCCGACGCGGAGGCCCGGACCGCCGGCTACGACGAGTTCCGCCTCAACGTCGCGCTGGCGTACGGCGGCCGGAACGAACTCCTGCGCGCGGCCCAGGACATCATCGGCGACGTGGACGAAGGGGGGCTTACCCCCCAGGATATCGATGTCGGGCTGGTTGACGAACGGCTCTACGGCCAAGAAGTCCGGGACGTGGACCTCATCATCCGCACGGGCGGCGACGAGCGCACCTCGAACTTCCTGCCGTGGCACGCCAACGGCAACGAGG
>JBDGQC010000038.1:0-3593 GCA_042219375.1 Halolamina sp. | reverse complement strand
CGAACAGCAGCAGGTGAGCGGTGCCGGCAGCGATGAGGACGAACGTCGCCACGTTCACCAGCGACGCCTCGGCGAGCGAGCCGACGCCACAGATGCCGTGCCCGGACGTACAGCCCTTCCCGACACGAGTGCCGATACCGACGAGCGTGCCGCCGAGGAACAGGCGCCACGGCGCCACGTCGGTGGTCCACCACGGGTCACCCGAGAGCGCCGTGTACGCGGCGGCGCCGAGGACGATGCCCGCGGTGAAGACCAGCCGCCAGTCCCGGGACTGGACGAACCGGAACTGCTGGAAGCGCTCCCGGGCGGAGACGTACGAGAGCGTGGATTCGAGGAACGTGCTCGCGCCCGCCGGGATGCCGGTACCGAGATAGATTACTGTCGTCGCGAGGCCGATGAGTAGCCCCCCGACGAGGTAGTGGGTGACGCCGTTGGGAAACAGCGTTGCGAAGTCGAGTGCCATTATCCCCCATCCGCCGCCTGGACGCTTGAAACTCCCGTTGTTCGGCGCTGTGTGCACACGAGCGGCCGTTCGACCGCTGAGAGAGAGAGCCGTTCCGGGCGACGCGGCCGGAACCCCCACCCCTAAACCCGCGCCTGCCCCAGCGGTGTGCGTGCGCCGTCCCTCGCTCGATGCGGTTCGTGGCTTCGACCGAGCGGTCTACATCGTCGCCGCCGGCCAGTTGGTGAACGTCTTCGGCGCCGGGTTGGTCTACCCGTTCGCCACCGTTCACTTCCACCTCCAGGTGGGCATCGCGCTCTCGCTCGTGGGCTTCGGCCTGCTTGCGAAGAACGTCACCACCGCCCTCGCGACTGCTGTCGGGGGGTACCTCGCCGACCGCATCGGCCGGAAGCCGGTGATGGTCGCGTCGATGGCCGGTAACGGCGTGACGCTGGCGGGCTACGCGTTCGTTCCGGCCATCGCCGCCGCCGTCCCCGCGCTCTCGCCTGCGGGTGCGTTCGTCGCCGTCTCCGCCGTCGCCGGCGTAACGAACGGACTCTACACCCCTGCGAGCCAGGCGTACATCGCTGACCTGACCGAGGGGAAGAACCGCGACCGGGCGTACTCGCTGCTCAAGGTGTTCAACAACGTCGGGTTCGGGACCGGCTTCGTCGTCGGCGGCCTGCTCTACGAGTGGATTCAGGTGGCGGTGTTCATCGCCGACGGCTTCACCTCCCTCGTCGTCGCCGTCGTGCTGTTCTGGCTCGTTCCGCGGGTTCATGCGGGCCAGTCCGGGGTCACGTTGCGGGATTCCGTCGGCGACTGGGGCCGCGCCATCACGAAGCGCCGCGTGGTCTGGTTGGCGCTGCTCAACGTCGGATTCGCCGTGATGTACGCCCAGATGCAGACCACGGTCCCCGTCGTCGCCAAGGAGACGCTCGGGCTCTCGGCCTCGCAACTGGGGACGCTGTTCATCCTGAACCCGCTCACGCTCGTCCTCCTTCAGATTCCGGTCGTCGACGCCATCTCGGCCTGGCGTCGCACCCGCGGACTGGTGCTCTCGGTCGGCTTCTGGGCGGCGGCGATGGGGTCGGTCTGGCTCGTCTACCTGTTCGACCTCGGTCCAGCGGCACCTGGTGGTCACAGCCTACTGACCATCGGCGTCGCCCTCGTCGGCCTCCATCTCGTCCTGCGCACCATCGGCGAAATCCTCCACTCGCCTATTGCCACGTCGCTGATGAGCGACCTCGGTACCGACGACGAGCGGGGGTCACAGCTCTCGCTGCTCGAAGTGGCCAAGCGCGCCGGGTTCGGCATCGGCTCCTTCGCCGGTGGCGTGTTCTTCGACTACGGGCTGGCGGCCTGGCTCTGGCCGACGCTCATCGGCGTCGGGGGTGTCATGGTCGTCGGGATTTTCCTGCTCGAACGGCGGCTCTCCCCGGTGGAGAACGGCGTCGCGGTTGCGGAGTGAGTTGTCCAAGGAGTATTTGTTCTCGTGGCTGTAGCGGTGGCGCGAAACGCTCGCGCCTCCGTGCGCGAGCCAGCGTGAGCTTCGCTCCCTCCGTGGTCGGCGACGGCGGCTGAAGAAAGCACCGCAGGTGAGCGAAGCGAGCCGAGGAGCACAGCGAAGTCCCCGAGCCGAGCGGACAGGGGCTTTCACGGTGTTGGCGGCGCCCTCCCTGGCAGCAACGACTCACAACCAAACGGAAACCCGAGCAGGCAGGGGATTTCACGGCATTGCCACCGCCACCTCCGAAGATTCAAACAGGCCGTCGGACGAGCAATTTGCTCTTACCGCGGCGTCTGCCGATAAATCAGGTTCCGCTGAATCTCGTTGGCCCCCTCGTAAATCACCGGAATCCGCACGTCCCGGTACACCCGAGAAATCCGGTTCTCCGTCAGAATCGAGCGCCCGCCGTGTAACTGCATCGCCCGCTCGGCCACATCGACCGCGGTTTCCGTCGATTTCGTCTTGGCCATCGCGGCCCAGAACCCCGGGTCATCGTACTCCTTCACCTTGCGCGCGGCGCGCCAGTTCAGCGCCCGGGCCGCCTCGAACTCCGTGCGCATGTCCGCCAGCATGTGTTGGACCGCCTGGAACTCGCTCACGCCGCGGCCGAACGCCTCGCGGTCGTGGACGAACGTCCAGGCCTCCTCGATTGCCGCCGCCGCGAGACCCAACCCCTGGCCCCCGACCACCACCCGCCCGTGGTTGAAGAAGTCCGCGAGCGCGTAGAAGCCGCCGCCCTCCGTTCCCACGAGGTTCGCCTCGGGAACCCGACAGTCGTCGAAGACGATGTGGCCCTGCTTGGAGGCACGCATCCCCATCTTCTCCGGGATGTGTTCCGCCTCGTACCCCTCCGTGTCGGTTTCCACGATGAACAGCGAGTAGTTGGCGTAGCGGTCATCCCGGTCGCCGGTCCTGGCGTAGACGGTGAGCCAGTCCGCCTCCACCGCGTTCCCGACCCAGTATTTCTCGCCGTTCAGCACCCACTCGTCGCCGTCTTGCTCCGCCCTCGTCGTCATCCCCGCCAAATCCGACCCCGTTTCGGGTTCCGACACCGCCAGCCCGGAAATCTGTTCGTTCTCGGCCACCGGGCGGAGATACGCTTCGGCCTGTTCCGCCGAGCCGTACTCCTCCACCAACTCACAGCCGAAGGAGGCGAGCATCATCGTCAGCCCGATGCCCGCGTCGGCACGGAACAGTTCCTCGCCCAGCGCGAGTATCTGCTCGATATCGAAGCCCCGCCCACCCAGTTCCTCCGGCAGGTCCTGTGCAACCAGGCCGGCGTCCATCCCGGCCTCCAGCACGTCCCACGGGTAGTCGCCGGCGGCGAATCGCTCCGCGGCGACCGGCTGGATGTGCTCCTCCGCGAACGCTCGTGCCTCCCGTTTCACGTCCCGCGCGTGCTCGGGGACGATGCTCTCGTCGAGAAGGTCCATGGGGGGCGTTGGCGTGTCCCCTTGATAAGCGGTTCCGAAACTCCACTCCCGTGGTCAGGAGTTCTTAGCCTTCGTCAGCGTCCCTGCGCCCGTCATCCGCTTGCTCTTCTCTCCTGCTGTCGGGTGACTCTTCCATCCCGTCGGCGGCGTCACCGGCGCTCAGTTCTCTCATACTGTCACCCGCGTCGTCCTCCGACGGCTCCGGCCG
>JBDGQC010000128.1:0-3657 GCA_042219375.1 Halolamina sp. | reverse complement strand
TTCGGCGACGGCGCCACCTCCGAGGGCGACTTCCACGAGGCGCTGAACTTCGCCGGCGTCTTCGATGTCCCGACGGTGTTCGTCTGTCACAACAACGGCTGGGCGATTTCGGTCCCCCGGGAGCAACAGACCGCCTCGGAGACGCTGGCCCAGAAGGCCGAGGCCTACGGCTTCGAGGGCGTGCGCGTCGACGGGATGGACCCGCTGGCCGTCCACGACGTGATGACAGACGCCCTGGGGAAAGCACGCGACGACGGTGACACGCCCCGGCCGACGATGGTCGAGGCCGTCGAATACCGACTGGGCGCACACACTACTGCTGACGACCCCGACGTGTACCGCGACGGCGTCCCCGACGAGTGGCTCGCACGGGACCCAGTCCCGCGCTTCGAGACGTTCCTCCGGGAGGACGGACTCCTCGACGACGAGCGGGTGGCGACCATCGCCGACCGCGCCGACGACCGGGTCGCCGACGCCGTCGAACGCGCCGGCGCCCTCGAAACCACGCCCGAGGCGATGTTCGAACATACCTACGCCGAGCCGACACCCCGGATGGCCGACCAGCGCGCCGAACTCGAACGCCTCCGCGAGGAACTCGGGGACGAGGCGTTCCGCCGGGACTGACCGGACCGCGGCACCGCAGTTTGATAACACACCCTTTGTAAGAACGAGCCATGCACGAACGGGACTACATGGAAGGCACCCGCGGCGTGATGAACGTCGACTGGGAACAGCGGGTCGACACCGCCCGGATGCGCCGCGAACGGAAAGCACGCGTCGTCGAGCGCCTCCAGCAGACCGACCTCGGCGGGGTTCTCCTGCTCAACGACCCGAACGTCAGGTACGTGACCGGACTCGCCATGACCGGCGGCTCCGGCGCCGACCACTACACCCTCCTCACGCGGGACGGCGATATCGTCCACTGGGACACCGCCGACCACGCCAGCAACCAGCGGCACAACTGTCCCTGGCTCGACGACATCCGGTACGCCTGTCCCGGCCTGGGCAACGTGCCGCGTGCCTCCGGGTCCGAGTCAGCCCGCCGGTTCCTCATCGACACGATGGCGGAAACCATCGCGGAGGCGGCCGCCGAGTACGGCATCGACGACCGGCCGCTCGGCGTCGATGTTCCGAACGGACGGCTCGTGAGTGCCCTGGAGCGACAGGGGCTCGCCGTCGACGGCGAGACGGCGGGCGACCTGCTGCTGGACGCCCGGAAGACGAAGACGCGGGACGAAATCGAGTGCCTCCGGCAGGTGGCGGCCATCTGCGAGGCCGGCTTCCAGCGCATCAAAAACGCCATCGAGCCCGGGATGCGTGAGTCCGATATCTGGGGCGAGGCCGTCGAGGAACTCTGGACGCAGGGCGCGACGGTCCACGGCGGCTACCTCACCTCGGGCCCGAACACCTGGCCGAAACACCAGGCCAACACGACGGACCGGCTCCTCCGCCCCGGCGACCTGGTCTACGCGGACTTCTACAACGTCGCCTTCCTCGGCTACCGCTCGTGTTACTACCGGACGTTCTCCGTCGGCCCGCCGACGGCCGCCCAGGAGAAGGCCTACAAGACGGCCGTCGAGAACCTCTATGCCGTCCTCGACCGCATCGAGCCCGGCGTGACCACCGACGAGATAGCCGAGGCGTTCCCGGACATGGACGGGGAACACGCCGACTACTACGGCGCCGACGAGCACTGGCAGCTGACGACCAACCATTGGGCCCACGGGCTCGGCCTCCAGCTATACGAAACGCCGCTGGTCTGGCGGGGCATCTCGCTCGACCACCCCATCGAAATCGAGGAGGGGATGGTGATGGCCGTCGAGACACAGGAGCCGGCGGACCGGCAGGGCGTGCGCGTCGAGGAGATGGTCGTCGTCCGTGAGGACGGCGTCGAGGTGCTCTCTCAGTGGCCGGTGACGGAGATTACGGAGGTACCGGTATGAAGCTCGGAACCGGGCTGTTCACCGCCCAGCGGCGGCCGGACGACGACCGCTCGATGGCCGCGGTGTACGATGAGGTCAGAACACTCACCCGCGAAATCGAGGCGGCGGGGCTCGACAGCGCGTGGGTTTCCGAACACCACTTCCAGAAGGACGGCTATCTCTCGGCGCCCTTTCCCACGCTGGGCGCGATGGCCGCCGAGTCCTCGTCAATCGAACTCGGCACCTGCATCGCGCTCGCGCCGTTGTACGACCCGGTCCGGCTGGCGGAGGACGCGGCGACGCTCGACCTGCTGTCCGGCGGGCGCTCGACGCTGGGGATGGCTATCGGCTCGAACCCCCGCGAGTTCGAGCAGTTCGGCGTCCCATCGGACGAGCGGGTGGAACGGCTGAAAGACACCATGGGCCTCCTTCGGGCGGCCTGGAGCGAGGGCCCGCTCGACTACGACGCCACGTTTCACGACGTCGACGCCGACGTGACCATCACCCCGAAGCCCGAGCGACGGCTGACGCTGCCAGACGGCGACCGCCAGCGCTCCGTGCCGGTCATGCTCGGCGGCGCGGCGAAGCCGGCCGTTCGGCGGGCGGCCCGCACCGCGGACGCGTGGTGTGCGCCCTCGAAGCTCTCCGTCGGCGGGCTGAAAAAGCGGGTCGCCGACATCCGGACTGTCCGGGAGGAGGAAGGCCTCGACGGGGAGTTCTCCGTCTACCTGATCAAACACGGGTTCGTCGACGATTCGCGGGACGCCGCCTGGGACGCGATGCAGCCGGGGTACTTCTACATCCAGCGGCGCTACGCGGAGGTGTTTTCCGGCGAACCCGTCGAATCCCTCGGCTCCGAGCGCAAGCGCGAACTCCGGGAGCAGGCGGTGTTCGGCACCCCCGAGCAGGTGGTTTCGGAGCTGGAGACCTACCGCGAGGCGCTGGCGCCAATCGTCGACGACCTGGGTGGGGACCTGCACATGATACTGCGGACGTACCACCCCGGCATCGGGACGGAGACGATGGCGAACGCGATTCGGCGGCTCGGTGCGGACGTGGCCCCCGAAGTTCGCTGACAGCCGTCCGGTTCCCGTATTCGGTTCTCACGAACGGGGCTATCCTGTACAGGGGTTAGTCTCTCGGAACGGGAGCGACCATCGTGTGACGAACCGGCTCGAAGCCGAGTTTCTCGTAGAACCCACGGGCGCGTTCGTTATCCACGTCGACCTCGAGTTTGAGTTCGGCGCATCCGCTCTCACGGGCCCGCCTTTCGGCACGTTCGACGAGGTCGCGGGCCAAGCCGGTGCCGCGGTACGGCGCTTTGACGTAGATGTCACAGACGACGAGCCGGTCGGGACGGTCGAAGACGGTCGGCGACTCGTCGATATCGGTCGTGATGAACCCGACGAAGTCACCGCGCGAGTTCGCGAGGTCGTCCTGGTCGTGCGGGCCGTCGACGGCAACCCACGCCTGGTAGCTCTCCGTCTCGTGGCGGCCGAGTCGGTGTTCGAGTTCCGCCGTCACGACATCGACGCCATCAGCGAGCGAAAAGCCATCCACGAGCCCTTCGAGTTCCCGGTTGTACGGAAGCCAGAGGTCTTCGATGAAGCGGCGGACGGATGCCTCGTCGGCGGGAAGTCGACGGACGTTCATGGACGCTCCTGACAGTCCGGTGGGTTCAGTTTGTTGTTTCTGACCGATGGAGACCGTAGACGTGCTCAAGCAATTCAATTAA
>JBDGQC010000029.1:0-3724 GCA_042219375.1 Halolamina sp. | reverse complement strand
GATGGGCGCCGGGGTCTTCGAGGCTTCCAGCTGCTGGTAGAGCCCGAACGGGTTGTCGTTCGTGCCGATGAGCCCGATCTCGCCGCTAATTTCGTCGGCGAGCTGTTCGAGCCCTTCGTCGACCTCCTCGACGGCGCGTTCCATGAGCGTGTTGCGGCTCATACGGAGCTCCGCGTCGCCGTGGAGCTCGCGGCGCATGCTCTGGAGCTGCCGGGAAGGGATGCCGGTGACGCCGACGACGCCGACGGCGCTGTAGCGGTTCAGGAACTCGACGAGTTCGTCGACCTCCTGCTGTTTCCACTCCGGCACGGACTCGGTCTTCCGGACGTTCTCGGCTTCGCTCATGCCGGCACCTCCACGGCCGGCCCCATGGTCGTTTTCACGTACATGGAGTCGATGTTGAGCGGCCCCTTCTCGAGGTCGGCTTCGAGCCGACGGATGATGACGTCGATGTTGTCAGCGACCTCGTCGGGGGTCATGTCCTGGGCACCGACGCGGGTGTGGAAGGTACGGCGCTCACGCGAGCGGATCTGAACGGTGTTTTTCATCCGTTCGACCGTCTCCACCACGTCGTCGTCGGGCTGGAGGGGGGTCGGCATCTTCCCTCGGGGACCGAGCACGGTCCCGAGATAGCGGCCGATGTCTTGCATCATCGCGGCCTCCGCGATGAAGAAATCCGTATCGTCGGCGAGGTCCTTGGCCTCGTCGTCGTCGTCGCCGAGCTCCTCGAGTTCGTCGGGCCCGAGAACCTCGTCGGCAACGTCCTCCGCGCGGACGGCGGTCTCGCCGGTCGCGAAGACGACGATACGCGTCTCCTGTCCGGTACCGGACGGGAGAACGACGCTTTCGTCGACCCGGTTGGACGGGTCGTTCAGGTCGATGTCGCGCAGGTTAATCGCGAGGTCGAGCGTCTCGGTGAAGTTCCGAGGCGGCGCGTCCTCGAGTGCGCGGGATACTGCTTCCTCTATTGAATCTGCCATCTTTCACCTCCGTAGTACGCGTAGATAGCTCCTACGGGTGAGTGAAACAGGCTACGCCTGTCTCATCGGATACGACGGGGATGCGAGACTTAAACCCGTCGAACTCGGGAACGAGGAAAACCGAGGGACTGCAACGGTGTGTGTCCGCTGACGGCCACCCCGGCAACGTCGCCGGTCCGCGATGTGACGCTCGTCTCGACCAGCTACGATACCCGTTCAGTCAATACAACCCCCTGATACGTCAACGCCACCGAACCCGCTATCGGTGCCAGATGTGCCGACTGCGGCACCGTTCCCGCATTCCCGTATCATCGCGCCGATATATCAGTCACGTTATTCCGGTAAATACCGATTGCCGGAATGTGCCGGCACGGGTATTATGTGGCTCTAATCCTGGGTTATGAATGCGGCAGCAAGCGGGCGGCGTGGCTGGCAGTTCCACACCCCACAGGAAAATCCCCACTTGCCCGGCATTCACGGTTCGAAGACTCACCGATTTGAGCGGCTCCCGACCGCTCCGAGTCGGTGAAATCCAACCCCCCCTTTGACCGTTTCCACGGCCGCCCCTTCGCTTGCCGCGTTTGGCTCACCGGACAGCAACATCTATACCCCGAACTCCACAACCCCGGAGCAGAGATGGACGACCGGACCCGGAACTACCTGCGCGGGCGCTTCGGCGACTACTACAGCAGCGCCGACCTCGCGCTCCCCCCGGAACCGGCCCGCCGCGAGTGGGGCCACATCCCGTTCACCGCGAGCGACGGGACGACGATGGTGCGCCACCGCTCGCTGCTCGATATGGGTGGGGACGCCCAGTCAGTCCGGGAGTTTCTCACCCGCGAACCGCCGCGACACGCCTACTTCTCGGCCGCGCGCTACGACGACCCCGGGCGCAACGAGATGGCCGAAAAGGGCTGGCACGGCGCCGACCTCGTGTTCGACCTCGACGCCGACCACCTCCCGGGGGTGAACCCGGACGAACTGTCCTACGCGGAGATGCTGGCGGCCTGTAAGGACGCGCTAAAGCGACTGCTCGACCTGCTCACGGCGGATTTCGGCTTCACGGACGACCAGCTACATGTCGTCTTCTCGGGCGGCCGTGGCTATCACGTCCACGTGCGCGACGCGGACCTGCTCGACCTCGATAGCGATGCGCGCCGGGAGGTCGTGGATTACGTGCGCGCGGTCGACCTCGACCGCGACGGACTCGTGCGGACGGTCCAGCACGGCAACGCGACCCGCCGCGTGCTCAAAACCGAGGGCGGCTGGGGGCGACGCGTCCACGAACGCCTCGTCGCGTTCGTCGAGGAGTTGCGGGCGATGGACGAGGACGAAGCGATGGCCGAACTCACGGAACTCGACGGTATCGGCGAGGGACGCGCGACGACCATCCTCGGCGCCGTCGAGCGCAACCCCGAGGCGATACGCGCGGGGAACGTCGAAGCAGGCGGCCCCGGCCTCCGGCGACTGGTCGAGGCGCTCACCGCCGAGGTGACCGCCACCCAAACCGCGCCAATCGACGAACCGGTAACCACCGACGTGCGGCGGCTCATCCGCCTCCCGGGCACGCTCCACGGCGGCACGGGGCTGATGGTGAAACCCATCCCGCGCGACGAACTGGCGGAGTTCGACCCGCTGGCGGACGCCGTCGCCGACCGCTTCCGTGGCCAGCGGGTGATGGTGAACGTGACCGACCCCGGCCCGGTTGACGTGAGCGCCGAAACGACTATACAGGCAGGTCTGCAATCCGTGGAAGAACACGTCGGCGTGTTCCTCATGGCGAGGGGACGCGCCGAGAAGGCGGCGGAGTAACACAAACCGCCCGTTCGGGTCCACCGCCGCCGCCAACCCACGCCCGCGCGCCAGAACAGACCGACCCACCCCACGAAACACATGGACCTCGACGAACTCCGCACCGTCCAAACCAAAGAACGGCAGAAGGACAGCCTTCAGCACCTGCGGGACTCCTTCTACGAGGACGTGGCGGCGTACATCGAGGACCTGAAAGAGCGACGGCAGGAGGCCGCCGACGCCGCCGCCGACCCGTTCTCGGACCCGGAGGTCTCACAGCTCACCGACGAAATCGAGACCGCCGAGGACGTGGTTGAGGCGGTCTACGAGCGGCGGGTCGGCAAGGTGGTCAAACTCGCCTCCTTCGCCGCCGCGGACATGCCCGTCGAGGAGGAGGGGCTGACGGTCCAGGAGCGGGACCTGTTCGAGGACCTGGTCGGCCGCATCAACGAGAACAAGGACCGCGTCCTCGACATCCTCGCCGGCAAGGGCGACAGCGGCCCCGTCGGCGGGACGACCGGCGCGGCCCCAATCGGCCCGGCCCCGGGTGCGGAACCGGAAACGGAAAAACACGCTCCCGAAGCCGAGGCCGACGAAACCCAACCGGCAGACACCGGCACGTCGCCGCGGCAGTCGGACGCCGACGGGCCTCCCTCGCGTGCAGAACCGGCAGTCGGAACCGTCGCGACCGACGCCGCGGAATCCGAGCCGCGCACGGGCGACGAACCGCCCGCATCAGCGGACGCACCACCTCAGCAGGCGCCGCCGCAGGAGCCGCCCGAAGAACGCATCGGCGAGGGGCCGAGGGATCGTCAAGAACCGACCGCCGACGAGACGGCGGCACGCGAGACACCGGCCGTCGATGAAGCCGCCGCAGTACACGAGCAGCCACCGGAGGGGGAAGCCGAATCGCTCGGGCGCCCCGACGGCGGGACCGCGACCGCCGACGCGCC
>JBDGQC010000068.1:0-3758 GCA_042219375.1 Halolamina sp. | reverse complement strand
CGTGCCAGCGAGAGGAGCCCCTCGATTATCTCCTCTATCCTGTCCAGCGCGTGGTCGGCGTTCTCGAACGCCGATTCGTCGCCGGTCCGCCTGGCGAGGTCGAGAAAGCCCCGCGCCACCGTGAGCGGGTTCCGGAGGTCGTGGCTGATGACCGTCGCGAACTTGTCGAGGCGCTCGTTCTGCCGTTCGAGTTCCTCCTTCCGGTTGCGGAGTTCCATCTCGCGCTCGCGGATGGGCGTCACGTCCCGGAGCAGGAGGAGGTGGCCCACCTGTCCCTCGCCGTATTCGGCGTCGCTGGCGGAGATGGGACTGCTCACGAGTTCGAAGTGGCGGGTCTCCTCCTCGTCCTCGAAGGAGACCTCCCGGGAGATGCGCTGGTCGCTTATCACCCCTTCCGGGTTGGTGACGTACCGTCCGAGCACCGGCTGGAGCGGCTGGCCGACGAGGCCGTCGCCCAGGCTGGCACACGCCGCGGGGTTGGCGTCGATGATGCGCCCGGTGCGGTCGGTGACGACCACCCCCTCCTCGATGAGGTCGAGCACCTGGTCGCGGGCGATGGGGAGCACCTCCAGGACGTCCATGTGGAAGATGGCGATGTACCAGGCGATGAAGACCGTGAGCACCACGTAGACGGTTGGCTGGAGGCGAATCGGCTCGATGACCCCCGAGAACTGGATGACGGAGGCAATCCAGGGGATGAAGACGCCGCCGAGCAGGATGGCGATGGGTTTCCGGTAGGCGGGGGAGTTCAGGAACTTCTCGACGATGAACACCATCCCCAGGCCCATGATGCTGTAGCCGTAGGTGATGGCCACCCAGAACAGCGGGCCGTAGTCGACGGCCAGCGCCGCCGGGTCGCTTCCCACCATGACGTAGTTCGTGAAATAGAGCTCGCCCAGCTGTGGCGTCCACATCCCGAGCGTCAGCGCACCGAACGGGAGGAACACGGCGGCGAGGTTCCTGGCGGTGACGAGGTGGTCGCGGCCCGTGTAGTAGAGGGTGAAGAGGAGCCAGGGGACCGTCGTCGCGAAATCCATGTTCCACCCCAGCTGGTGGAAGAATATCTGGAGGTTCCGCGTCGGGCTCAACAGCATGAGCACGGTCGACATCTGCCAGATGAGCGCGAACAGGAGCGCGGCCAGCAGCGGCAGTACCATCTCACGGCGCACCCGCTCGCGGTGCTCCCAGGTGAGATACGTTATCCCACCCGCGATCGCGATTTCGAACAGCAGGACGGCCACCAGTGCCGCGTTCGGAATCCCCACTCCCGGGTAATGGGTCTTCCACCCCTAAAAACTATAGTTCCTCGAATTCGCCCCTGCGAGACACCAGGCCGGTCCGTTCCCGGGCGGGGGAACGCTTAACCGATGTAGACGTATTGATACACGGTGTGGCTCTCGATAACACGACACGCAGACGGCTCCTGAGTACGGTCGGTGCTGGCGCGCTCGCCGGGCTGGCGGGCTGTTCGGGCGGTGACGGCGGCTCCGGCGGGGGGAACGCGGCCGGGACAACGACGACCGAATCGGGGCAGACGACCGGGGGAGGTTCGGGCGGGAGTTCGTCCACCGAGATTCACATCCTGACGGATTATTCGAGCAAGTCCTGGCAGACGCGCTGGGAGGAGACGATCATCCCCACCTACGAGGAGCAGACGGGGAACTCGGTGAACCTCGAATACACGGGGATGCAGGGCAACGCCCGCAACCGGCTGATGACGCTCATCCAGTCGGGCGAGACGCCCAACTCCTTCCAGTCGACGCCGGACACCGTGGCGCCGCTGATGATGCGGGGGCAGACCGCGCCGGTGACCGACCTCGTGAACGGCCTGGAGGAGAAGTACGGCGAGATACTCGCGAAGAACCTCATCACCCACGACGGCGAGATACGGAACGTCCCCCACGGCCTCTACTACGGGGCGGTGAGCTACCGGTCGGACATCTACGACCAGCTATCGCTCTCCGAACCGGTGACCTGGGACGACATGCTGGCGAACTCCGCGGCCATCGACGAGGACAGCGACATCGAAGCGCGCGGGTTCGGCCTCGCGGCGGTGAAGGCGGGCAAATCGAGTGCGGAGTTCGAGGCCGTCCTCAACACGGCCGGCGCCCACCTCTTCGAGTGGAAAGACGAGAGCGAGGGGACCATCCAGATATGGTTCCCCGAGGAGCAGGTCGTCGAGGCGCTCTCCTACATGGAGCAACTCGCCCAGTATTCGCCCGACCCCTCCAGCATCTCGTGGGGGCCGGGGCTGAAATACTGGGCCGGCGGCCGCATCGCCCAGCAGATGCACCTCAACGCCTGGCCCGCGGGCGTCGCCTCGGGGGCGGGCGTCGACGAGATAGCGAAGAACACGGACGTGGTGAAATACCCGCACAAGTCGGGCGTCGACCCCGACACCCGCGGGTTCAACGACATCGACACCGCGACGCTGTTCGACACGAAGGGCCTCGACGCGACCCGGACGTTCTTCGGGACGCTCTACGGCTCGGAGGAGCGGGTCGCCGGCAACCACGCCGTGGAGCCGATGCGGTTCATCCCCGCCTACAGGGGGTTCATGGACACCGACGCCTACCAGAACATCGACATCTTCCAGAAATACGACGGCCACCTGCTGGACCTGAACAGGAAGGTGGTCTCCGACATCGCCCCCGAGCTGTCGAGCCCCGAGCGCCCGCGCACGCTCGAACGGATGTACGTCACCGCCGGCCCGATGCTGGCGAACATGGTCAACCAGGTCGTCATCCAGGGCCGCAACAAGAAGGACGCCTACAGGGAAGCGCGCGGGCGCATCGAGAAGCGGCTGAAGAAGGCGCGCTCGTTCGGGAACTAAAACACAATCCATACGGCACGGCCGGGTGACGTTGGGGTATGCAACTGGGCGTAATCGGACTCGGCCGGATGGGCCGTATCGTCGTCGACCGCACGCTGGATGCGGGCCACGACGTCGTCGCCTTCGACGTCGACGAGGGGGCGGTCGACGCCGCGGCCGGCGCCGGCGCCACCCCCGCCGGCTCGCTCGCCGACCTCGCCGACGCCCTCGGCGAGGAGAAGCGCATCTGGCTGATGGTCCCCGCGGGCGACCCCGTCGACGCCGCGCTCGACGAACTCGCCCCCCACCTGACCGGCGACGACGTGGTCGTCGACGGCGGCAACTCCCACTTCGAGGACTCGGTCAGGCGCGCCGAATCCACGGACGCGGCCTACCTCGACTGCGGAACCTCCGGGGGGCCCGCGGGCGCGGAACTCGGCTTCTCGCTCATGGTCGGCGGCCCCGAGTGGGCCTACGGTGAACTCGAACCGGTGTTCGACGCGGTCGCGACGGGGCCGAAGGGCCACGAACACCTCGGCGAGGCCGGCGCGGGCCACTACACCAAGATGGTCCACAACGGCGTCGAATACGCGCTGATGCAGGCGTACGGCGAGGGGTTCGAACTCCTCCACGAGGGCCAGTTCGACCTCGACCTCGAAGCCGTCTCCCGGGTGTGGAACAACGGCGCCGTCATCCGCTCGTGGCTCCTCGAACTCTGCGAGGAGGCGTTCCGCGAGGAGGGCAACGACCTCGGCGACGTCGCCGACTTCGTCGCCGGCGGCTCTACGGGGACGTGGACCGTCCAGGAGGCGCTCGAACAGGAGGTCCCCGTCCCGCTCATCTACCAGGCGCTCTCCGAGCGCTTCTCCAGCCGCGGCGACCGCTTCTCGCGGCGGCTGGCCAACCGGCTCCGCTACGGCTTCGGCCGGCACGATGTCGCGCGCGA
>JBDGQC010000162.1:0-3770 GCA_042219375.1 Halolamina sp. | reverse complement strand
CCGGCGCCGTGGACGTCGATGCTGGCGGCACGGGAATCCAGCAGTTCCCCGTCCACTTCGTACACCTCACGCGTGCGCGTCTTGCTCGCGCGCCGGTGGTCGACGCGGTTGGGCGTCTCCTGTTCGATGGTCGCGCCGTCGAGTTCCGCGATGGCGTCGGCCAGTTCCGCGACGGTCACGTCGTCGCCAAACGCGACCTGCGCGTTGTACGTCTTGGAGGCGTCGTGACGCTTCACCCGTTCGACCATGTCGTGCTCGGCGCGGCGGAGCCCCTCGACCTCCACCTTCCCGTCGGCGAAGGCGTTGATGTCTCCCTCCAGCCGGTCGACGTCGATATCGCGACGCCGCGGCTCCTCCACCTCGATGACGAACGGGCGACCGGTGCCGAGCATCCGCGCGTCGACGTCCTCGCGGCCGGCGCCGTGGAACACTGACTCGACGCCGTCCATCACGTCCTCGACGACAGGCGCGGTCAACTGCTCGACGCTCTCGGGGTAGCGATAGCCCGTGCCGTCACACTCGGGACAGGGCTCTCTCCCCTGCCGGCCGCTGCCGTCACAGGCCGAGCAGGGCCATTCGGTCTGCGGGATGCCACGCTCCAGTTTCCGGTAGCGGCCGTAGACGAACGCGGAGTTGATGCCGGCCTCAACATCGTCCTCGGCGAGGTCCAGCAGGAACTGCACGTCGGGCCGGCCGAAATCCACCTCGGCGCCGGTCAGCGCGCCGACGCGTTTCCCCACTTCGCGGTTGAACTCGCTTTTGAACTGTTCGCCGGCGTCGTCGGGCAACCCGGCCTCCTCACGGAGCATCCGTTCGTTCTCCTCGATGAGGGCCGGCGCGCGGGTGCCGACCTGGTAGGTTTCGAACTCCGTATCCGCGACGGCGGCCGCCGCGCGCTCGGCCCACGCCTCGAACTCGCCGCAGTAGCCTTCACAGACCCAGCACTCCTCGGCGTCGATGCCCCCGGGCTCCTCGTCGTCCTCCAGTCCGATGGTGATGCGGAGCGAACGCCCCCGTTCGCGGTTCGTGAGGCCGTGGCTCCGGTCGGCGAAGACGCGACCCAGACAGGCATCACAGACCCCGTCGCTCGCGAGCACCGCGCGGGCGTCCTCCAGTACGCTCATACCCGTTCCAGCCGCCCCAGCGACAACTGCCTTGCCTTTTGCTCGCTTCTCCTGGCGGCGGTCCGTGCCGGTCCAGCAGCTACCGGTCACGGGGACGGTCGAAAATGGCCGAAGGTGGAGGGCCACAGCGGGGTGGTTGTGGCGGTTGGTGGCTGCGTGCCGTGGTTGGCTACGCGCAGTCGGGGCGTTGGTTCGTCGCCGCGACGCGGAGGTCGCGACACGTCGCGCGCGGTGGTTAGCTATGCACAGCCGCGGCATTGGTTCCGTGGCGGCAGCACAGGGCTGCCGCAGGTCACGCGCGGTGGTTGGCTTTGCACAGCCGCGGCATCGGCTCCGTGCCGGTGACACGAGGTCACCGGCCGGTCACGCGCCGCGGCTGATTATGGCGGCCCCTTTCTGTGCAACACCGTCGCCTCCTGGACGCCGAACCGGTCTTCGAGCCGGCCGACCAGGTCGTCGACGGGGGCAACCCGGAGTTCGACCGTCACCGAGACGGTCAGGTCGTTCAGCCCGGGCCGGACGCCGTCGAGGTCGACGGCCTCGACGGCCTCGACGGCATCGACGCCCTTCAGCCGGCTGCGAACGCCGGATTCGAGGTCGCCGGCCGCGTTGCGTGGGACGCTAACTGTACAGTCGAGTCCGACGGAGCGGGGATGGACCGCCGCCCCGTCGGGGCTTTTGGTGCTCATCGCAGACTCCCACCACGAGTCGAACGTGCTGGGGGACCAGCTCCCATGGGAGTTGGCCCGCGCGTGATAGACGGCTCAGGAAAGTGCAGATTCGCACCGACCCAGCCGCCGTGAAACCGGTTTCACGCTGCGGACGGGCCGGACCGAATCTGCGGGCGTACGATACGCATCCCGACATAGCCGGACCGGCCCTCACCGGTCGCGCAGAACCACCCACTATTGCCGCGGGTGAGTCCTGTAGTGGCTGTCGAGAGGCGCATCGTTCGACCTGTCAACGCGGATGGACCGGTGGCACTTAATTCTACCCCGGCCCTGTCAGAGAATGCCATACGGGACGGGGATATAGCGCCGGTTACGGCTGTAAAAAACCGTTTTTGGGCCTGAGAAGGCGTATTTGGGTATTTTCACTCTGTCTTGCTTTGGAAAACTCTTATGTGATGGTGGAGAGTTAATTGAACCGTAATGCCGGAATGCATACTCACCCTTTCGGACGGAACTAGTGGGGCCGTCCGACACTGGCACGGAGGTCTCGACGGGCCGGACGGACCAACGGTTGGTACGTCAGGCGCCGATTCAACGCGCATCGTGACACAGACCGTCCAAACCTAAGCCAGTGACACAGTCCAAATCCAGAGCCGAGGGCCGTCAGGAGCACCGCGCGCAATCGTCGAGCGACGCCCAGTCCGAGGTCGAGATGCTCGACGCGGAGGAGATCGACGAGGACGAACTCATCCGAACCGACAAGGGGGAACTCGTCCACGAGGAGACGGGCGTCATCATCGAGGAGGAGACCATCGACCACGGGCCCGAGTGGCGCGCGTTCAACCACTCGGAGCAACAGACCAAGTCCCGTGTGGGCTCCCCGATGACCCAGTCCCGACACGACAGAGGGCTCACGACCGACATCGACTGGCGCGACACCGACGCGTCGGGCCGGCAGCTATCCGCCGAGAAGCGGTCCCGGATGCAGCGACTCCGCACCTGGCAGGAGCGCATCCGCACGCAGGAGTCCGGTGAGCGGAACCTCCAGCAAGCGCTGGCGGAGATCGACCGGATGGCCAGCGCGACCGGCGTCCCCAAGTCCGTGCGGGAGGTCGCCTGCGTCATCTACCGACAGGCGCTGAAGAAGGACCTCATCCGCGGCCGGTCCATCGAGGGGATGGCGACCGCCTCGCTGATGGCCGGCTGCCGACAGGAGGGCATCCCGCGGAGCCTCGACGACCTGACGGATGTCTCCCGGGTCGAGCGCCGGGAAATCGGGCGCTGCTACCGCTACATCAGCGACGAGCTTTCCCTCTCGCTGAAGCCGGTCGAGCCGGGCCAGTACATCCCCCGGTTCGCCAGCGAACTCGGCCTGGAGGACACGACACAGCGCAAGGCCGCACAGATCGTCGAGGAGACCACCGAGGAGGGACTGCACGCCGGCAAGTCGCCGACGGGCTTCGCCGCCGCCGCGGTCTACCTCGCCTCGCTCGTCTGTGCCGACCAGCGCACCCAGCGTGAAATCGCGGACATCGCCGACGTAACCGTCGTCACCATCCGCAACCGCTACAAGGAACAGATGGACGCCCTCGGCATGGGCGACTCGTTCTAAGTCGGCGACGCCGCCAGTTCGGCTGTATCGGCGCCCGAACGGGCGCACCGTTTTTCGTAGCGTTTCCGGCGAGCCGCGGCTCCTGTTCTGCTTCGAACCGAAACGCTTTGTGTACCCGTTCCCGACTCGAGGGTATGCGAGTTATCCGAAACGGCGTCGTGCACACACAGACCGAGCAGGGAACTGTGGAGGGCGACGTGCTCATCGAAGACGGCGAAATCGCGGCCGTCGGGGACGTTGACGCCCCCGCCGGGGCCGAGGAGATAGACGTTGACGGCGCACACGTCACGCCGGGGCTCATCGACGCCCACTCCCACGCCGGGATGGCCGAGTGGGCCGAACCCGAGGACGGCGACGTCAACG
>JBDGQC010000112.1:2212-3797 GCA_042219375.1 Halolamina sp. | reverse complement strand
CGAGCGCGTGCATCACTCGATTTCAGCCACCAGCGACTCGACAGCCCTGTCGAGCACGTCCTCTGAGAGACGCCCTTGCCAGTGGTCGACGTCTTCGGCATCGAGCGACTGGACGCCCCAGGGCACGATTCGGCTCTTCTCGGGCGTTCCGCCGTGCGTCCAGGCTTCCTCGGGGATTTCGACGAGTCCATCCGGCCACGACTGCGTCGTCAGTGTGAGCGCGATATACTGGTCACCGTAGAACGGGCGGCCGGCGTGATTCGAGACGACGAGCCACGGCCGTACCGCGCCGGCTCCCTTGAACGGGTCGGCGCCGTAGACGACGTCGCCCCGCTGGTAAATCGTGGACGAACCCTCGGTCACTGCTCCTCGTTCTCGCTCGGGTGTGGCTCGTCGGGCGCGTGCTCGCGCCAGGCTTCCTCGTCCTCCTCGCCGAGTCGCTCGTTGAACAGCCTGGTCGCCCGCTCGTAGCCGCTGTGGCCGTTCAGTCGTTCCTGGTCGTCGGTTATCGCCCAGTAGGTCGCCTTGTGTTCGACCAGGCCGCGGTTCTTGAGACGGGAGAGCGCCGTGCTGACCGCGTCCTCGTCGAGGCCCGTCTGTGAGGCGATTTCGCTGGCCTCGAACGCCCGGTCGTCGTTCACAGCCAGGAAGCCGAGCACCTGGTCGGGGATGGACAGCTCTTCGAGTTCCTCCTCGCTCCTGTTCTCGAAGGTATCCCTGTCGATAGACATCCTTACAGGCAGTTGCGACTCCAGCGATATGAGTGTTCGGCGTGAAAGAAGTGAATCGGCTGTTATCAGTGAAACCGACGATTACCGTTCGCCCGTGGCCACCGCGTACACCCCGCCGAGGACGAGGCCGTACACCGCGTGCCAGAGCAGCGACGGCGGCGCGAAGTTGGGGAGCGGCGGCGAGGCCGGCGACCCCACCGCACTCAGCCAGACGGGCATGACCAGTCCGGCGAGCACGACCCAGGTGACGACGCCCCAGCCCAGGCCCAGGCCGACGAGCTTCCCCGTCGAGTCGTACCCCAGCGCGCTGGCGATGCCGACGAAGACCAGGCCCAGGACGGCGCCGTGGAAGGCGTGGACCAGGAAACCCAGCAGGAGGTTCGGCGGCGGCGCCAGGCCGTAGAGCGATGGAATCGCCACCGCGAGCACCGCGGCGTTCATCACGGCGACGAGCGCACCCATCACCAGCGCGCCCACGATGCCGCCCACCGCGCCCGCGCGCCAGTTGGCTGTCGATACGTCCGCCTCTCGCGTCGTCTCTGTCGCTGTGGACATACAGGGGCGTCGACAGGGACGGATAACCCGTTTCGGGTATTGTGCGTCCGGTTCGCGCGACGGCCAAACACTGATTGCGGGTTATTCGATGATTTCGGCGTAGCGCGACAGTTGCTCGTACTGGTTCTCCAGTGGAAACCGCGTGACGAGGTGTTCGACGCCGGCCTGTTCGTACTCCAGTACCTGTTCACGTACCCGCTCGGGTGGGCCGTAGACGCCGCGCCTGCGGAGTTCCTCGTCGGACTGTTCGAGACCGGGATAATATTCCTCGATGAACGCGCGCTCCTTCTCCAGGGCTT
>JBDGQC010000112.1:0-2112 GCA_042219375.1 Halolamina sp. | reverse complement strand
TCGAACCCGATGCTCGCGCCGTCGTACTGGTGGAACTCGCCGTCGTAGTGGAGGGGTTCGCCCGACCAGAGCCCGGTGATGACGTCCAGCTGTTCGTCGAGCAGCGCTTGCCTGTCCTCCCAGGGGATGTCCATCTCCTCGTACTCGTGTTCGACCGAGGAGCCGAGTTTGCCGGTCGAGCCGGTCCCGACGCCGAGCAGGAGGCGGCCGCCGCTGAGCTGGTCGACGGTGGCGGTGAGGTGGGCGATGTTGACGGGGTCCCGGAGGTTGGGGAGGTAGACGGCCGTGCCGAGTTCGACGGACTCGGTCGCGCCCGCGATGGCCGCCAGCGTCGTGAGCGGTTCGTGGCGGGGCTTGGCGAGCACGCTGTCGCCGACCCAGACCGAGTCGAACCCCAGCGATTCGGCGCGTTCGGCGAGGCCGACTATCTGCGAATCCGTTTTGGCGGCCAGCGTGGCGGGGTCGTCGGTCGACATCACCGACAGACGGGTCGGGAGCAACAGTCCGTGTGATACCATACGTCGCGGTGGTGAGGGCACCGCCAAAAGCCTTCGTGCCTCGCCCCGCCGGCCCGCGCGTGAGCCCTGGCCGCCCGCGAGAGGGGGTTCGTCCGGGGGGTCACGCGTCCAGTGAGGGTGGAAACGGGGAGAACGACGGGCGCGTTCGGGGCTGGCGGCACAGTGATAAGGAAACCTTCAAACCGAATCCCACAGTGTCCCTAACTAATGGCTGGAGTACCGTACGAGACACTGGCGTTTGCGCTGTTCGCTATCGTGACGATAGCGAGCAGCCTCGGCGTCGTGCTGGTCCGCGACATCTGGCATTCGGCCCTCATGCTCGGTGGGGCGCTGCTGTCGGTCGCGGTCCACTACGTGATGTTGCGCGCCGAGTTCCTCGCGGCCATGCAGGTGCTCGTGTATGTCGGCGGGGTGCTCATCCTGATCACCTTCGCCGTGATGCTCACCCGGCAGGAGCCGACCGAGGAAGAGGAAGAAGAGGTGATTATCACATGACCTCGCGGCCTCGATTACACACCAGTTCGCGACAGGTCTACGGCCTCGCCGCCGCGGCGTTGTTCGTCGTCCTCGTGGCGGTCTTCCTGACCGCCGGGTTCGACCAGGCGACCGGGTTCCCCGGGGAGGGGTCCATCACCGCGAGCATCGGCTACGCGATGTTCAACCTCGGCTCGCTCGCGACACACCAGAGCGAAGGGTTCCTGGTCACCTTCGAGATAATCGACATGGTGCTGGTCGCCGCGCTCGTCGGCGCGGTCATGCTCGGCCGGCGTGAGGAGGGTGGTCGGTGATGGTGCCGGTCTCCTACTACCTGGTGCTCTCGGCGGCCGTGTTCTGTATCGGCCTCTTCGGCATCCTCACGCGGCGCAACGCGCTCGTCTTCCTGATGAGCGTCGAACTGATGCTCAACGCGGCGAACATCAACCTCGTCGCGTTCTCGAACTACTGGGGGAACCTCACGGGGCAGGTGTTCAGCCTGTTCACGATGGCGCTCGCCGCCGCCGAAGTCGCGGTCGGCATCGGCATCATCCTCGTGCTGTTCCGCAACTTCAAGGACGTGGACGTCACGGACGCCACGACGATGAGGTGGTAACATGGCAGGTGTCACAAGTTTCGCTCCGGCGATCGCCGTCCTCCCGTTCGTATCGTTCCTCGTCGCGCTGTTCGCCGGCAAGTGGCTCCCCAAGAAGGGCGCCATCGCCGGCAGCCTCGCGACGGGCGGGTCACTGCTGCTCTCGCTGTGGGCGTTCGCCTCCGTCTGGGCGGGCCACAGCACCCAAGAGGTGATCTTCCAGTGGACGGCGGTCGAGGGCGCGCCCAGTTTCCACTTCGGCATCCTGCTGGACCCGCTCTCGACGCTGATGCTGGTCATCGTCTCGCTCATCGCCTTTTTGGTCCACATCTTCAGCATGGGCTACATGAACGACGAGGGCGAGACGGGCCTGCCCAGGTATTACGCCGAACTCGGCCTGTTCAGCGCGAGCATGCTCGCGTTCGTCTTCGCGGACAACCTCCTGATGGCGTTCATGTTCTTCGAGCTGGTGGGCCTCTGTTCGTACCTGCTCATCGGCTTCTGGTTCCGCGAGGCCGGCCCGCC
>JBDGQC010000161.1:0-3834 GCA_042219375.1 Halolamina sp. | reverse complement strand
CCTGGACGGAGGCCAACGAGTACGTCATCAACGGCGAAGCCGGCTTCTTCCACCAGGGCGACTGGGCTGCTGGCATGTACCGCGCTGCAGACGGCTTCGAGTACAATTCAGACTGGAGTCAGGTGCCGTTCCCCGGGACCGACGGGATGTACGCGCTAAACATGGACTCGTTCCCGTTCCCGCTCAACAACCCTTCGCCGGAGACGACAGAGAAGTTCCTCACCTACTGTGGCACCGTCGACGCCCAGGAGCGGTTCAACCCGAAGAAGGGGTCGATTCCGCCCCGCACCGACGTGCCCAAAGACGAGTTCGGGCCGTTCCTGCAGAATCAGATGGACGAGTTCGCGGACTCCGAGGTCCAGCCCCGCAGTCTCCAGCACGGGCTGGCGCTCGATCCCGACACGCTCACCGCATTCGGTGACGCGATGTCCACGTTCATCTCGGAGTACGACGTCGACGCGACGTTCGACGCGCTCGAATCGGCGTTCGGTCAGTAACGACCCCGTACATCCATGCTTTTCATCGAACGGGCCGTCAGAGACGGTGTGAGCCGCATCCGCGAGAAGCTTCCAGTAAGTGACGCGTCGAGGCTCGAACCCGACGGCGGCGTCGCCGGGGCCGGCGGGCGACTCGAGGAACTCCGCGAGTCGTCGTTCATCCGCTCGTTGCCGTTCTGGTTCCCGCCGTTCCTACTGATGGGCTTTTTCGTCTACGGGGCCATCGGCTGGAACCTCGTCATCTCCCTCACCGACTTCAAGGGGTTCACCTTCCCCTCGTACAACCCGGCGACGTTCGACCTGCAGATGTACACCCGGGCGTTCGCCGACCCCGGCTTCTGGATCGCCGTACGCAACACGCTGGTGTTGCTGGTGGTGTTCACCGGCCTCTCGCTGGCCGCCGGCCTGTTGCTCGCGATGCTCATCGACCGGGGCATCCGGTTCGAGAACTGGTTTCGGACGATCTACCTGCTGCCGTTCAGCATTTCCTTCGTCGTCACCGCCATCTTCTGGCGCTGGATGTACAACCCCACGACGGGCGTGATAAACACCGTCCTGGACGCGGTCGGCCTCGACGCGCTGACCGCGAACTGGCTCGGCGGGTCCATCGCCGTCGGCGGGTTCACCCTGAAGTTCAGGCTGTTCGCGGTAATCTTCGCCCTGCTCTGGCAGTTCTCGGGCTACGCGATGGTCATCTACCTCGCGGGCCTGCGGGCCATCCCCGACGACCAGTACGAGGCCGCCCGCGTCGACGGCGCGAGCCTGGTGACCCTCTACCGGCGGGTCATCGTCCCGCAACTCCGCGCCTCGACGGTTAGCGCGGCCGTGGTGCTGATGGTGTTCGCGCTGAAGGCGTTCGACTTCCTGTACGTGATGTTCGGCACCAACCCCGGCCCGGCGGCCGATATCCTCTCGACGCTGATGTACCGGCAGGCGTTCGGCGCCAACAACTGGGCGTACGGCTCCGCCATCGCCATCGTGCTGTTCCTGATGGCGCTGGCGGTGGTCAGCCCGTATCTCTACAGCGAGTACCGGCGGGGTGAGCTATGAGACGGCGGCTCCCTACTCTCGACGGGGTGCGCCGCCTGCTGGCCGACGCGCGGGACGCCCCGGCCCGGCGGTGGGCGCTCTACACCGTGCTCGGCGCGCTGCTCGCGTTCTTCCTCTCGCCGTTGGAGGCGGGGCTGATGACGGCGTTCAAGACCAGCGAGGCGTTCCGCACGTCCGTCCCCATCGCGCCGCCGGGCCTCGACGGCTTCAGTATCGAACCGTGGCTCATCGCGTCCCGCACGCTCGGCGTCCACCTGTTCAACAGCGTGCTGCTCGCGGTGCCGGCGGCGGCGCTGTCGGCGCTGTTCGGCAGCCTCGCGGCCTACGGCCTGACGGGGATGAACTGGCGCGGCCAGGTCGGCGTCGTCGTCCTGTTCGTCGCCGGCATCTTCATCCCCTACCAGGCGGTGCTCATCCCGCTCTCGCGGTTCTGGTCGATTGTGGACACCAGCGTGCTGTTCCCGACCGTGATTAACCACTACTCAAGCATCCTCGACCTCATCATCACCCACACCGCCTACGGCATCCCGATCACGACGCTGCTGTTCCGGAGTTACTACAAGAATCTCTCCGACGAGATGCTGGAGGCTGCCCGCCTCGACGGCGCGTCGGCGGCGACAATCTACCGGCGCATCATCTACCCGCTCTCGAAACCGATGTTCGCGGTGGCGCTCATCTATCAGTTCACCCAGATCTGGAACGACCTGCTGTTCGCGCTGGTCATCATCCCCTCCGGCTCCGGCCCGGCGGCGGTCGTGACTATCGCGGTGAATGAACTCACGGGCGGCATCATTCAGTCGTTCAACACCCAGATGGCGGGGGCGTTCGTCGCCGCCATCCCGACCCTGTTGGTCTACATCCTGTTCGGCGAGAAGTTCGCCAAAGGGGTCGCCTCGGAGGCCTAACAACCATGTCCCAACTCACACTCGACGGCGTCACGAAGCGCTTCGGCGACGGCGACGGCAGCATCGTTGCGGTCAACGACCTCTCGCTCGCGGTCGAGGACGGGGAGTTCCTCGTTCTCGTCGGCCCATCCGGCTGTGGAAAATCCACGACCCTCCGGATGGTCGCGGGCCTGGAGTCGGTGACCGGCGGCCGCATCGCGCTGGGTGACGAGGACATCACCGGCCGCCGCCCCGCCGACCGCGGCATCGCGATGGTGTTCCAGTCCTACGCGCTCTACCCCCACATGACGGTTCGGGGGAACATGCGCTTCGGCCTGGAGGAATCGACCGACCTCGACGACGAGGAGATCACCCGTCGGGTCGAAACCACCGCCGAGAAACTCGGCATCGCGGGGATGCTCGACCGACAACCCGGCGAACTCTCGGGTGGTCAGCAGCAGCGGGTCGCCCTCGGGCGCGCCATCGTGCGCGAACCGGACGCGTTCCTGATGGACGAACCGCTGTCGAACCTGGACGCGAAGCTCCGCGCGCAGATGCGGACCGAACTCAAGCGGCTCCAGGCCGACCTCGACACCACGACGGTGTACGTCACCCACGACCAGACAGAGGCCATGACGATGGGCGACCGTATCGCCATCCTGGACGACGGGGAACTCCAGCAGGTGGACACGCCGCTCGGCTGCTATCACGAGCCGGCCAACCGGTTCGTCGCGGGGTTCATCGGCGAGCCGTCGATGAACTTCCTCGACATGACCGTGGAGGGCGACTGCCTCGTCAGCGACAGGGTGGAGTATCCGCTGACCGACGCGCAGGCAGAGGCGGTCGCCGGCTCCGACCGGGTCACGCTCGGCATCCGACCGGAGGACGTTGACCTCGGCGGCGACGGCGACGAGCACGCGGTCGAGGCGACCGTCGACGTGGTCGAACCGATGGGGAACGAACAGAACGTCTATCTCTCCTTCCCCGGCCGCGACGAGGAGTTCGTCGCGACCAGTCGCGGCGGACGGGCCGTCGCGGAAACGACGCTCAACGCACGCCTTCCGCCGGATCGGGTCCACATCTTCGACGCGGCGACCGGTGAGGCGGTCCACAATCGGGAGCGGCCGGCGGCGTCCGACCTCTCGTTTTAGGGCACGGGACGGAGACACATACCCGAGATACCCTTTTTCAGCCGCGGTCCGATCGTGGTGGTATGTTCCCCGAAACGGTCGAAACCGCACGGCTCAGACTGGAGCCACGGACGCCGGAGTACGTCGACCCGCTGGCTGTCTACGAGTACTGCAAGCAGGGTGCCCCTCACATCGACGAGGTGACCGAGCACCTGCCCTGGGAGCCACACCCGCACCCCAAGGAGACCCTGGCGTTCCTCGAACGCGGCGCGG
>JBDGQC010000028.1:0-3879 GCA_042219375.1 Halolamina sp. | reverse complement strand
CACCCGCTTTCGGCGGGCGTGCTCTGTGGGGGGACCACGCCGGAGATTGACGAGTACGTCGCGCAGGCCGACGCCGCACTCGCCGTGGGGACGGATTTCGACGAACTCGTCACCCGCGGCCGCAGCCTCGACGTCCCCGAGTCGCTCGTCCACGTCACGCTGAACCCGGACGATTTGGGCACGAACTACGACCCTGCGGTGGGCCTGCTCGCCGATGCTCGCCTGACACTCGCGGCGCTGACCGAGAAACTCCCCGCGCTGGACCACCAGGCCGAAACTGTTGCCGAGCGCCTCCGTCGTTCGGTTTTGCGCCGCGTCGAGACCCTGGTCGACGGCGAACCGCCGCTCACCTCGCCCGGCGCGCTCCGGGCAGTCAGGGAGGGCCTCCCTGACGAGGCAATCGTCACCGCCGACGCCGGCGGGTTCCGCATCTGGACGCTCGCCACCTTCCCCGCGATGGGGCCGCGCTCCTACGTCAACCCCGGGTCGTGGGCGACGATGGGGACGGGCCTTCCCTCGGCGCTTGGCGCGCAGGCGGCGAACCCGGACGCCGACGTGCTCGCGCTCACGGGCGACGGCGGACTGATGATGTGTCTGCACGAACTCCACACCGCTGCGAGCGAGGGCCTCCCGGTAACGGTGGTGGTCTTTCGCAACAACGACTACGCCATCATCAGCGAGGGAGCCGAGCGCCACCACGGGATGGCACCAAACAGCTATGCGTGGCCGGACACCCCGGTTGATTTCGCCGCGCTCGCAGAATCCATGGACGTGATCGCGACGCGTGCGGAGACCCCCAACGAGGTGCGCGAGGCGGTCGCGAACGCGAACGACGCGGAGGAACCACGACTGGTGGAGGTTCCCACCGACCCGACGGAGCCACAGGCGAGTAGCTATCTGACGGAGTAGCCACGCAACGGCATCTCTCGCCGACCGGGAGAACGGTATAGTTTATACGCCCGATATGTAACTGATTATCCGGATGGACCGCGAGTTCGGTTTTCGGACGGTCGTTGTCTCCCTTGTGACTCTCAGCGTGGTGCTCGCGCTCGTTCTAGCGACGGGTGCCGTCGCCTCGGGGTTCGCGACGGCGGGCCCGGTTTCGGGGTCCAGTCAGGGCTCCGATTCTCCGACCGGTCCGAACCCGTGTGTCGGAACTGTGACCGACCAGCCGAGCAGGACGACGTTACTGTCGATTCAGGGGGCCCGGGGGAGTAACAAGACCGTCGCGATGCTCGTCGGTATTCGACCCAACGGGGAGGTAATCGGCATCTACAACGGCTCAGCGAACGGCCGGTGGTGGCTCTATGACGTCGATACGCTACAGAACGGGAACCTGCTGCTGTCGACGACGGAACCCGGAGTCTCCATCGTCGAGGAGATCGATTCGACGACCGGCGAGCAGGTGTCCGAGATCCGGTTCCAGGACGTGCTCGACTCCCACGACGCGGACCTGATTAACGGCGACGAACTGCTGATAAACGACATGAGCCAGGGCGGGGACGACCGCATCTTCGTCTACAACCGCACACGGGAGGAAGTCGTCTGGGAATACCGGTTCGCGGAGCATCCTGAGGCGTTCCCACGAAGCGGTGGTGGCGAATACGGCGACGACTGGACACACAACAACGATGTGGCCCAAATCCGCCCAGGCGTGTTCATGGTCTCAGTTCGGAACTTCGACCAGGTGGTCGCAATTGACCGCGAGACCAAGGAGATACGCTGGAGACTGGGCGAGGACGAGCGCCTGCAAACCCTGTTTGAACAACACAACCCGGACTACCTGAGCGGTGCGAACGAGACACCGACGGTTCTCGTCGCCGATAGCCGGAACGACCGGGTCGTCGAATACGCAAGAGAGGACGGCGAGTGGACCGAAACATGGGTTCTCGAAGGCGGCGAACTCAACGAACCGCGGGACGCCGATAGGCTGCCGAACGGCAACACGCTCGTCGTCGACCGGCGAGGGCACCGTCTGCTGGAGGTGACGCCGACGGGCGAGGTCGTCTGGGAGTTCTACGCGCCGTGGCAACCGTACGACGCCGAGCGAATCGGGACCGGGGACGAGTCGTTCGGGCCGACCGCCCGGCAGATTGGCGCGACTGGGACGTATGAAATGACTGGAAGTGCCGGGGTTAACGAGAGCCGTGCCGAGTCCTGCTACGCGTTTCTGACCAACTGGACTGGCGGGAGCCAACTGCTCCCCGCGGACTCCGCGCAGTCGCTGGCCGGGATGACAGAGCAATCGACGGAGTGGAAATCCGAAACGCCGACCGACCCGTTCCCGAACAGCTCGATGGTCGGAGGTGCATCCATTGCTCTCCTCGTCGCCGCGCTACTACTGGTCCGTCGGTCGACTGATGGGGAGAGCTGATACCGACATCACCTCCTCCCGGCGTTCACCGTAATCGTCCCGAGTACGTACTGCTCGGAATCAACCGTGTCCATGCAGTCGGCGAGTGCGCGACGCGACGCGCTGGTTCGTTCCTCCAGTTGCGCCAGCGCGTCGGCGCCCGACGCGTCGAACAGTTCGGCGTTCACCTGCGTCAGCCCCCACAACGCCGCGTTCGCGACCCGGTTCCCGCGAGGGGCGAAGTTGGCGACGACGACGGTATCCGCTATCCCGCACCACTCACTCACCACCGTGTAGGGGTCCGGAAACAGCGAGGTGACGAACGTGGCGAGGACGGCGTCAGCCGCCGCGATGGGCGCCGTCGTCGCGTCAGCCTGGACGAGCGAGACGTTCTCCCAGCCGCGGCGGGCGACGAGCGCACGCGCTCGGTCGAGCATTCGCCCGGTGATATCGACGCCGACGACGTGTCCCGATGGCCCGACGCGCTCCCGGAGGGGCGAGAGGTTGACGCCGGGGCCACAGCCGAACTCGACGACCGTATCGCCGGGGGCGAGGTCGAGCGCCGAGATGCATCCCGAGCGCACACCCCCGACGGGGACCGTCACCCGCGCACACCAGTCGTAAATCCGGGCCCACCTGGCGTAGTTGGCCTGGATGTGGCGGGTGCGCTCGGGGTCGGCCGTAGCCGACGTTGGTCGGTCAGTCGGGGTCACCGTCCCTCTCTGACGACTGCCGGCGGCGTTTTCGGCCACCACTGTTCAGAGCTGTCCCACGCAACTGTGGAGTAACACTGACAGGAGTCGCGACAGCCCCGCGGCCGCTGATAGTCGATACCCCGTTCCGCGAGATACGTCACGTAGCCGTCGTCCACGCGGTCCAGTTTCTCGTGACACACCCACCGCGTCCCGCGCCGGCCGGCGTCGAGGTTCCGGTACGGGCAGGTGAACGTCGTGCGCTCGCCGCCGGGGCGGGACGCTGTTTCGTCGATGTCGACCCCGACGAGCTGATACGCCAGCCGGAGCCGTCGGACAACCTCAGGCGGCGAGGAGGCGCCGAGGAACAGAACGTGGGCAACGACGTAGCCGAAATCGTGCAAGACTCGTTCGAACAGGGTGAGTTCCGCCGGGTCGTCGGTCAACAGGTCCCGGACGTCGCGGTACCACTCAGAAACCGCCGCGATTTCTTCGAGCGCGCCGGCGGCGGTCACGAGCGCGTCCCGGCGAGCCGTCAGCGGTGCGGCCCCATCGGTCAGTCGGAACGAGGGGACCGCTTCGACGTGTGCGAGCACCTCCTCCCGGAGACACTCCCCCTCGGCGTACGCCGACGCGAGCCGTTGTAGCTCGGGATACCACGCATCCGCGATGCTACTGTAGGCGCCGTCGAGCAGTTCGTCGGCCTCGGTGAACTGGTCGCCCTCCGGCGGCGTCGGGAACTTCCTGACGACCCGGACCAGGCGCTCCGGGTTCGGCCCAGCCATACCCGTGAGTACGCCCGGAACCTCTTGAATCTCCGTGCGCCCAAGAACG
>JBDGQC010000121.1:0-3883 GCA_042219375.1 Halolamina sp. | reverse complement strand
AGGTGCTCGTCGAGGAACACCCGCTCGAAGCCCACCGTCTCCTCGGCGCCGGCGCGCTGCCGTTCGATGAGGTACCGCAGGAACGCGAACTCCACGGCGATGTGGTCGTTCTCCTCGCCGTACTCCTCCGGTGGGCTCCAGCCCGCGGCGCCGTAGCTCGCTTCCACGTCCGCCAGCCCCTCGCCGATGAACTCCGTGTCCTCGCGGTAGAACGTCTCGTGGGGGAGCACGTCCGGGCGGGGGCCGACCATGATGCGGGTGTACTCCGTCGCGAGTTCCTCCTCGACAACGGTCGGGTCGCGGCCCTCGTTCTCCTCGACGAACCGCCGAAGCTCAGCAAAGCCGGTGTCGAGGTGCTCGTTGACCGCTTCGCCGGGCGTTTCCGTCTCACCGGTCAGCAGCCGCTCGATGAAGTCGGCGTCGGGCGTGTCGTGGAACACCTCGATGACGAAGTCGACGAGCTCCAGGCGGGCTTCGTAGACGGCGCTATCGTCCATCGTCCACCCCCTGGAATACCACCGCCGCACGACACTCGTCGCAGTACTCGAAGATGCTGTGTTCGGTATCGCCGGCGACGCCCTCCACGAGGTCGCCGACCTCGTCGCGGACCGTCTCCATCGAGCCGACGCTGGTGAAAGGCGTCCCGCAGCGCACGCACTCCAGCATCTCCCCCTCGAACACCGGCTCCCACGCCTCGCCGTCGCGGTTCTCCGGGAGTCGCGAGCGGTCGAGGCCGGCTTCCATCGTGATGGCACCCTCGGGACAGCCGCTCTCACAGAGTTCGCAGTTCACACAGTCGGCGTGGCTGAACTGGAGTTCGCCCGCGTCCGTGCGCTGGATGGCGTCGGTAGGACAGAGCGTCGTACACGTCGGCGTGAGGTTACAGTCGTCGGACACCTCCATTCGGCCGAACGTGTCGAGCCCCCGAATCACGTCGCGGTCCGGGTCAGTCTCGTTCAGAATCACCCGAAGGGATTCGAGCGCCCAGTCGTGCGTGCTGAACGGGTCGCGGGCCGAATCAGGGCGGCCGGTACCGGTTGCTTCGTGTTCCCCCGTCGGAAGCGGCGAGGGGTCCAGCCCGGAGATGAACGCGTCCAGTTCCGCCGCGAAACCATCGGGGTCGTCGCCCTCCGGCGCGAAGAACGTGGTTCGGGGGCCGAGCCCCAGGTCGCCAGTCGCGACGTTCATCCGGTCGACCAGTTCCTGCTTGGGGTCGGGGCCGGAGTGGAGACAGGCGTCGCCACAGCCGACGATAGCCACGCCATCGGCGCCCGCCGCCAACGCGTGGAGCACCTGCGCCTCGCCCACCGTGTCGGTACAGTTCACGCGCACGGGGAGAATCGGGTCGTAGCTGGCGTCCTCACCGCGGCCGGCCCTCCGGCCGTACGTTCGCAGGGCGTCCTCGGCGCGCTCGGAACAGACGAACGCGAGCACGGGGCTCTCGATAGCGGCCTCGCCGCCGAAGAACGTCGAGAGTCGCCCCCCGCTGTCGACATCGAGCATCGATTCGACTTCGCGCGCGAGACGCTCGTTACTGGGTTCGCGGAGTTGGACCGCGCCCGTCGGGCAGGCGGAGGTACACGCGCCGCAGTCCATGCAGGCCGTCTCGTCGAACGCGACTTCATCAGCCGCCGGACGGGATACCGCCTCGTGCGGGCAGGCGTCCGTACAGCGGGTACAGCCCTCGACGCCCGAGTCACCAGCGGCACACAGGTCCATCTCGATGTCGAGGTGCTGGGGCTTGGTGATGCCGCCGAGTTGGCTCTCGACGGCCGCGGCGACGCCGCCGTCGAAGTGGCTGAAGTAGCCGAGTTGGCCACCCCGCCCCTTCCGCGGGCCGCCGGGGTAGACCACCTGGTCAGCCTTGATGGTGCGCTCGACGCCCTCGGGTTCGATGGCGTCGACCGGACAGCAGTCCAGATACTCACCGTCGGGCGGGTCGGGGACGATATCGACCGGATAGCTCGTCACCGCCTCGTCGGGACCCAGTTTCACGCAGTCCATGCAGCCGATGCACTCCTCGGTGACCCGGGCTTCGAGGGTGAGTTCGAACTCGCCGAACCGTCCCTCGACGGCCTGGACGCTGCCGCGTTCGACGGTGATGTCGTCGAAGTCGTAGTCCCCGTCACCGAACTCCTGGCCGTCGGCGACGAGGGTTACGTCGGCGCCCGCCCGACCATTGCCGGTCCCACTCTTGGCGGCCCGCCCAGCCAAGGATTCAGCGGCGGCGGGGTCGCCGACCACGACGACGTGGTTCCCGGCGTCGCGGGAGACCGTTCGAGACGGGGACTCCTCGCGCAGGCCGGCGACGGTGGCGTCGATGAGCCGACTCGTCTTTTCGGTGGCGGCGGCCGCGTCGTGGACCCAACCCGCGCCCTCGCGATGGTCGACGAACGCCGTCGCATCCGGGTGGAGTCCTTGTCCTTCGGCCATCGACCGGATACGCCGCTGACAGCCCGCATCCGGGGCCGTCGCAACGACGTGGTCGAGGTCGTACTCGTCGACGACGGCTGCTGCCTTCCCGAGCCCGTCCCCACAGAGGTGGCTGGCGCTGGCGACGACTTCCACATCCTCGTCAGCGACGCCCTCACGGACGCCCTCGGCGTCGAGGGCTTCCGGGGCACCACAGTCACAGACGAACGCGCCTACCTTCATTGGTACCTACCAGACTCAGCAGCGGCAAAGGGCTTCCGACCACGGCGTGTGTCCGATTGCAATGGTTTAGGCCGGCCACAAAATTTACGTGACGGCGGCGATGGATTCAAGGTAGACGGCTTCGAGGGTGAGAATTATAAAGCGCCAGCAGCCGGAGGCGTGATAAGGATCCAACACATGAGCTCAGAACCAGTCTCCCTCGACCTCGACCGCAGGTCGTTCCTGAAAGCCAGCGCGCTCGCGGGCGCGGTGGCGCTCGGGGGCGGCGGCGCCGGACAGGCGCTCGCGGCAGGTGAGGGGGAGGCAGACGGAACGGACGACGAGGGTGAACTCAGTAAAACAGTCTGTAACTTCTGTGCCGTCGGATGCGGGTTCCGCGCCGAGCGCAAGGGCAACGCGTTCGTCGGCCAGGAGCCGTGGTTCGAAAACCCCATCAACAACGGCTCGCTCTGTTCGAAAGGCGCGGCCATCTACGGCAGCGAACACTCCGAGCGCCGACTGAAACATCCGCTCATCAAGGACGGCGACTCCTGGCGGAAGGCTGGCTGGACCGAGGCGCTCGGAAAGGTCGCGGGCGAACTCGACGAGATTCGGGAGCAACACGGCCCGGACTCGGTGATGTGGATGGGGTCAGCCCACTTCTCCAACGAGGAGTCCTACGGGTTCCGTAAACTCGCGAGTTTCTTCGGCACCAACAACGTCGACCACCAGGCGCGGATCTGTCACTCGACGACGGTCGCCGGCCTCGCGAACACGTGGGGGTACGGGGCGATGACCAACACCATCAACGACTACCGGAACTTCGACCTCAACCTCATCATCGGCCAGAACCCGGCCGAGGCCCACCCGATTGCGATGCAGCACATCCTGGAGGGCCAGAAACGCGGCGGCGAAATCGCGGTCGTGGACCCGCGGTTCACCAAGACCGCCGCGAAGGGCGACCACTACTACCGGATGCGCCCGGGGACCGACGTGGCCCTGATGATGGGCCTGATGAAGTACATCCGGGACGAGAGCGAACTCGACGAGGAGATGCTGCAGGAGCGGGTGATGGGCTGGCCCGACGTCGAGAAGGAACTGGACCAGTACGACCTCGAAACCGTCGAGGACATCACCTGGATCAGCCAGGAGCAGGTTCAGCACCTCGGTGACCTCATCATCGAGAACGCGCCAAACGTCCAGATCGAGTGGGCGATGGGCGGGACCCAGCACAACAACGGGACCCAGA
>JBDGQC010000166.1:0-3936 GCA_042219375.1 Halolamina sp. | reverse complement strand
ACGGCGATCCGCCGCCGAGGTCCAGGCCGATAGGGGTGTAGAGCGCGTCGAACGCTCCCTCCGCGAACGAGACGCCGTCCGCGACGGTCCCCTTCCCCCGCCTATACGGCCAGCAGTTGTTTGGTGTAGTTCCACTCGTAGAGGGCGTTCTCCGCGGTGAGCCCCTCGTAACACTAATGATCAGTTCGGTGTCGAACCCCTCGACGAGGGTCTTGCCCGGTTCCGTCTTTCCGCTCCCGGGCGGCCCCTCGACCAGCAGCCGGCGTCCCATCTGCAGGGGGAACTGCACGGTCGCGACTGTCGCTGATGTCGACCCACGGCCCGTGAACCGACCGACTACTCCAGCGACCGTTTCTCCTTGCTGACAACTTCGACATCCGTGATTTTCGTCCCGGGATAGCCGCTGGCCTCGACGTCAGGGTCGGCTTCCACGACCTCCTTCTCCGCGGCCTTTACCATATCCCAAACGACGTTCAGCCCGGTCGTCACGCCTTCTAGGGCCTCCATCTCGCAACCGGTTTTGCCGGTCGTCTCGACGGCGACTTCCAGCGTGATGCGGTCGTCCGCGACGGCGAACTCGGTTTCGACGTTCGTGATCGGAATCTGGTGGCACATCGGAATGGTCTCCCAGGTGTGTTTGACCGCCTGGACCGCGCCCACGCGGGCGGTCGCGAGCACGTCGCCCTTGCCAACGTCGTCCGCGCGGACGGCGTCGATGGTTGATTCAGTCAGGTTGATTTCGCCGCGCGCGACGGCGCGCCGTCCCGTATCGGGCTTGTCGCCCACGTCGACCATCTGCATGTCGCCCTCCTCGGTGGTGTGGGTGAGTTCGTCGCCAGCGTCGGGGTTCTCAGTCATCAGTCCCTCCTTGGAGCGCCGTCGGGATGGTCTCTTGGAGTTCCGTCGCACGGAGGCCCCTGCCCCGGTCGAGCAGTTCGGCCGCACGACCGTTGACGTACGTCGCGGCGCAGGCGGCCTCGAACGGGTCGTCGCGGTCCAGCAGCGCCGCAGCGATGCCGGCGAGCGTGTCACCCGTGCCGCCGACGGTCATTCCCGCCGTGCCCGCACGGCATCGCCGGGTTCGCTCGCCGTCGGAAATCACGTCCGTTTCCCCCTTCGCCAGGACGACGTGGCCGAGGTTCACGGCGAGGTCCGCAACCTCGTCGGCGGCCGCCCCGGGGTCGGCCACGTCCGGTCCGCCCAGTTCCACCAGCTCCGAGCGGTTCGGCGTCAGCACCAGCGTCGCCGCCGTCTCGACCTCGGGCACTAACGGGAGCGCGTCGGCGTCGACGACGGCGCGGCCCTCAAACCCGTCGAGGAACTGTTTGGCCGCCTTCCGGGTTTCTGCGTGGCGGCCCAGACCGGGCCCGAGCACCACGGTGTCGTCGTGGTGGTGGGCGGTGTCGAGCAGGTCAGGGACGTGCGCGGGTGTCAGGTGGTCCGTCTCAACCGTGTCCCGCCGCGCCGCTTCGGGACTGTCGCTCGCGTACGGCTGAACGATGAGGTCCGCAGAGTAGCCCGCCACGGGGTCGAACACCGACTCCGGGCAGGCCAGAAAGGCGAGGTCCGCGCCGGCCGAGAGCGCCGCGCCCGCCGCGAGCGCCGGCGCGCCGGTGTAGGGGCCACCGCCGATGACGAACACCCGGCCGTTCGCTTCGCTCGGGCTTCCGCCCTCGCCGAGCACCGCCACGTCGCCGGGGCCGACGACGGTTTCGGCAGCGTCGGGAATCCCAATGTCGGCGACAGACACGTCCTCGTGCGCGTCGAGCCCGGGTTTGTCGTCGTGAAACGTGATGATGTGGTCAGCTTCGACGGCGACGCCCGCCGACTCGCCTGTATCGGCATCGACGCCGGAGGGTACGTCCACGGCAAGCACGGGCGCGTCCGCCGCGTTTATCGCTCGGGCGACGGTTGCTTCTGGTTCTCGAAGTGCGCCGGTGATGCCCGTCCCGAGCATCGCGTCGACCACGAGGTCCGGGTCGGGAAGTTCGAACGCCGCGGAGTCGGCGACGACGCGGGTATCGTACTCGCCGGCTTCGAGCGCGTCCCAGTTCGCCCGCGCGATGTCGGTGGTGATGCTTTCGGGCCGGCCGAGGAGGTGAATTGTTAGGTCGCGGTCGTCGAGAAAACGCGCCGCGGCGAACGCGTCGCCGCCGTTGTTCCCGCGCCCGGCGACGAGGGCGACGGCGTCGCCGGGGTCGGTGAGTTCGCGAACGTGTCGCGCAACTACGTTGCCCGAGGACTCCATCAGGACGCGTAATGGAACGCCGAGGGCTGCCGCGTTCCGGTCGACGGCGGCCATGCGTCGGCTCGAAATCATGGCGCTGGGTTCGGGATGGCCGGGATTAAGGGTGGCGGGAGAAGTGACCGTCGGCGTCAGCGGAACCACGCGGTCGGCCACCGCCGTTTATACCCGCTGACCGCCTACAGACGCCTAATGGAACTGCGGAAGCTCGTCCGCGGCCGCCTGGAGTGGTCGCGGCTCGAGTCCATCGTCCGCGAACTGGCCGAGCGCTACGGCCGCGAGCAGGTCCACGTCCGGTTTCTGGAGGCCGATAACTGGCTCTCGACGCCGATGGTCATCGACGACGAATACTTCGTCAAGGTAGTGACCGAGCAGAACTCGCTGGTTCACGCGCTGTTTACCACGACCCGGAACCTCGGCGCCTTCTCCTCCGGGACGGAGGGGTTTTTCGGCCACTTCGGGACGCCCTACCAGATGGCCCAGCACGAACTGGAGGCGACCGAGCGCCTCCGGGAGATCGGGGTGAACGCGCCCGAACCCATCGAGGCGCTGGAAATAAACGACCTCGGGGTACTGGTGATGGAGTTCCTCCCGGAGTTCGACTCGCTGGGCGACCTCGACCCCGAGGCCGAGCGCCGACACGCAGCCGACGTGTTCGTGGCGCTCAAGCGGATGCACGAGCACGGCCTGGCCCACGGCGACCTGCGGGCCGAGAACGTCCTGGTGGTCGACGGGGAGGTCTACTTCATCGACGCCACCAACGTCCGCGGCGACGACCACAGCCCCGAGGCGTCGATGGCCTCGGCCCGCTCGTACGACCTCGCGTGTGCGCTCGCAGCCCTGGAACCGGACATCGGGGCGCGCGAGGCCGTCGCCGCGGCGGCGAACGCCTACGGCACCGACGACTTGCTCGCGGCCCGGGAGTTCATCGATTTCGTGAGCATCCGGCCGGACCACACTTTCGACGCGGCCGGGCTGAAAGGCGAACTGGAGAAACACGCCGAACAGGTCGGGCGGGGCCGCCGGTAGAGGCAAGCATGGGTGGGTTTCCCCCGACGGCTGACCGGTATCCTTTTTGTACCGCTCGGCCCCATCACCACCCGTATGAGCGCCGACGAAACCTACCGACACTACATCGACGGCGAGTGGACCGACGGAACCGGCGACGAGACGTTTACGAGCGAGAACCCAGCGACCGGCGAGGAACTCGGCACGTTCCGGCGCGGCACCGAGGACGACGTGGACGAGGCGCTTTCGGTCGCCGAGGACGCCTTCGAGGAGTGGCGGGAACTCTCCCATATCGACCGCGCGGAGTACCTCTGGGACATCTACCACGAACTGCGTGACCGCCACGAGGAACTGGGCGAAATCGTCTCCAAGGAGTGCGGCAAGGAGATTTCCGAGGGGAAAGCCGACGTGACCGAGGCCTGGCACATGGTCGAGTGGGCCGCCGCCGACGCACGCCACCCGAAAGGCGACGTGGTTCCGTCGGAAATCCCGGCGAAGGACGCGTACATGCGGCGCAAGCCCCGGGGCGTCATTGGCTGCATCACGCCGTGGAACTTCCCGGTCGCCATCCCGTTCTGGCACATGGCCGTCTCGCTGGTCGAGGGCAACACCGTCGTCTGGAAGCCCGCCGAACAGACGCCGTGGTGTGGCCAGATCATCGCCGAGATGTTCGACGAGGTCGG
>JBDGQC010000132.1:0-3945 GCA_042219375.1 Halolamina sp. | reverse complement strand
GCCGACCAGCGACGTGAACTTCCGGAAGGCGCTGGCCTACGCCGCCGACTACGAGAGCATCGCGAAGGACCTGGTCAACACCGGCATCCCCTGGGGAACGCCGTGGGCGGAGGGTATCTGGCCCCGCGTCACCGACGGCCAGTACAGCCGCGACCTGGAGAAGGCCCGCTCGTTCCTGGAGAAGACCGACTACGACGGCCGGGAACTGAAGTTCCGCTCCATCAAGGGGTCGGAGAACGACAAGGTCGGCGAAGCCCTCGTCGCCAACTTCGAGGAAATCGGCGTTACCGTCGACCACGAGGACATCCCGTGGTCGAACCTCTACGACCAGTTGGTCGACGCCGAGTCCATGCCGGACCTGCTGATGTACAACGGCTGGCCGGACTACGCGGACCCGAACGGGCCGGCCATCCGCTACTGGTCGGACTACTGGCCGCCGGACGGCTGGAACACGGCCTACTACGAGAACGAGGAGTACGACAAGATGTTCGAGAAGGCCCGCAGCAGCGGCGACCGGGCCGAACGGGAGGAGCTCTACACGAAGATGCAGGAGATACTCCTGGACGAGGTGCCCATCATCTGGCTGTTCCAGAACAAGTACGTCCGGGCGTACAACTCGGACGTCGAGGACCTCCGCTACACGCCGGGTGAGTTCAACTACGTCCCCGCTCACCAGATTCACAAGGACAACTGACACGCCTCGATGGAGTTCAGAACCTACCTCGTCCGGCGGCTCACAGCGATGGCGGTGACGTTCTGGGGCATCCTCACGCTCGTCTTCCTGCTCTCCCGGGTCGTGCCTGGGAACCCGGCGGCGGTCATCGCGGGCGCGAAGGCGACCGAGGAACAGATTCAGCGCATCAGGGAGTCCTACGGGCTGAACGACCCGCTCCACGAGCAGTACATCGATTTCCTGTACGACCTGCTGGTCCACCAGCGCATCGGCCAGTCGGTCGCGACACAGCGGCCCGTCTCGGTCGAACTCGCCCAGCGGTTCCCGGCGACGTTCGAACTGACGACGACGGCGGTGCTCATCGCCGTCACCATCGGCATCCCGCTGGGTATCGCCTCGGCGGTCTACAAGGACGAGGTGGTCGACCACGGTTCCCGCTTCGTCGCCATCAGCGGCGTCTCGGTGCCGCAGTTCTGGATGGCCATCCTCGCGCAACTGCTGTTTTACTCCTACCTCGGATGGCTGCCCTCCGGCGGGCGCTTCCCGGACAACCTCGCAAAACCAATCGACGTGACCGGGCTGTATCTGATTGACACGCTCCTCGCGGGCTACCCGGCCGGCTTCTTCGGCGCCGTCGAGCATCTCGCACTCCCCGCCGTCGTGCTTTCGCTGGGGACGCTGGCCCAGACCACCCGCATCATGCGCTCGTCGATGATCGAGACGCTCAACACCGACTACATCGAGTGGTCCCGGGCCCATGGCTTCCGGGCGCGCATCGTGCTGTTGCGTCACGCGCTGCGCAACGCCATCATGCCGACAATCACCGCCGTCGGCCTCTCCTACGGCCTGCTGCTCGGTGGCTCGGTGGTCATCGAAATCGTGTTCAACATCCGGGGGCTGGGGCTGTTTCTCTACAACGCCGTCATCTCCTCGGACTTCAACGGCATTCTCGGCGTGACCGTCGTGTTCGCGCTGGGCTACCTCATCGTGAACTTCATCGTGGACGTGACCCACACCTACGTCGACCCCGAAATCGAGGTGGGCGAGTGATGGCGGCCGAATCCGAGTCCTTCCTCGACCGTCACCGCGGCGTCGTCGAGGCCGTCTCGCAGGCGGTCTACATCCTCGGGAAGAACCGCCTCACCGTCGTCGGTATCGGGATGGTGCTGTTCATCGCGCTGCTCGGCCTGCTCGCGCCGGTCATCGCCCCGTACCCGGGCCACACCCAGTCGGTGACGAACTTCCAGCAGTCGCTCCAACCGCCCTCCTCGGAGCACCTGTTCGGCACCGACCGGCTGGGCCGGGACATCTTCTCCCGCGTGCTGTTCGGGGCGCGCATCTCCGTGAAAATCGCCGTCTCCGTCGTCGGTGCGGCGCTGGCCATCGGCATCCCGCTCGGCCTGGCCGCGGGCTACATCGGCGGCCGGGTGGAGATGCTGGTCATGCGCGTCACGGACGTGTTCGTCTCGGTTCCCAGATTGATACTCCCGGTCGCTGTCGCGGGCGCGCTCGGCCCGAGTCTGCGGAACGTGATGCTCGCGCTCGTGGTTACGTGGTGGCCGTGGTACGTCAGACTGCTCCGCTCGGAGGTCAAGGAGGCCAAATCCGCGGAGTACGTCGAAGCCGTCGAGGGGTTGGGCGCCGGCAAAATCCGCGTGATGTTCGTCCATCTCCTGCCCAACAGCCTCACCAGCTTGCTCGTCCAGGCGACGATGGACATGGGCTGGGTGATTCTGGTCGCGGCGTCGCTCTCGTTCATCGGAATCGGGGCGTCGCCGCCGACGCCGGAGTGGGGGCTGATGGTCGCCCGCGGCCGGGAGTTCATGCCCACCTACTGGTGGTACTCGGTGTTCCCCGGGCTGTTCATCTTCATCACCGTCATGGGGTTCAACCTCATCGGCGACGGCCTGCGGGACATCCTGGACCCCAGGAGCCGGATGGAGTAAGCGCCCGCGCCACGGTTTTTTTCGTTCGCGGCTCGTGACCGGTACGGTTGCGATAGGTAGTGAAATGGAGCAGTTCAAAAACCGGTCGAATGGCTGTTCTGTCGGAACTGCCGTCAGTAGCGGTACGCACCAGGATTTCCGCTTGGGTTGTTGTTTTATCCGCTTGCGTGAACCCGTAGACGATGGAACTTGACCCCGCGGCGCATCAGGATTCGATGCACCGAATCATCACGACGCTCGTCTCGCCCCGCCCTATCGGCTGGATCAGCACCCAAGACGACGAGCGGGACAACCTCGCGCCCTACAGTTACTTCAACGTCGTCAGCACCTCGCCACCTGTGGTCATGTTCTCCGGAAGTACCGACGACGGCGAGCCGAAAGACGCCGGACGGATGGCCGTCGAGACGGGGGAGTTCGTTGTCAACCTCGTTACCGAAGACCTCGCGGAACCGATGGACGCGACCAGCGCGCCCCTCGAAGTGAGCGAGTTCGATTTCGTCGGCCTGGAGCGCGCGGACGCGGAGGCCGTCGACGCTCCGCGCGTGGCCGGAGCGGCCGCCTGTCTCGAATGCACGCTCTATGACACAAAAGCGGTCCACGACAACCTCGTCGTCTTCGGCTCCGTCGAACACATCTACGTCGACGAACGGCTTACGACCGACGGCGTCGTCGCCATGGAAGAAGTCGATACAGTCGGTCGACTCGGCGGGCCGTACTACACGCGTATCGACATGCTCGACGTCGAGCGCACGAACTTCGGTCCTTGGGAAGGCGCGTCCCCGCCCGGGTTCGTGGTCGACGACGAAACCGGACGCCTCGTCGTCGAACCGGACACGTTCCGAGAGATTCGCGCCGGGCTCCGCCGGATATCTGAAGGCGAATCGGTCGAGGAGGTGGCCGAGGCGACCGGCATCGACGCCGAAACCCTGAATCGCAGTCTCGACCGGTGCGAACTCTACCTGGAGGGCTCCACAAGCGACGAGCGAATCGAAGCGGCCCTCGCCGACGCCGGCATCGCGACGAACTTCAACTACTGAACGCGAACTACTCCTCCCCGCCGAACGCGCCGGCCTCGCGCATCTCCTGTAGCCGTTCTGCGTCGACACCCAACTCGGCGAACACCGCCTCGTTGTGCTCGCCCAGCTCCGGCGGCGGCGACTCGAAGCCGCTCTCGGCGTTCTCGTAGTTGAGCGGGTGCTCAATGACCGGAATCTCCTGGCCGTCGCGCTCGATGGTCGTCATGACGCCGCGGGCTTCGGTCTGTTCGTTGTGGAGGGCGTCGTCAACCTCCTGCACCGGCCCGGCGGGGATGCCGGCGTCGACGAA
>JBDGQC010000063.1:2025-4016 GCA_042219375.1 Halolamina sp. | reverse complement strand
ATTCGCTACCGGCGCGCAAAAGGGCTTCGAACTCCGCGCTACCACTCGCCGAACACGCGGGCCTCCATGTCGGCGGCCACGCGGTCCATCAGCGGCTTGAGGTTCCGGGCGTCGTCGCGGTTGTACTCCACCAGCGTCTCCAGGGAACGCTCGTCGCCCCGCTCGTACTCGTGCCAGAGGCGGACGGCGTCCCGACCGGAGATGTCGGGCTTCTCGCGCTCGATGCCGATGTCCTTCTCGACCTGCTTGAGCCCCCCATCAAGCCCCAGCGACTTGCAGGGGTACATGAGGTCGATGTGTGGCGTCTCCACGGAGAGGTCGAAGGAGTGTTCGAGGAAGGGGACGTCGAAGCGGGCGCCGTTGAACGTCACGAGCACCGAGGCGTCGGCGAACTGCTCGCGGATACGCCGGGCAGTGAGGTCACGGCCCTGGACGAGGGTGGTCGTCTCCTCGCCACGGTGGAAACTGACGGTCGTCACGTCGTGGGCGCGCTTGTCGAGGCCCGTGGTCTCGATGTCGAAGAAGCAGGCCTCCTCGCGGAAGTTATCGTAGAGCCGCCAGCGGCTGTTGCTGGGAAGCGCCTCGCCGAAGAAGCCCGAGTTGCCCGCCGAGAGGTGGTCCCTGGCCTCGTCGATGAACGCCTCGATGCGCTCGGCCGTCGTCGGACCGACCGCCTCGCCGGTGAACTCGTCCCAGTGGGTGACCCCCGCGTCCCAGAGCTTTCGCTCCGTCTTCTCACCCACGCCCCTGACCGGGATGAAACTCCGTTCGAGCATACCTACTCGAACGCGGTTGCCGCTTATATGCGTTGCACCCTACACCGACACCCACTCCCCCGTCTCGGCGGCCTCGTAGGCGGCATCCAGAACGCGGAGGACGCGGAGGGCATCTTGACCGTCCGCGGGCACCTCCCCCGAACCGAGGCCGGCGAAGTAGTCGCCGAAGAAGTCGAGGACGTAATCGCCCCACGCGGGGAACCGGTCGTAGCCGAACTCGAAATCGAGCGTGCGCCCCGGCGCGCCGCCCCAGTCGGGGTGGTCCGAGTGGAGTTCCAGCGGCACCTGTCCGCCCCCGCCGGCGCGCGCGTCGTCGTGAACCGGCGAATCGCCGGTCAGCCTGTCGCCGTAGATTCCGAACCGGGTGTCCTTGCCCAGCCGCCCCAGGTAGTAGCCGGTCTGGAACGTGCCCATGATGCCCGATTCGGTCTCGAACTGCATGGTGAGCCCCTCGTCGATGGCGTCGTGGTCGGCCATCGCCTGCTGGGCGCTGACCCGGACGATGGGCTCGTCGAGGACGTACATGAAGAGGTCCACCCAGTGGAGGCCGACCCACTGGAGGGCGCCGCCGCGACTCCGGTCGGCCCGGTAGATGTAGTGGTCCGTGTCACGGTAGTCGAGTTTGCTCGCGATGTAGCGGCCGTCGACCGACCAGACGTCGCCGAACGCCCCCTCCGAGACCATCGAGCGCAACTCCTGGGCGACGGGGTTCCAGCGGTAGAAGTAGGTCGCGCCTACGGTCACGCCCGCGTCCGCCGCGCGGTCGACGACCGGTTCCAGGTCGTCGGCCGTGCGTGCGAGGGGTTTCTCCGAGAGGACGTCCACGCCAGCCTCGACGGCCGTCTCGATGATGCCGGGGACCTCGTCGTTGGCGTAGGTTATCCAGACGGCGTCGACGTCGCCCTCCCGAAGCAACCGGTGCGGGTCGGCGTACGTCTCGACGCCCGAGAGGACCGCCGTGAGGTCGGCGCCCTCGGAGGTTATCTCGTCGGGGCGGTCGGACATCGGCTGGACGTCCGCGGGTTCGTACTCCTTGCCCGGTTCGCAGACGGCGGTGAGTTCCACGGGCAGTTGCCCGGCTATCTGGAGATAGGGGTCGCGGTGGTGGTGGTCGACGCCGATATACCCGATTCGCGTTGTCATACCCCACGACCCGGAGGCCACCACCTAAACTCCTATCCCTCGCCGACGGCTTCGAGCGCGGGGAGGAGATAC
>JBDGQC010000063.1:0-1925 GCA_042219375.1 Halolamina sp. | reverse complement strand
AGGTCGCGGTAGCGGTCGGTCGTGAGTTCGTAGCCGCCGCGCCACCGCGCGCCGGCGTCCATGGGCGGGAACGACCGGCCGTGGGAGGGCATGTCGAACGCGTAGAGGGTGAACCGCTCGCGTGCGCGGTCGTCGGCCAGCAGGTGGCGCCACTGGCGGGAATCCGCGCCCGCGGTGTGCAGGCAGACCAGCGGCACGTCGCCCTCCCCGGCCCGTTCGTAGTAGAGCCGGTGGGAGCGCCCGCCCTGTTCGACCCACACGTATCTCCCCTCCGGGGATTCCACCGTCCCGTGCGGTCGGGTGGCGGGGTCGCCGGTCGGCCGTTCGTGTTCGGAGAGCAGCGCCACCAGGCGACGGAGCGCGCCGACGTAGCGGAGCGCGAGCGCGACGTCGCCCTCGATTTCGAGGTCGCCCTGGAGCCAGGCGGCCACGAGGTCGTGATAGAGCGGGGACGGCGACGCCGAGAGGAGTCGTTCCCAGGTCTCCCCGGGCGCGCCGATGCGGAGGTCGAACGACGGGAACTCGCCCGCTTCGGTCGGTTCGTCCAGGGTTCCGTCCCGCGCCTCGATGCGGAACTCGTCCTCGCCGGCGGCGACCAGCAGGTCCGCGTCCAGTCCGCGGGCGAGCCAGCGGAACCGCTCGTCGGCGTTCGCGGCCACACAGGCGTCGGTCAGGCGCTCGTGGTCGAGCGTGGGCATGAGCGGGCCACGCCTGGCCGCCGGTTAAGCGTTGCCGCGTGCCGGTTCCGGGGCGAACAGCGCGAGCGCGAACCCGGCGAGCGCGAGCGCGGCGGCGTAGCCGAACGAGGCGGCGAACGTCCCCGTCCGCGTGAACAGCGCCGCGGCGATGACCGGCGAGGAGGAGGCCCCGACGAACGAGGCCGTCGAGAGCACCGCGACCGCCGACCCGGCGACGCGGTCGTCGACGAGTTCGCGGACGTAGGTGTAGAAGAGGCCGATGGAGAGCTGGATGAAATACCCCGAGAGAGCGAGCAGCGCGACGAGCGCGAGCGTCGTCGACGCCATCGAGACGAGGACGACGAGGGGCGCGGAGACGCCGAAGGCGAGCAGGGGGATGGGTTTGCGCCGGCGGGCGAACACCCGGTCGGAGAGCCAGCCGCCAGAGAGCCGCGAGAGCACGCCCATCGCCGGAAACAGCGCCGCGAGCGCCCCCGAGGCGGTCAGTGCCATCCCGAACTCCTCCGAGAGGTAGGTCGGCATCCACGAGTTGAAGAACAGGTGGAGCGAGTAGCCGACGAAAGACATCAGCGCGACGACCCAGACGGTCCGGGAGGTGAAGACAGCGCGGAACTCCGCCCGGGTGGGCCGTTCCTCGGGCGTCCCCGCCGCGTTGCGCCCGCCCACGAGCGCGTAGGCGAGGAAGGCCAGCAGCGAGAGCACGGCGAAGACGAGGAAGTTGAGCTCCCAGCCGCCCGCCTCGGCGACGAACGGCGGGACGAACTGGCCGATGGCGTAGCCGAGGGGCGGGGCCGTCGTGAAGACGCCCATCGCCGTCGCGGCGCGCTTGCCGGTGAAGACGCCGCCGACCACAGTCGCGCCGGCGTTCCACAGCGTCGCGATGGCCGCCCCCGCGAGCAGGCGGGTGACGACGAGCGAGACGAAATCGCCCGCGAGGGCCGCCCACCACCCCCAGACGTTGGCGACGACGAGGACGAGCGTCCCGGCCATGACGACCCGAAAGCTCGCGAAACGGTCGAGCGCCACCCCGACGAAGAGGCTCAACAGCGCGGGCGTGATGAGGCTCGCCGACACCAGCCACCCCGCACGGCCCGGCCCGACCGCGAGGTCGTCCATCACCAGCGGGAGAACGCTCGCGGGCATTATCTGGACGGCCGCCGCGAACAGCATCATCGTCCACGCGCCGGCGAGCACGCCCCGCCGCCACGTCGCGTCACGAACCATGGG
>JBDGQC010000087.1:0-4176 GCA_042219375.1 Halolamina sp. | reverse complement strand
GTTCGGGGTCGTTAAGACAGGGAATCGTGACCGAGGTCGGATCTGATGGGCGCGTCCGGGTCAATTGCGGACTGCAACACCCGATCTCCCTCCCCGTTCCCTCCGATATGGAGGCCGAGGAAGGAGAGCGCGTCACCGTCAGGGTCTCTTCGCGAAGACCGGTCCGCGCCAAGCTAGTCGACCAGTCCCCACCGGGGTACCAGGTCGAGCGCGCGGCCATCTCTACGGTGCTGTCTCGACCCGATGCCGGTGTTCGTATCGCCGCGTCACGCTACGGTCAGCAACTGACCGTGGCGAAACTCGGCGAACTCACCGGCCGGGTACGGGAGGGCACCACCATCGCGTTCGGGGCACCCGGACGCGGACTGCCGGCGATTCTCGGCGTCGACCGTGAAGCGGTCGGCGGCGGGGATGGCGACACCGAAGCTGTAGGCGGCCCGGAAGACGGGTTCGACCTTTGGCTCAACACGGTCCCAAACCAGGGGAGCGAGGTCGTGCGAACGGAGGAAGCGATGTTCGCCACCCTCGCTCCGCTCACGCTGGAGTGATACAGCAATGCCACAATCACACAGACCACGAAAAGGCTCGCTGGGCTTTGGCCCGCGGAGCCGCGCGGCTAGCGAAGTCCCGCGGTTCAACTCCTGGCCAGACGCCGATGGGCAACCGGCCCTTCAGGGCTTTGCCGGCTACAAGGCAGGCATGTCCCACGTCGTCATGATCAACGACGAGCCGAACTCGCCCCGTGAGGGGCAGGAGGAAACCGTCCCGGTGACCGTCATCGAGACGCCACCGATGCGGGCGGTTGCCCTGCGAGCCTACGAAGACACGCCGTACGGGCAGCGTCCACTGACCGAGGTCTGGAGCGACGAGCTCCACGAGGACCTCGGCCGGGCGCTCTCACTCCCGGAGGACCACGACGCAGATGCCGCGGAAGCCGAGATTCGCGAGGCCCTAAACCAGGGTCGGCTCGGCGACATCCGCGTCATCACGCACACGGTCCCCGGCGACCTATCCAGCGTCCCCAAGGACGAACCCGACGTGATGGAGACGCGCGTCGGCGGCGGTTCCATCGAGGACCGCTTCGAGTTCGCCACCGACCTCATCGAGGACGGCGGCGAACACAACGCCACCGACGTGTTCCGCGCCGGCGAATTCGCCGACGTCGCGGGCATCACCAAGGGCAAGGGGACCCAGGGCCCCGTCAAGCGCTGGGGCGTCCAGAAGCGGAAGGGCAAACACGCCCGCCAGGGCTGGCGCCGACGCATCGGCAACCTCGGCCCGTGGAACCCATCGCGGGTCCGCTCGACGGTCCCCCAGCAGGGCCAGACCGGCTACCACCAGCGAACCGAACTCAACAAGCGCGTCATCGACCTCGGCGAGGAGGAAGTCACCCCCGACGGTGGCTTCGTCAACTACGGCGAGGTCGACGGCGACTACACGCTGGTGAAAGGCTCGGTCCCCGGCCCCAACAGCCGCCTGCTGCGGCTGCGCCCGGCGGTCCGCCCCAGCGAGACGCCACGCCTCGACCCCGAGGTACGCTACGTCTCTACCGACTCCAACCAGGGATAAACTATGCAGGCGACAGTACACACCCTGGAGGGCGAGGCAGGCGACGAGGTCGACCTTCCGTCGGTCTTCGCGACCGACTTCCGGCCCGACCTCATCAAGCGCGCCGTCCTCGCCGCCCAGGCCAACCGAAAACAGGACTACGGTACCGATGAGTACGCGGGGCTCCGCACGCCCGCCGAATCCTTCGGCTCCGGACGTGGGATGGCCCACGTCCCCCGACAGGACGGCGTCGCCAAGCGCGTCCCGCAGACGGTCGGTGGGCGCGCCGCCCACCCGCCGAAAGAACAGAAAGACCAGTCGCTCGACGTCAACGACAAGGAACGGAAACTCGCCGTCCGCTCGGCCATCGCGGCCACCGCGGACGAGGAAACCGTCGCCGAACGCGGCCACGCGTTCGACGACGGCGTCGAGTTCCCCCTCGTCGTCTCCGACGAGTTCGAGGACCTGGTGAAGACGAAGGAAGTCGTCGCGCTGCTCGAAGAGCTCGGCGTCGACGCCGACATCGAGCGCGCCGACGACGGCCGCTCCGTCCGTGCCGGCCAGGGGACGACCCGTGGCCGCAAATACCAGGAGCCCAAATCCATCCTCTTCGTCACCAGCGAGGAGCCCTCCAAGGCCGCCCGCAACCTCGCGGGCGCCGACGTCGCCACCGCGGCCGGCGTCAACACGGAGGACCTCGCACCCGGGACGCTCCCGGGTCGACTCACCGTCTGGACCGAGAGCGCAGTCGAGGAGGTGGCTGACCGATGAGCGGTATCATCCACCACCCCCACGTCACCGAGAAGGCGATGGACGACATGGACTTCGAGAACAAGCTCCAGTTCATCGTCGACGACGGGGCTACCAAGCCCGAAATCCGTGACGCGGTCCAGGACCAGTTCGACGTCGGCGTCGAGAGCGTCAACACCCAGATGACCATGGACGGCACCAAGAAAGCCATCGTGAAGCTGAGCGAGGAGGACGACGCCCAGGAAGTCGCCTCCCGTATCGGGGTGTTCTGAACATGGGACGACGAATCCAGGGCCAGCGACGTGGCCGCGGCAGCCCCACGTTCCGTGCGCCCTCCCACCGGTACAAGGCCGACCTCGACCACCGTAGCGTCGAGGAGGTCGACGTCATCGCCGGCACCGTCGTCGACATCGAACACGACCCCGCCCGCAGCGCGCCTGTGGCCGCGGTCGAGTTCGAGGACGGCGACCAGCGCCTCGTCCTCGCCCCCGAGGGCGTGGGCGTCGGCGACGAACTGCAGGTCGGCGTCTCCGCGGAGATAGCCGTCGGGAACACGCTCCCGCTCGCGGAGATTCCCGAGGGCGTCCCCATCTGTAACGTCGAGCGGCAGGCCGGCGACGGCGGGAAGTTCGCCCGCGCGTCCGGCGTCAACGCCACGCTGATGACCCACGACCGCAACGCCGCGGTCGTCCAGCTTCCCTCCGGGGAAGTGCGGCGGCTCTCGCCCGACGCCCGGGCCACCATCGGGACGGTGGCCGGCGGCGGCCGGACGGAGAAGCCGATGGTCAAGGCGGGCAACAAACATCACAAGATGAAGGCCCGCGGGACGAAGTGGCCGAACGTTCGTGGTGTGGCGATGAACGCCGTCGACCACCCCTTCGGTGGCGGCGGCCGCCAGCACCCCGGGAAACCGAAGAGCGTCTCCCGGGACACGCCTCCCGGCCGCAAGGTCGGTGACATCGCGTCGCGACGCACCGGTCGCGGCGGCAAAGGTGGTCAGGAATGAGTTCGGAATACCAGACCGGCCGCGAAGGTGAGTTCACCTACCGCGGCTACACGCTCGACGAGCTGCAGGACATGAGCCTGGAGGAAGTCGCGGAACTGCTCCCCGCACGCCAGCGGCGAACCATCGAACGGGGCCTGTCGGTCGAACAGGAGAAGCTCCTCGAAGAGGCCCGTGAGGCGACCGAGGAGGAGACGGCGAACGACCCGCTGCGCACGCACCTGCGTGACATGGTCATCCTGCCCGAGTTCGTCGGGCTGACCTTCGCCGTCTACAACGGCCAGAGCTTCGAGCGCGTCGAGGTCGAACCCGAGATGATCGGGCACTACCTCGGCGAGTTCCAGCTCACCCGGACGTCGGTCGAACACGGCCAGGCCGGCATCGGGGCGACCCGGTCCTCGAAGTTCGTGCCCCTCAAGTAAACCATGGGAATCAGTTACAGCGTCGACGTCGACCCGGAGAAGACGGCGAAAGCCATGCTTCGGGAGCGTCACATGAGCCACAAGCACAGCAAGGCCATCGCCCGTGAGATAAAGGGGATGACCGCCGGCGACGCCATCGACTACCTCGAAGAGGTAATCGCTGGCGACCGCTCGGTCCCCTTCAGGTCCCACAACTCCGGTGTCGGACACCGTTCGGACATCGAGGGCTGGGACGCGGGCCGGTTCCCGGAGAAGGCGAGCGAAGCGTTCCTCGACCTGCTCGGGAACGCCATCAACAACGCCGACCACCAGGGCTTCGACGGCGAAGCCATGGAGATCCGGCACGTCGCCGCCCACAAGGTCGGCGAGAGCGAGGGGCGCAAACCCCGCGCCTTCGGCCGTGCGTCCGCGTGGAACACGCCCGAAGTCGACGTCGAACTCGTACTCGAGGAG
>JBDGQC010000071.1:0-4179 GCA_042219375.1 Halolamina sp. | reverse complement strand
GCCTCCGAGAGCGCCTCCTGGTTCTCCTCGGGGTACTCGCCGCCGGCGAACGGCGACGCGAGTTCGTCGCCGCGCTCGGTGATTTCGTCGATGAGCGGGACGAGTTCCGCCTTCAGCCGGTCGAATATCTCCTCGGTCCGGGAAAGCGGGAGGTACGGCTCGCCGTCCTCGTAGAGCACCTCGTAGGTGGGCTGGTCGGGGCTGATGTGGTTGGCCCGGCGGTTCGAGAGGTCCTTCAGCGTCTCCAGCCGGGGGGCGAACATCTCGAAGTCGTCCTCGGCTTTGGCGTCCTGCCAGATCTGCTGGTTCTCTGTGGTCGTCTCGGAGAGCTCCTGGATGAGGTCGCTCGGCACGTTCGCGGTCCGGTCGTACGCCCGCCGGATCTCTCGGACTGAGGCGCGCTGGCCCTCGTCAAGCGAATCGGCGGCGTCCTCGCTGTCGGTGAGCGCGGCCTCGAACTCGTCTCTGGTTATCAGGTCGTGGGTCACCGTCGAGAGCGCCGAAAGCTGCTTGGCGCGGGCAGGGGTGCCGCCCTCGGGCATGATGACCTGCTGGTCCCAACTGAGTACGCCGCTTGCGTCGTTGAGATAGCTTATCTGTCGGTACTGGTCGAGGAGGTCGCCGTAGGCGTCCGGCGCGTCCTCCGTGGATTCGTCTACTGACACAGTCGCACATACGCGCCGGGGGGTATCAAACCGGGGGAGTCGGCAGGAACGAGGTGGAAAAGCGCCGCACCTTCGGGTCGCCGTTTCTCTCCCTCGTTACTCCTCGGCGGCGTCCATCTCGTCTTCCTCGAACGCCTCCTCGTATCGCTCCATCGCCGCGGCGAACCCTTCGTTCGCCAGGCGGTAGGTCTCCCGGAGGTCCTGAATCGGCGTCTCCGTCGCATCGACCCGGAGGTCGTTGTAGTACGGCGAGTGTTCCTCGTCCTCCGTCGTCCGCACCTTCAGCGCGGCGCTCTGAACGTGGAGTTCCTCGCGCTTGTCGCCGCCCTCGGCGTAGCCCGCGCCCAGCGCGTCCACCAGGCGTTTGGCGAGGGGTTCGTCCCGGCCGGAGTCCTGGTAGGCCTCCGCGACGGATTCGATAACCGCTTCACCCGTCAGGAGGTTGCCCGCGACGCTGTAGCCGTCGCCGCTGGTGTGGCCGTACCAACCCTTACACTCGTCGCCGGAGAACGTGAACGTCCCGTCCGCGTCGATACCGTGGAGCTGGCGGTTCTCGGCGCCCTCGTCGGCGTTCAGCAACGCCTGGAGCGCGTCCTCGACGGCGAGGCCGTCGTCGAGATACTCGATTCCGCGCTCCCCGAGTTCGACGTTGACGAGGCTCTGTGTCGCCACCGCGCCGTTCTCGGAGGCGAACGGGCAGAGCGTCCCCACCGCCGGCAGCCGGGTGGTGACGGCGACCCCGAACCGGAGCTGGTCGGTACCGTCGTCGTCCTCGTACTCCTCGCGCACGCAGATGCTGAAAGTCATGGCCGAGGATGGCGGCTGGCGGCGGAAAAAGGGGCGGTTCGCGGAAAGCGGTTCGCGGCCCGCCGCAGTCCCGGGCGCTCACACCGCGACCGGTAGCAACACCAACCGACTGTTGCCCGCGCCGTCCTCGACCGTGAGCCGGACCTGGTAGCGGTTCCCCGCGTTGACGGAGAAGCGGTCGGTCCCTTCGGCGTCCGTGCCGGAAACGTCGGTCTCGGCCGCAGCGAGATGTTCGTCGGCGTCGTCGTCGAACAGGTCGACAGTCACGACGGCGAGGTCGCCGTCCGCGTCAGCGACGCGCCAGTCGGCGGTAATCTCCGCGCTGTCGCCCTGCTCGTCGCCCATTCCCGAGACGACGTACGACTCGACCCGGGGAATCACGGTGTCCGTGGTCGTCGAGAACGTCACCGCCTCGCCGGCGACAGCGTCGCCGTCGGCCGCGCTCACCTCGGCGCGCACCTCGTAGCTCGTCCCCGGCGAGAGGTCGTCGACGGTGACCGAGGCGAGCCCCGGTTCGGCGCGGGTGACCGTCCCGCTGCGGCTCGATAGCGTGCCGGCGTGCTCCCCGTAGGCGAACTGCACGGTTGCTTCGTCCGCGCCGCCCAGCGAGTTGAGACTGGCGACGAACCGGGCGCTGGTCGTCCCCACGGCCTCCGGTTCCCGCGTCGTCACGACAGGAGTGTCGCCCGCGATTCCGAACGCGGCCTCGAGGTCGGGCAGACCAGCGCCCTGCTCGTTCGCCGATAGACCGAGGTCGGCGGCGGTCTCGCGGAGTCGGGTTCGCGCCTCGTCACGGCTCCGTCCGTCAGCCATGAGCTGTGCGGCGGCACCGGTGACGTGGGGCGCGGCCATCGACGTGCCGGAGTGGGCGGCGTAGCCATCGACGACCGTCGAGCGGATTTCCTTCCCGGGCGCCGCGAACTCGACCTCCGGCCCCGTCGAGGAAAACGAGGCGAGCGAATCATCCCGCGTGGTCGCGCTCACCGCGACCACCTCGTCGTAGGCCGCCGGGTAGTTCACGCAGTCCGAACACCCGCCGTCGTTGCCCGCGGCCGCAACGAGGAGCACCCCCTCACCGTGGGCGTACTGCACGGCGTCTTTCAGCACCGACGAGGACTGGGTTCCGCCGAAGCTCATGTTGGCGACGTCGTAGCCCCGGTCGGCGACCCACTCGATGCCGGCGGCGATATCCGAGACAGAGCCCGCGCCGTCACCCGTCAGCACCTTCACCGCGTGGAGGGTCGCCCGGGGCGAGACGCCGACCACCCCCTGCGAGTTGTCGATGGCACCGGCGATGCCCGCACAGTGCGTGCCGTGGCCGTTATCGTCGTCCCAGACGACGGTGCAGTCGGTGTCGGAGCACTCGACTGCGGCAGCGCCGGTGCCCAACGAGGACCGGAGGTCCGGGTGGTCGGCATCGATACCGGTGTCCAGAACGGCCACGTCGATGCCGGCGCCGGTCTTGTCCTGCTCGTGAACGACGTCGGCAGCCACGCGGTCCACGCCCCACGGGAGCGACTGGTCGAGCGCGTGCATCTCGTCGTTCGGCTCGATATACCGGACGGCCTCCACCGCGCGCAGCGCGTCGATGGCTTTGGCGGGAAGGTCTACTGTCAGCGCATCGAACCCGAACTCGCGGCGGACGGCGTGGGCCACGTCGCGGACACTCTCGCGGCCGAACTCGCCCTCGTAGCCCACGTTGGCGACGACGTGGTCGTCGCGGCTCTCGGAGCCCCAAGGAGCGGCGAGGCTTCCCTCACCGTCCCCGTGTGCGCTCGCAACGCCCGAGAGCCCGCCGACCGCGGCGAGATTCCCGGCGGTTTCGAGCATCGTCCGACGCGAGAGCAACCGCTCGGAAGACGACATATTTCAACAGTCGCCGGGGCGAGTAAAACAGTTTGTTGCCGGCGGGCTGACGTGACCAAACGCCGTGGACGCGACTACGTGCTGTCGCTGGAGTCCAGTCCCAGCGCCGCCGCCACGTCGAGCAAGCCGCTGCCGGACTCGTTGGAGGCGAGGCCGATGTCCTCGGCCGTGCTGTTGAGTTGGTCCCGGGCCTGGGTGTTGGTGTAGCCGTTGGCCATCAGTTGCGCACCCCCGCCGGAGACGTGTGGGCAGGCCATCGACGTGCCGTCGAAGGTGTCGTAGCCGCCGATTACGGTTGAGTAGACGTTCTCCCCGGGCGCTGCGAGTTCAATCTCCGGCCCCGTCGAGGAGAAACTCGCCAGGCTGTCGTCCTCCGACGTCGCGGAGACGGCGATGACTGTCGAGTACTTCGCAGGATAGTTCACGCAGTCCGAACACGGGCCGTCGTTGCCCGCGGCCGCAACGAGGAGCACGCCCTTGTCATAGGCGTACCGGCACGCGTCCCTCACCGTCTGTGAGTCGGAGCTCCCGCCGAGGCTCATCGAGCCGATATCCCAGCCCTGGTCGGCGGTGTACTCGATGCCCGCGGCCACGTCCGAGTACGACCCGGAGCCCCGCTTATCGAGCACCTTCACCGCGTGGAGCGTCGCCTCGGTGGCGACGCCGATGACGCCCTCGCTGTTGTCGATGGCGTCGGCGATGCCGGCGCAGTGGGTCCCGTGGTCGTTGTCATCCGACCAGGGGTAGTTGCAGTTCGGTCCCTTGCAATCCACGTACGCCTTTCCCGCGCCGACGTTGGCCTGCAGGTCGGGGTGGTCGTCGTCGATACCCGTGTCGATGA
>JBDGQC010000134.1:0-4206 GCA_042219375.1 Halolamina sp. | reverse complement strand
GACGACGGCGCTGGGGTCGGCCTACGCGGCCGGCCTCGCCGTCGGCTACTGGGACACCGTCGACGAACTCCGCTCGAACTGGCAGGTCGATAGCTCCTTCGAGGCGTCGATGGACCCGGCGAAGGCCGACAAGATGTACAGCCGCTGGGACGACGCCGTCGAGCGCTCTCGCGGCTGGGCGGAGGCGGGGGGTGACTGACGATGCTGCTCCAAGTCTTTGGGATGAACGCGAACGAATGGGTCATGCTCATCATCGCCGCCTTCGCCGGCGGCGCGTTCGGCGCGGCGCTGGGCGCGCTTCCGGCGTTCATCTTCACCGGCTTCATGGTCATCGCCGGGGAGTCGGTGAACACGCTGGCGAGCGACCTGTCCGGCGAGGTTGCCGGGCAGATCGGCACCGGCATCACCGGGTTCGTGGCGTTCGGGCCGGTCTTCGGCCCTCACGTTTCCTTCGCCGGCGGCGCGGCGGCCGCGGCCTACGCCGCCCGGAAGGGGTATATGGACACCGGCTTCGACTACCACGAGAGCAAGAACATCGCGCACGCACTCGGCACTAAGCCCGATGTGCTTGCGGTCGGGGGCGCGTTCGGTATCCTCGGCATGGTCATCCGGCAGGTCTCCGGCGGGTTCGGGCTTCCCTGGGACCCAATCGCCATGGGTGTCGTGCTCTCGGCGGTGTTCCACCGCCTGGTCTACAGCTACCCGCTGGTGGGTGACCCCCACGGCGGAGGGCTGTTCGACATGGGGCCCTTCGAGCGCGAGGAGATGGTGCAGACCGCCGAGGGCGGCAAGGTCGTCGCCGACGGCGGCGCCGAACCCCAGCGGCTCGCAGTCGAGCCCTGGCTTCCCCACCAGTACAAGTGGCCCAACGTGGCGATGATCGGCCTCGTGACCGGCATCCTGGCGGCCTACACCACGCTCCAGACCGGGAGCGTCTTCCTCGGCTTCGGCATCAGCGCCGCCTCGCTGGTGTTCCTCAACTGCGGGGTGGAGCAGATACCGGTCACCCACCACATGACGCTGCCGGGGGCGACGGCGGCCGTCGCGTTCGCGGGCGGGGTCGGAGCGATGGCGCCGGTGCCGACGGTGGTCATCGGCGGCATCTTCGGCCTGACCGGCGCGCTGACGGGCGAAGTTATCCAGCGGGTGTTCTACTCGCACTCGGACACGCACTTCGACCCGCCCGCGGCGGCTATCGTCGTCAACACGTTCGTCATCGCGATGCTGGCGGTGGCGGGCGTGTTCGAGTCGTCGTCGTGGGTCCCGCTGCCGTTCTGAGTCCCCGCCGGCGGCGTCGCTGCGGCGCCGCCGCTCACGCATCGCCCGGCCGAACGCCTATCACGCACACCACTCCGACGGACCACCGGTCCCCGACGGTGGAAGGGAGCCGACACCGCTCACGGCTCCTCCCACTCTGTACCGAGCATCGACGAGCCGGAAACCGCAGGTGAGACGCCTACAGCGCCGGCATCGACCCGGGATTACCGTGGTTCTTTTCACGGTAAGGATAGAACTGTTCCATACCTCCCGACTCGACATGGAAGACCTCGACGCGCGAATCCGCCGTCGCCAGCGGCGAAACGACCGGACTCAACTCGTTCAGGACTACGAGTCGCTCTCCCCGGTCGCCCACGTCGATGAACCGTCCGGTCGGGGGCCGGCCTTCGAACGGTTCCTCGACCACCTGGACCCGGTGTTCGACGGTGACCTCCCGCCGAACGCGTACGTCCACGGCGAGTTCGGCTCCGGGAAGTCCGCGGTCGTCACGGCGCTTTTCGCCCACCTGGAGCGGTTCTCGACAGAGAGCCGCTCGGTCATCTACACGAGTACCCGCGCGGCGTCGCCGACCGCGCCGGGGTTCGTGTATATCGACGTACGGGAGCGGGCCAGCGAGTTCACCTTCTACCACCGTATCCTCGACGCGCTGGTTGACGAACCGGTCCCCGAACACGGTATCAGCACCGAGGAAATCCGCGACCAGCTCCACACCCTCCTCGGCGCGTCGCGCTCCGGCGTCATCATCGCGGTGGACCACGTCGGCGAGCGGGACAGCATCGACTCGGCCGAGCTTATCGACCTGTTGGCGGGGCTCCCCAGCAACGTGAGCTGGCTCGCCATCGGGCGAATGGAGCCGGCGGCCACCTCCGTGACCGACTACACCGCCACCACCATCCACATCGAGCCGTACCAGCAGCAGATGCTCGTCGACGTGCTGATGGCCCGGTCCTCGGAGGGGCTCGCCCAGCAGGCGCTCGGCCTCGAACTGGCCCGCCACATTGCGGACTGGGCCGACGGGAACGCGCACAACGCGCTGGCGGCGCTGTTCATCGCCGCCGACCGTGCGGCCCGGGAGAACCGGATGCACATCACGGACCAGGACGTGACGCGGGCGATAGCGGAAATCCCCCGGCCGTGTATCGCCCTGGGGAAGGTGCTGACGCTCCCGGCGAACAAACACCGGGTCCTGCGAAAGCTCATCGACCTGGACGAGGCGGACCGCGAGTCGGTCACGGCGACGACGGAGGCCATCAGCACCGACATCGACCTCTCGGCGGGGACGGTCAAACGCTTCCTCTACGAGATGGCGGAGGCCGGCATCGTCGAACGCGTCAAATCGGAGGAACGGGCCGGGAAGGGCCGCCCGCCCAGCCGCGTCGAGTTGCGGTTCCCGCCGACGGTGTTCCGCCGGCTGTACGACCGCCAGCAGAGCTGAGGCCACGCGTCGCTCCCGAGCGCCGGCCTCGGCGCGATACTGCACCGGTTTTCGGGGCCGAGACGCCCCTACCGAAGCGCCTATTGCTCCGTTCCCGAAAAACGAGCCGTGAGCATCGCTCGGGGCGACCACGTCCGGGTGGCGTACGTCGGCCGGTTCGAGGACGGAACCGTTTTCGCGGCGTCGAGCACCGCGTTCGCCGAACGGGGTGAGCCGGCGCCGCCGGCCGAGCGGTCCCCGCTGTCGTTCACCGTCGGGGAGGGCGAGGTCATCGCCGGACTCGAGGAGGGGGTCGTCGGGTTGGAACCCGGCGACACCGCGACGTTCACCGTCCCTCCCGAGGACGGCTACGGTACGTACGACCCCGAGAAACGCCGCGAGTACGAGCGGGAGGCGTTCGAGGCGATGGTCGGGGAGCCACCCGAGGTCGGCCTCCACGTCGAGGCCCAGAACGACCTCCACGGGGACGTGACCGCCGTCACCGACGACCACGTCCAGGTGGATTTCAACCACGAACTCGCAGGGAAACCCCTGCGGTTCGAGGTTCAGGTGCTCTGAGCCGGCGCGGGATGGCGGTCCCGCTGTCAGCCGCCCGAAAGGGCGGCGACCCCGGTAGAGTAACTATTATTATAATACGTCATAGTGGGATACAGTAGTGCTCTTTCGCGCGTACCAGGGGCCCTACTGAAACCGGATGATGAACCACACATACGTCGGGTCCATCGACCACGGGACGACCGGGACCCGCTTCATGGTCTTCGATTCCGACGGACGCGCCGTCGCTAACGCCTACGAACGGCACGAACAGATCTACCCGGAGCCCGGGTGGGTCGAACACGACCCCATCGAAATCTGGGAGACCGTCCAGGACGTCGTGGTCCGCGGGCTGATTACAGCGGGCCTCGACGCCGAGCAGTTGGCTGCGCTTGGCATCACCAACCAGCGCGAAACCACCGTCGTCTGGGACGCCGACTCGGGGAAACCGGTCCACAACGCCCTCGTCTGGCAGGACCGCCGGACCACCGACCGCGTCGAGGAACTCGAAGAGGCGGGAAAAGTTGAGGACATCCGGGCCAAGACCGGCCTGGAGTGTGACGCCTACTTCTCGGCGACGAAAACCGAGTGGCTCCTCGACAACGCCGAACCGGTGAAACTCGACAGCACCCGCGCCCGGGACCTGCGGGAGCGCGCCCGCGACGGCGAACTGCTGATGGGGACGATGGACTCCTGGCTCGTCTACAACATGACCGGGAACCACGTCACGGACGTGACCAACGCCTCCCGGACCATGCTCTACAACATCCACGAGGAAGAGTGGGACGACGAACTCCTCGCCGAGTTCGACATCCCGAAAGAGATGGTGCCGGAGGTCCGGCCATCCTCGGACGAGAGCCTCTACGGCCACACGGACTCGGATGGTTTCCTCGAAACCGAGGTTCCGGTTGCGGCGGCGCTGGGCGACCAGCAGGCCGCCCTGTTCGGGCAGACCTGCT
>JBDGQC010000106.1:0-4377 GCA_042219375.1 Halolamina sp. | reverse complement strand
GGGAGTTAATCCCGGTTCACTCGCCGATAATCGCCCCAAGCCGACCGAACCGTTTCAACCGTTTAACCCCCTGTAACGACTGGAAACGGATGTATGACTCACCGAGCCATCCTGACTGTGACGCTGGTCGCGGTACTCGCCCTCGGACTGTTCGTCCCCGCGGCGGCAGCCGCGCCGGGCGACGCAGGTGTTGACGAGTGTAAGAACGCCGAGAACGGGCCGGGCGACGGCGGGCCGCCGAGTTTCGTCGGTGACCTGCTGCCGGAGTTCCTCGGCGACCTGATGAGCGGGCTCCCGGTGCCGAACTTCGTGAAGACGCTGTTCGGTGCCTCGACCTGCTAAGGGTCGTTCTCCCCATCCTCGACGGCGTCGGCGTAGGTGTCGCGGTAGCGCGCCATCTTCCGATAGAGCAGGTAGAAGAAGAACCCGTCGAACACGAGAACGAAGCCCACGAACCCTACCCCGGCGAACGCATCGCGGGGAAGGTAGGTCACTAAGGTGTTGTAGGTGCCGTGTATGAGCGATGCCGCGAGCAGCCCCTTCACCACAATCGGCCCACGGTTCTCGGGGTTGTACTTCGCGAGCCCGAGGTAGTAGCCCGCCCAGGCCGAGTAGATGACGTGTCCCGGACCCGCAAGCGCCCGGGAGAAGCCCGTGCCGACGGCGGCCTGAATCGCCTGTGAGCCGCCCGCCTCCTGGGCCTGGAGGAACCCCTGGACGACGTAGAGCACGTTCTCGATAGTCGCGAACCCGAGGCCGGCGACGGCGCCGTACACCGCGCCGTCGATGACCGCGTCGAACTCCTCCCGGCGGTAGGCGTAGAGCCGTACTGCGAGCCACTTCACCGTCTCCTCGACGGGTGCGACCACGAGGTAGAAAAACAGCGCCATCCCGACGAGCGGGACGGCCCGGAACAGACCGCCCAGAATCGTGTTCACCGTCGCGGCGAAACTCGCAAACAGCACCGCGAGCACGAACGTCACCGCGAGGCTGGCCAGCGGCTCCTTCTCGACGGTGTCCTGCGTCCAGACGAACAGCACCAGTCCCAGGGCGGGAATCGCTGACAGTAGCGCGACCACGCCGATACCGGGGTTCTGGCTCGTCAGCCACACCACGCCGCCGATCTGGGCGGTGAAAACCAGCGCGGCCAGCACGACGACGAACAACCGGGCGTTCGCAGCGAGCGCGCCGTGTAGGGTTACAGCCGCCCGGTCCAGCATAGAGCGTTCCTCCCACGTCGCCACGTCATAGAGGTCGGTCCCCTCGTCGACAGCCGTTTCGATGGGGTCCTCGTCGGGAGCCATAGCCGGTTCTGTGACCCCGACTCACGTAGGCCTGGCGCCGGGGCCGACGCTCGGGATGAACACCGCTTTGGGGCCGCCGGCGCCACTCCGTGTATGCTCACGTTCATCGGCCTCGGTCTCTACGACGAGCGGTCGGTCACCGTCGAGGGACGGGAGGCGCTTCGTGACGCCGACCGCGCGTTCGCGGAGTTCTACACCAGCCGTCTGGTCGGAACGACTGTCGAAGAACTGGAGGCGTACCACGGCGTCGATATCGAGGTGCGGAACCGCGCTGGCGTCGAGCGCGACCCGGAACCAGTCCTCGACGCCGCCGAGACGGCAGAGGTGGCCTTTCTCACCGCCGGCGATACGATGATTTCGACCACCCATGTGGACCTGCGCCTGCGCGCCCACGAACGGGGTATCGAAACCCGCGTGATTCACGGCGTCTCCGCCCAGTCTGCGGCTGCGGGGCTGACGGGGCTCCAGAACTACCGGTTCGGGAAGGCGACGACGCTTCCGTTCCCCGGGGCACACGGCGGCGACGACGTGCCCGCGAGCGTCGTCGAGACCATCGAGGAGAACCGGGCGCGGGACCTCCACACGCTGGTTTATCTCGACATCAAGGTCGACGACCCGACCGCCGACGCGGCCGGGCTCTCCGAGGGCGAGGAGTACATGACCGGCGACTACGCCGCCGAACTGCTGGCGGCGGGGTGGGCCGACGAACTTGCCGTCGTCGTCGCCCGTGCCGGGAGCCCCGACCCCGTCGTCGCCGCGGACCGCCTCTCGAACCTCGCCGAGGGGGAGTTCGGCGGCCCGCTCCACCTGCTCGTAGTGCCCGCTGAGCCACACCACCTGGAGGCCGACGCGCTCGAAGCGCTCGCGGGCGCGCCGGCGTCGCTACTCGGGCGGGAGTAGTGGGGCGACGGATGCGGGAGGTCTTCAGTCCGCGGGCCGGTTCGGGTTCCTGGGCAGGTCCAGGGTCTCTTCGAGGTCGTACTCGTCGTTGGTCACCATGTAGAGCACGTCCTCGATGATGGTGAGAATCTCCGGGAGCTCTCGCACCACCAGATAGGTGACGCCGACGAGTGCGACCACCGCGAGCAGTTGACTCACGATACGGTCGGAGATGAACCACGAAACCAGATACTCGTCGGAGCCGCCGAAGACGAACAGCACCGCCTCCGGGTAGATATGCAGTAGCTGTTCGCCGAACGTGACGCCGATGAACGTCGTCCGCAGCAGGTTCAGCCCGTAGATGACCGGGACGGCGACGCCGAGCGCGCGGAGCTTCCGGCGCAGCGGCGCCCGGACGGCGCCGATGAGCCCCGCGAAGATGGCGATGCTCCCCAGCCCCGTACACGCAAGCACCACCGAGAACTGGAGCGTTTGACCGCTCGCGGCGACGAACTCGTAGGTGTTCTCGTAGCCCGACGGGCCGGTGATGAACTCCGGGTTCGAGCCGAACAGGCGCATCATAAAGCCCGTCTGGGCGGCGACAGTTTCGATGAGCACCTCTCGGGGCGACGGGATACGGGTGCCGCCGAGGCTGAACGCCGGGATAGTCTCGAAGGGGAGATAGATGAGCCCCATGATGGCCGTCGAGCGCGAGAGCAGGAACAGCGAGTCACGGCCGTTCCAGAGCAGGTAGCCGGCGTAGAGACAGGCCGGCACCGCGATGAAAGCGAGCACGCCCTCGACGTAGCTCTTCTGTGTGAACGCGAAATGCGGAAACAGGACGAGCCAGAAGGCCGAGAACAGGCCCCACGCGGCGGTTGTCGCCACCCGTGCGTAGCGGCGGTAGTGCCGCCGGGCACCGATAGCCGACAGTACCGACCCCGCCGGGGCGTTCCTGTCTGTCCGCCGGGAGAGCGTTTCCAGCACCGCGCCGGACGCGAAGGCCAGTATCACGACCCACGCCAGCGCGTCAGTAAACGTCCCGACCATACCGGTACCAAGGAGTCCAGAAGTAAATCCCTTGCCGTACGACCGCTCACGCACAGCGCCACCGGAGCCCTCGTTGCGGGAGTGAGGTATCAGCCGAAAGAAACGGCGTGTCGAAACCGGCGCAGGCTGTGCTACTGGTGGTCGGCGGGGGTTACTCCCGGCGACCGGCCAGCAACGCAGCAGCCAACAGGGCGACCAGCGCGACGACGACGCCGAAGCCGGGCGTCTCCGTCGTTGTGGTCTCCGTCGCGGTATCCGTCTCCGGCGGTTCTGTCGCGGTTGGCGTCACCGTTTCAGTCGGCGTTGCTGTTTCGGTCGGGGTCGCCGTCTCGGTCGGCGTTACTGTTTCGGTCGGGGTCGCCGTCTCGGTCGGCGTCGCCGTCTGGACCTCGACGACCTCTCCGTCGGCGGTCACGTCGCCCTCGACGGCGAACGTGTTACCCGGTGACTGGTCGGCGAACACGTCGAACTCGACGGACCACGTACCGTCGGCCTGGACCGTCGCAGTACCGCTCTCGTAGAAGCGCGGCGACGTGTCACCGGTACTCTTGACCGTAATCGATATTTCAGTACCGGGCGCGAGCGTCGAGGAACCGGTAATCGCCTGGTTTTCGGCGGCTTCGACCGTCACGGGCGTCTCGTCGAGGCTCGTGGACTTCGCGACCACGTCGAAGGTCCCTTCGGCGGACTGGGAACTATCGACGAGCTTGCCGTCGTCGACCGTGAACGTCGCTGTGTACTCCTCGCCAGGTTTCGCGGAGAGACGCCCCTCGTCGGGGCGCTCGAACACGGCCCTGCCCGTGTTGACGGCGATGTAGTAGGTGTCGTTCTCAGCATCAGCCCACAACGACACCGCACCCGCATCCATCGACGCCGAAAGGTTCAGCGTCTTGGGCTTGGTGTTCGGCGGGATGCCGCCGGTCTGCTCGACCGAGACGTTCAGGCCGCTACCGAGCGTAGCCCGGAAGCCGCCTTCGGCGTCGACCAGACCGCCGAGACCGCTGGCGGAAACCTGGTGGACGACCCAGTCACCAGTTGCGATGGTGCTGTCCTCGGTCAGCGTCGCGTCGAAGACGTCGGTCGTCTTGGCGGGCGCCGTCCACAGCGCCATGGAGCCCGTCGAGCGCTCGGCGACGTAAACCGA
>JBDGQC010000168.1:0-4426 GCA_042219375.1 Halolamina sp. | reverse complement strand
GACCGCGACCCCGTCCCCTACCCCGCCGCGTGTGCGCCACAGGCGTGGGCGGCGAGCGCCCCCTTCGGCCTGCTCCGCGCGCTGTTTGCCCTCGAACCGGGCGACCCCGCTCCCCGAGTCGGCAGGACACCCGACCTCCTGTCTGCCGACGCCGTCGCCCCGCTCCGGCGTGCCTGGACATCCGGCGCCCTCCCCTGACGGCGGTGCCGACACTACGGTTCGATGGTGTCGTGGGGTATATGGGCCGAGGCTCCATACGCGGAGAGAACGGCCGATTGGAATGGACGAGGACGCCATCATTGACGAACTGGAGGACATCGGGTTCACGGAGTACCAGTCCCAGGCGTATCTCGCGGCTGTCAGGCTCGGCCGCGCGCGCTTCTCCGAACTGGTCGAGGAATCGGGGGTTCCCCAGCAGCGCATCTACGACGTCGTGAACACCCTCAGCGACGAGGGCCTGGTGGAGGTCCACGAACGGAGCGGGGTGAAGGAAGTCGTCGCCCCGCCGCCGGATGTCGCCCTGGAGGACCTGAAGGAGCGGCGGACACACGAGCTATCCAGAACCGTCGACGCGGTGGTCGAGGGGCTGCAGCAGTCCTTCCAGCAGGCAGAGCCCGGTGAGGGCTTCGTAACGGTCGTCTCCCACGAGAACTCCGCCGAGCGCCACGCGAGGCAGGCCGTCCAGGCCGCGGAGTGGCGACTCACGCTTTCGCTGACCCCCGGTGCCTACGACGCCTTGGAGGCGGATATCCGCGACGCGGCCGACCGCGGCGTGACGGTCAAACTGCTCCTCCAACAGGGTGATGAGGACGACCCCTTTACCGGTCGCACTTTCCCCGACAGCATCGACATCCGGCACCGTTCCTCCGCCGACCGACTGGTGGCCGCCGACCGCGAGTACGGCGTCTTCCAGGGGGTCGCCTCCGACGTTGTTTCCCGCCCCTACCTGGTGACCCGGGACCGGAACCTGGTCGTCGTCCTGCAGCGCTACAGCAGCCAGTTCTGGGCCGGGTCGCGGTCCATTCAGGACCCCGACTGGACCGCCCGGCGCTACATGAACCCGTGGAACTTCATCGTCGACCTCAGAGCCGAAATCGACGCGAACGCCGACCTGCTGGTCACGGTCGAGGGTATCGAAACCCAGTCAGGCCGTGAGGGGACCTGGGAGGGCCGGATTACCGACTATCAGCTCCAGCTCCGGGAGGACGTCGACCCGGCGACCGCGCTGCCGGAAGTGGTCTCCATAACGCTCGACACCGGTGACATGGAGCTCACCGTCGGCGGCTGGGACGCCACGCTGGAAGACATCGCGGCCTACGGCATCGAGGTCAGCCGGGAGTAGAAGCGCAGGGTACCGACCCTCGCAGGATTCGACCGTCGTGGTTTCGCGAAACCGCAAAAAAACGGCGTCGGGGACGCGTTACTCCTCGGTTTCTTCGTCGGCTTCGTCTTCGATGGCGTCGAGCAGCTCCGCGATGTCCTCGGTTTCGTAGTGTTCGTAGCCGTCCTCGGCGGTAATCGCCGAGACCGAGAGGGCGTCGGCTTCGAGCTCCTCGTCGTGCTGGCGCAGGCTGCTGAGCACGAGGTTCAGCCCGTCTTCGAGGCTGAGGTCCTCGCTCCAGCCGTCTTCGAGCACCTCCTGGATCTCCTCGCGACCGCCGCCGATGATGGTCGCTTTCCACTCGTGGGGCGTCCCCGAGGGGTCGGCGCTGAACAGGCGCGGCTGTGCCGGCTCACCGTCGATACCGCCCTCGATGCCGCCGATGAGCAGCGCCGCGCCGTACGGCCGCGTGCCGCCCATCTGGGTGTTCTCCTGGATGTGGTCGGTGACGTATTTCGTCAGCGTCTCGACGCCGACCGCCTCGCCGTAGCGCAGGTGATTGCCCTGGGCCATCCGGCGGGCGAAGTCGATCAGCTGACGGGCGTCGGCCACGTGGCCCGCGGAGGCGGCGCCGACGTGCTCGTCCAGTTTGTGAATCTTCTCGATGCTTTCGGACTCCATCAGCTCCGAACTCGCCTGTGCCTGTGCCGCGAGGACGACGGCGTTCTCTGTCCGGACGCCCACGCTGGGCGCGCCGCGGGAGACTGCCTCCCGTGCGTACTCTACCTGGTAGATACGGCCGTCCGGCGAGAACAGCGACGTCCCGCGGTCGTAGGCCTGTTGGTCGTTGCCTCTCATCGAATGCCTCCCGTCGCGGAGACGGCTTCGCTGTCGGTCATCAGTAGAAAGTATGTCCCCCCGACTGAAAAACCCTGTCTAAACAGAATCCCGGCCGGCGGGGTGCTGACCGCCCGCCGGCAGCCGGTTATTCCGTGTGCGGACCGCGTTCCGCGCGTCACGAACCGAACGCCATGCTGGCACCGCTCAGCGGTGCTTTCGGATACGTCCGAAAAATCGGCGTGGGTGGGCGGCGCAGTCCCGGACAAGAACTGCGACCGCCGTGTCACGCTGCGACCGACGGCGACCACCGGGTAGTGGTCGCCGCGACGGAGACGGTGTCACCGGGCAGGTGTCGTCTCCCCCGTACGACACCCGCGTTTGGTGTCGTCTGGGACAACACGAGGGTTGTCAGGCACACCTTCCTGGTAGGAGAGGTGCGCCATGTTCGATGCAACGGCGGCCGTAATAATGGGGGTACGGGATTTATCAAAGTCCGTCGACATCCGCATGGGAGTCATATGACGGGGGACTCAGCGCCGCCGAAACCGCTCGCATCGGCGCCCGCGACTGGCCGCTTCGCGTGGATTTATCGCCTCGGCGTCCGCGGGTGGCCGTATGCCAGAGGCAACAGTCTGCCTGACAGTCGATTTCGACGCCGTCTCGCCGTGGCTCCACGCCGGCGAGTTCGGCGACTCGCCGGTACAGCGCTCCCGCGGCCGCTTCGGTGCCGAGGTCGGCGCGCCGCGCGTACTCGACCTTCTGGACCGACACGACGTGCCAGCGACCTGGTTCATCCCGGGCCACACCATCGACTCGTTTCCCGAACCCTGTCAACGGGTCGTCGATGACGGCCACGAGGTCGCTCACCACGGCTGGAGCCACACGCCGCCGGGTGATTACGAGAGCCGCGAGGCCGAGCGCGCGGACCTCCGCCGGGGCATCGAGAGCATCAAGGACCTCACCGGGACGGAACCGGACGGCTACCGCTCTCCGTCGTGGGATTTCTCGTCCCACACCGTCTCGCTGCTCGCGGAGCTCGGGTTCGACTGGTCCTCCTCCGGCATGGCTCGGGAGTTCCAACCGTACGAACTCACCGAGGACGTCGCCCCGCGGGACGACCCCTACGAGGTGGGCGAACCGGTCGGCATCACCGAACTCCCCGTCTCGTGGCAGCGCGACGACTACCCCGCACTCGCGTTCTCGGGCAACCGCGCGTTCTCCGACGAGGCCGCGGTGTTCGACCACTGGCGCCGGCAGTTCGACTGGATGTACGAGCACGTCGATGACGGCATCTACGTCATGACGGTCCACCCGCAGGTCATCGGCCGCGCGCCGCGGCCGGCGATGCTCGGGGAGCTACTCGAACACGCCGCGGGCAAGCCGGGCGTGGAGTTTGCGCGCCTGGGCGACGTTGCCTGACCCCCGCCATCGTCCCGAAACGGTTTGAACCCCGGCCGCCCTCCACCCACTCATGTCCGAACTCGCGTCGGCGCTCGACGCTGACGGTCTGGTCTGTCTGGTCGGTGCCGGCGGGAAGAAGACCACCCTCTACGCGCTCGCGGCCCGCGCGGAGCGCGCTGTCGTCACCGCCTCCGTCCGCATCCCCATTTTCGACCCACACGTCGGCGACGTGGTCGTCACCGAGGAGCCCCTCGCCGCGCTCGACGCCGGTTACGACTGGCCGCTGGGGCTCGTCCCCGAACAGGAGTTCGAGGACCGGTACCGCGGCTACGACCCCGAGACTGTCGGCAAAATCGCCGCCGCCCACGACGGCCCGGTGCTGGTGAAAGCCGACGGTGCTCGCATGCGCGAGTTCAAAGCGCCGGCGGCGAACGAACCGCAGATTCCCGCGGCGGCGGACACCGTCGTCCCCGTCGCCAGCGCCCACGTCGTCGGCGAACCGCTCACCGAGGAACTGGTCCACCGACCCGAGCGTGTCGCCGCTATCGCAGACCTGTCCGTCGGCGACGTGGTGACACCGGAATCCGTCGGGCGGGTACTTGCCAGCCCGGACGGCGGGTTGAAAGGCGTCCCCGATGGCGCGACGGCGGTTCCGCTGGTGAACAAGGTGGACGACGAGGCGGACCGCGAGGCGGCACAGGCCATCGCCGAGGAAGTGCTGAACCGTGCTGACCGGTCGGTCGTCTCGCGCGTCGTGCTCGCGTGCATGGCCGAGGCTGAGGTCGTGGATGTACTCGGCTAAGGGGGGTGTCACAGAACAGGTCTCATACCGCTGCTACGCTCTCATCGAACTGATAAGTAGAG
>JBDGQC010000188.1:0-4434 GCA_042219375.1 Halolamina sp. | reverse complement strand
CACGGGCAATGAGCCACGACGTGTCGTTTCTCGCGGACCTCGCCCTCGACGGCGAGGTCGAGACCGACCGGCGCCGCCGCGAGCGCTACGCGAGCGACGCTGGCGTCGAGGAGTTCTCCCACCTCGATGTGACCGACGAGGGGCCCGACGCCGTCGTCTTCGCCGAATCGACCGCGGACGTCTCGACGCTGCTCACGGCCTGCTCGGAGCGCGGCGTACCGGTCACGCCCTACGCCGCCGGGACGGGGCTGGAGGCCGGCGCAGTCCCCGTCGAGGGCGGCGTCAGCCTCGACCTCTCTCGGATGGACCGCATCCTCGACGTCCGCCCCGACAGCCTCCAGGTGGACGCCGAGGCGGGCGTGCTCGGCGGCGACCTGAACGACCGGGTGGAGCCCCACGGCCTGTTCCTGCCCGCGTTCCCCTCCTCGGCGGAGATATCGACCGTCGGCGGCATGGTCGCCACCGACGCCGCGGGGATGGGGACGGTGAAGTACGGCGAGGTGGCCGACTGGCTGCTGGAAGTCGAGGCCGTCCTCGCCGACGGTACCGTTCTGGAGTTGGGCAGCGAGGCGCGCAAGACCTCCGCGGGCTACAACCTCAAGGACCTCGTCGTCGGCAGCGAGGGAACCCTGGCAGTCGTCACCCGGGTGACGTTCCGGCTCGCCGGCCTCCCGGAGCAGCGCTGGGGCGGGCGTGCGACGTTCCCCACGCTCGGCGACGCCGCGGCAGCCGTCGCGGACGCCGTGGGCGCGGGCGTGGACCTGGCGAAGGTCGAACTGCTCGACACCGAAACCGTCGAGATGGCCAACGCCTACAGCGACACCGGCCTGCCCGAAAAGCCGACGCTGTTCGTCGCGTTCCACGCCGACCACGACGTGGACGCGGAGGTGGCGTTCTGCGAGACGGTGTTTGCCAGCCACGGGCTGGAGACGTTCGAGGTGGCCGAGAGCGAGGCGGAGATGGCCGACCTCTGGCAGGCCCGGAAGGACCTGACCTACGCGCTGGAGGGGTACGACCCCGACCGGACCCAACTCCATCCCGGCGACATCACCGTTCCCGTCGGGCGCTACGCCGAGATGGTCTCGGCGGCGAAGGCGCTGGGCACGGAGTACGGGCTGACGGTGCCCTGCTTCGGCCACGCCGGCGACGGCAACGTCCACTTCTCCATCATCGCCGACCCCGACGACCCCGACGAGGTGGAGCGCGCACACGAACTCTACGAGGCGATTACGAAGCGGGCGCTGGAACTCGACGGCACCCTCACCGGCGAGCACGGCATCGGCGTCGGCAAACGCGCCCACCTCGCGGACGAACACGGCGACGAAGGGGTAACCCTCATGCGCCGGGTGAAGCGGGCGTTCGACCCTGACGGGATTCTCAACCCCGGGAAGGTGCTGCCGGACGACGCCTGAAAACCCACGAACGCGCATACCTCCAGTCGAAACTGCTGGGTAGTGGCCACGGATGTGAAGATTGAAGGCGGCGCGGCGGCCTTCTCCGAGTGTGACCAGCGTCAAGGAGTTCCGCGTCGACCGGGAGCCCACCGGCGGGGAACTCGGCCGGGGCCGGTTCGTGTTCACCGACGAGTACTCCGTGTTCGACTGGGGACAGATGCCTGACCGGATTCCGGGGAAGGGCCGGAGTCTCTGTACGATGGGTGCCGACAACTTCGAGCGGCTGGAGGAGGCCAGCGTCCCGACCCACTACCGCGGCGTCGTCGGCGACGAGGGTCGACCGGCCGGCGACGATCCCGAGGCGGTCCCCCTCGGAGACGCCGATACCGCACCCCGGGAGATGGCCATCGACCTCACGATCGTGCCGGACCTGCCCCACACCGAGCATGGCTACGACTACGAAGCGTTCCACACCGCGACCGGCGACCACTACCTCGTCCCGTTAGAAATCGTCTTCCGCAACGAGGTGCCCGTCGGGTCCAGCCTGCGCGCCCGAACCACCCCCCGCGAGGTGGGCGTCGACCTCGCGACGTGGCCCGAACGCCCCGTTTCGCTACCCGAACCGGTCGTGGAGTTCTCCACCAAGTTCGAGGAGCAGGACCGCTACCTCGACGAGACGGAGGCCGAGGAGGTCGCCGGGCGAGCCGACCTCGACGACCTCCGCGAGACGGCGCTCGCGGTGAACGAGGTCATCACCGAGCGCGCCGCCGACACCGGGTTCGTCCACGAGGACGGCAAAATCGAGTGTCTCTGGGTCGACGGCGAGGTGCGCGTCGCCGACGTGGCGGGAACGTTCGACGAGAACCGCTTCTCCCGCGACGGCCAGCAACTCTCGAAAGAAGTGGTGCGGCAGTTCTACAAGCGCTACGACCCCGAGTGGGTCGTCGCCGTGACCGAGGCGAAAGTCCTCGCCGACGAGCAGGGCGTCGCGGACTGGAAATCCCTCTGCGAGGAGTCGCCGGACCCGCTTCCCGGTTCGGTCGTGGAGACAGTCGCGGAGATGTACGCCGCGGGCGCGAACGCCTATACTGGTCGAGCGTGGTTCGACGCCCCGCCCATCGACGACGCCGTCGCGGCGGTGCGGGACCTCGGCGAATAGGCTCTCCGCTTCGAGGTCCAAGTATCCATGTTCGTGTATATCTAGACCTCATCAAAACACCTTTTAGGCACGCACAGCCATACACAGGTGATGACCGCCTACACCGCGACGGTGACGGTGCGGCTGAAACGCGGGGTGCTCGACCCCGAGGCCGACACCACTCGGAAGGCGCTGGAACGGCTCGGTTTCGAGCTGTCCGGCCTGCGCTCGATGGACCGGTTCGAGGTCGACCTGGAGGCCGAGGACGCCGACGCCGCCGCCGAGCGCGCCGACGAGATGGCCGAGCGCCTGCTGGCGAACCCGACACTCCACGACTACGAGGTCGTCGTCGAGGAACGGGCCGCATGACCGTCTCAGTTCACAACCCCGACCGGCAGGGGTCCGCCACACGGAGGTGGCTTCCGTGACGGTCGCGGTTGTCCAGTTCGGCGGGTCGAACTGCGACCGCGACGCCGTGCGCGCGCTCGCGCACCTCGGCATCGACGCCGAGCGCGTCTGGCACGAGGATGGCCTCCCTGCCGACACGGAGGGGGTCGTGCTCCCGGGCGGCTTCTCCTACGGCGACTACCTCCGGGCCGGGGCGATGGCCGCCCGCTCGCCCATCATGCAGGAGGTCCGCGACGCCGCCGACGATGGGCTGCCCGTGCTGGGTGTCTGCAACGGCGCCCAAATCGGCAGCGAGAGCCGGCTGACCCCCGGCGCGTTCACGACCAACGCCAGCGCCCGGTTCCAATGCGAGCACGTCCACCTGCGGGTGGAGAACGCCGACACCCCCTGGACCGCCGCCTATGAGGAGGGCGCGGTGCTCTCGCTCCCCATCGCCCACGGCGAAGGCCGCTTCGAAATCGAGGCCGACCGCTACGACGAACTGGTCGCCGAGGACCGCATCCTCTTTCGCTACTGCGACGCCGACGGGAACGCCACCGACACCGCGAACCCGAACGGCTCGACGGACAACGTCGCCGGTATCCTCGGCGACGCCGCGAACGTCGCGGTGCTGATGCCCCACCCCGAGCGTGCGAGCCTGCCTGAACTGGGCGGGACCGACGGGCAGGGGATTCTGCAGGGGTTCGCCTGAGTAGCGGTTTCTGTACTGGTTTTGCCGGCAGGACCAGCGGATTTGCGACGCAGAACGACTGGAAAGCGACCGCGACGGCATCTCGACCCGCGACGTGTCGGGCCTCGTGCCCGGCGCTGTGGAGGCTTCCCCACCCCTTCCCCCGCGCCTGCGGTAAGCATGGGCGTGAGGCGTCCACCGCAACAGCCCAGCCGCTGCGGCGGCGCGCGTAGCGCCCGCGCCTTAGTGCGCGGAGCGAGCGCGCGAGGGACGAGTGACTGAGCCACGCGAGGGAGCGAGTCGGCTGGGGAGGCTGTGGCGTGGTGCGGAGCGGTGCTGTCCAAGTAGTCGAGCCCACTCCGCGGTGGTGTTCGCCGTCGCTGTTTCTCAATTCCTGCCGATAGCCCCACCAGTAACTATACTTCCAAAACCAGAGAGAACGCACCCCGCAAAACTACCGTAAACCCCACCTATCGAGCAAGCGGCATGTTGTAGCTCGCCTCTTCCTCCAGAACCAACTCCCAGGTCCGCTCGCACTCGCATTCGACCTGTTCGAACACCGAGGGGTCCTGCCGCAGGTCGAAATCCTTGATGGCGCGCTGGACCTGGTCGTCACACTCACCGCAGTTGTGGGCGCCCCGGTCCGAGCCGTGGCCCACGGGGTCCGAGACGACGATGGCGTCGGTGTCGGTCGTCGTCCGCAGCACCTCCGCGACCGACCAGAGCCACGGCGGCCGATAGCCCCCCTCGAAGAACAGTTCGTCCACCATCGTGTATCGCTGGACGTTACAGGGGTTCATCGAGACGGTGTGACAGCCCTCGAC
>JBDGQC010000193.1:0-4494 GCA_042219375.1 Halolamina sp. | reverse complement strand
TCGTCAGCAGCATACGCAGACACACAGAATCTTTGAGGAGGCCATCCCGGAACAGCTGTTTTCCGTCGCCGTTCCAACGCACAGGTATGGACGCCCACCTGCGGGCCGGCGTCGCAGTCTACAACGAGGGCGAGTACCACGCGGCGCACGACGCCTGGGAAGACCATTGGCTGGACCTGGAACCGGGGACCGACGACGAGCGATTCCTGCACGGCCTCATCCAGTTCACAGCCGCGGTCTTTCACGCGCGAAACCGGAACTGGTCGGGTGCGGTGGGGCTGGCTGATAGCGGCCGGGAGTACCTGAAGGGGGGCGGTGATTATCGGGGCGTGAACGTGCATACGGCACGGGCGTACCTCAGGGCCCTCGAAGCCGACCCGGAGCGGGTCGAACGGGCACGACCGCCGGCGCTAACCGTCGACGGCGAGGCGCTGCTGTTCGACGACTTGGGGTTCGAAGCCGCCGCCGTCGCCGCGGGAGTACTCGCCGAAGAGTACGGATACGACGAGTCGCTTTTCGAACAGGCTGCGGCGTACGCACGCGAGGACTTTGTGGATGGCGAGACGACCAGTCCTTTTGTCACGCTCGTGAGAGATTTCCTCGAAACCGACGGGAAGCACGACAGCGTCTACCACCGACTCGAACAGCGGGTGCGGCGACGGGAAGCCCGAATCGAGGATTCTGTGGACGGTGAGAAACGGTAGTTATAGAACGCGCTGAAAACTCGATGGAGTACGTGCTGGGGACGTGTTCTGACTAATGGACAGGAGCGAACGTCGGTTTTCGGGATGGGGCTTGGTCGGGGTCGCAGCCCTGGCGATGGGAATGGCCGGCATCTACCAGTTCGCGTGGTCGTCGATTCGCCTTCCCCTCGGGGGACGGTTGGGGGCTCCGGAACCGGCGCTGGGCACCGTGTTCACGTTGTTCGTCGTCTTCCAAACCCTCGGACAGTTCCCGGCCGGATGGGTACGTGACCGGTACGGGCCGCGTCTCCCGCTACTCGTGGGGGCCGTCTGTCTCACGAGCGGGTTCGCTGGAGTCGCTGTTGCCCGGTCGCTCCCGGCCGTCTACGTCGCGTACTCCATCGGTGGCGTCGGTGTCAGCATCATCTATACGGTGTCGGTCAATACGGCCGTCAAGTGGTTCGACGACCGCCGCGGGTTAGCGACGGGTGTGGTCGGGATGTCCTTTAGCGGCCTGAGCTTCCTGGTGATTCCGGCGATTCGTCGCGGCGTCGTCGACGCGTTCGAAGCGACCCTGTTCGTTCTCGCAGCGTGTATCGGCGGCGTCGCGTTCTTGGCGACGATGGTTCTTCGGGACCCACCATCGACAATTGCCGATACCGAGGGGGCTGGTGACGTCACCGATGAACGCGCCTGGACGTGGCGGCAAGCGGTTCGGACGTGGCAGTTCTGGCTGCTGTACGCGGTCTTCGCCGTTACCAACGGCGTCGGGCTGATGATTATCGGCAAGGTCGTTTCGTTCGCGTCGGCTCTCTCACTCCCGGCGGCGGCAGCCACCGCGAGCGCGTCGGTGGTTGCTCTCTCCGAAGGCGCGGGTGTCGTCATCGGTGGCGGTCTCTCGGACCGGTTGGGCCGACGGCGCACCGTCGCGGGTTCGCTCGTGCTCTCTGGCGTGTCGTTGGCCGGTGCTGTTGCCGCCGGCAGCCAGGGGCTGACGATTGGGTTCGTCGCGCTCATCGGTGCCGCGGCGTTCTTTCGGACGCCGATGTTCGCGGTGTTTCCGAGCCTCCTCGCCGACTACTACGGGCGGACCTACTCCTCCGAGAACTACGCGGCGTTGTACACGGCCAAGCTGTTCGGTGGAATCTTCGCCGGGACTGTCGCCAGCGCGCTGGTGATTTCGATTGGCTGGGCGGCATCGTTCGGACTCGGCGCAGCGCTCGTCGCCCTGGCTGGCCTCGCAGTAACTGGGTTACGGCCGGTCGAGGCGTCCGGGGAGGCTGTCGATGGCAGTTGAGCAGTAGTGAGATGTGCGTCTGCCGTTCGGTACGGCCCCGTCTCGGTGGTGGTCCCGATAGCCTGTCTCCGTCGATTCGCCCGCACTCGGGCCGTCCAGTCCCGCCCGCCTGCCCCGGAAAGAGGAACCGTTTTCACGCCGGGTGTACCTATGGCCAAGCATGCAACGACGCGCTGTGGCAGTCTTCGTCGCCTTCTTCGTCGTGGTGGGGGGGCTGTCGCTCGGGCTGGTGGTCACGGCCGAGTCGCCGACCCTGAACGCGGACGGGCAGGAGCTACAGGCGGGGGATAGCTTCACCGTCTCCGGCCAGCAGTACACCGTCGCCGCCGTAGACGTGTCCGAATCCTCCGGCGGCCACGGCGGTGGCAGCACCACCTACGAGGCGGTTTTCGAGTGGACCGATCAGGACGCCCAGTACACCGAAAGCTGGGAGAACAACACCACCGTCGAGTTCGACGGCAAAACCTGGCGCGTGCTCGTCGAATCGGGCGACGACCCCTCGACGGTTACCCTCGAACAGCAGCTCGACAAGGCGGCCATCCTCGCGGAGGACCCCGACGCTGACAACGAGACGGTGATGCACGAGGGCGAGGAACACGTCGTCATCGAGGAGGACGGCGAGGAACGGCTCGTCCCCGCCGACGAGTACTTCCCGGAGCCCGAAACCCGGACGTACAGCGAGGGCGACACGTTCGACTACAACGGCAACGAGACAACCGTCGACACCGTCGCCGCCGACGCGGTCGAACTCCGCTGGACCGCGCCGAAGCAGAAATCCACCTCGGCCGCCTACCGTGCGAACGTCACCCTCTCGGGCCAGACGTTCTTCGTCGAGTTCCTCGACGAGGAAACCATCCTGCTGTCGAGCGACTTCGAGGCGCTGGCCGAGCACAACGAGGCGACGACGACCTACCATCAACTCAAAAACGGGCTCTGGGGCGTCACCCTGCTGAGCGGTACGACCGCCATCCTCCTGCTCGGCATGGCGTACATGCCGTCGCGATACTAAACGACCGTCTGCTGCGCTCCCTTCGGTCGCTCGCGGCGAAAAATCTCCTTGAAACAGCCGATACACCGCTGATTCTGCGACGGGGAACCGTGTTGCCGGCGACTGCTACGCCTGCTTCGGGAACAGCGCCTCGTCGAAATACAGGTGGTAGTGACTCCGACAACCGGGGTTGAACGCCGCGTCACACGTCGGACACCGGTCACCACAGGCGACGTACTCGTCGATGGACAGCACCGCTCCGCAGACGCCACAGAGCACCGCCGGTTCGTCGCCGTCGCCGCTCTCCCACTGGTCGGCTTCGTGGTCGGCAACGGCCTCGTGGCAACTGAAACAGGGGTAGAACATCCCACAGCAGGGAAATCGGATGGCGATAACGTCCTCGTCGGTCCCGTAGTGGCGACACCGGGTTTCGGGGCCCACGTCGACGCCGCGGACCTCGTGGCCGTGGACGGTGGTCATGGGCACAGTCGTGGCGGGAGGGGAAAGGGTCTGACGGCACGCACGGGCTTCACTCGTCGGCACTGTCGCGTCCATCGGACTCGCCGTCCTCACCGTCGTCTCGCCCCTCGGACCCGCTATCCTCGCCGCTTTCCTCGATAACCGCGCTCTTCCAGGTCCCGCGGGTGAACCACGCGGCGGCGGCGATGGCGCCGATAATCTGTCCGGCGGCCATCCCGATCCAGATGCCCGCCGGCCCCATCTGCTGGACGAACGAGAGCACGTAGACGATGGGAACCCGGCCGAGCCAGAGCGCGACCAGCGAGAACGCCAGCGCGGTCTTGGTGTTGCCGGCGCCGCGGTAGGCGCCGAGCACCACCTGCAGGACGCCGATGAACGCGAACTCGACTGCGCGCACGCGGAGGTACTCCCCGCCGAGCCGAATCGTCTCGGCCGCGGCCTCGGTGCCGGTGCCGATGAACAGGCCGACAGCGGGTTCGGCGAACAGCACCGTCAGCACGGCGACGCCGAGCATCGTCCCGGCGCCGACTTTGGCAGCGAGTTTCACCGCCCGCTCGGCCCGGTCGGGCTTCCCTGCGCCGAGGTTCTGGCCGACGATGGTGTTGGTCGCGCGCCCGAGCCCCAGCGCCGGGAGGAAGACCAGCGACGTGAGACGGTTGCCGAGGCCGTAGGCCGCGACGACCTCGGGTTTGAACGTCACGACCATCGCCGTCAGCGTGATGAACCCGAGCGCGGAGGCCGACTGCTCCAGCGCCGAGGGCACGCCAACACGCACGATTTTGACGATGTACTCCAACCGCGGCCGGAAGTCGGCGAGGAACACGTCCGGGCCGGCGTTGGTGCCGAACAGCACGTAGAGGCCGAGAAACGTCGCGATGCCCCGCGAGGTGATGGTGGCGACCGCGGCGCCGGTGACGCCGAGTCGGGGGACCGGCCCCCAACCGAAGATGAGCACCGGGTCGATGACGACGTTGACCGCGACGCTGACGAGCATGATGAGCATCGGCGCGCGGGTGTTGCCGTAGCCCCGCATCAGCGCCGAGAAG
>JBDGQC010000173.1:0-4537 GCA_042219375.1 Halolamina sp. | reverse complement strand
AAGCCTGGACCGGGAGTCGAACCCGGGAAGTCTCGATTACAAGTCGAGTGCATGAACCACCCATGCTCTCCAGGCGCAGTCGCGACTACTCAATCCTCCTTTGTGTGGTTGTCGCTTTCGGGCGACTTCTCCAGTTCCACCCGGTGTGGCTCGTAGCCGTGGCGCGCGTAGAACCGCCGGGCACCCTCGTTGTCCGCCAGCACTTCCAGTCCGACCCGGTCGGCGCCGGCGTCGAGCAACGCCTGTTCTGCCCGGGCGAGCAGTTCGCTCCCGACACCCTCGCCGCGGTGTTCGGGGCGGACGTAGAGGTTCTCGACGACGCCGCGCTCCACGTCCTGCTCGTAGCTCCCCTCCTCGGGCGCGAACTGGACGAACCCGGCGAGGCGGCCGTCGGCGGCGCGCGCAACAAACACGCCCCCGGTGACGATGTGTCTGGCGAGCCCTTCCCGGACTGACGCGCGGTTGGTCTCCGGGTCCAGATGCGACCCGTGGGCGCGCTGGTCCCGCGCGAGTTCGACCCACAGGTCCGCCAGGCGGTCGGCTTCCTCCATTGTCGCCGGCTCGATTTCCATCCACCGTAGCATCCGCTCGCCGGCGGGTAAGAACTATCGGCACCGCTATCGGCGGTTCGGGCCGCCGGAATGAAGGAAGATTTATCCGCTTCTGCCTCCCGGGCATGTGGTAGAGGTATACTCTCGCATGGAATCACGAACGATAGCGGCCCGAGGCCGCCGCCTGTTGGCGGAACCGTCGTTCTCGGTGGTCGCGGGGCTGGTCGGCCTGCTGCTCGCGGTCGACCTGGTGCGCCGGCTGGCGACCGGTGACCTCACGGCGGCCCAGTTTCTGTCGTATCTCTGGGACGGGCTCGTCTTCGGCCTCGGTCTCGGGCTCGCCGGCATCGGACTCTCGATGACGTACAGCATCCTCAACTTCGCGAACTTCTCTCACGGCGACTATCTCACGACGGGAGCGTTCACCGGCTGGTCGGTGACGTGGCTGCTTGCCGGGCTCGGAACCGGGTTGAGCAGCATCCGCCTCCTCCTCATCGACACCGGCATCTCGACGAACGTGCTGAACATCAGCGTGCTCGCGGCGCCGATTCAGATCCTCGCCGGACTCGTCGCCGCCGCGGTGATCACAGTCGGGGTCTCGCTCGCGCTTGACCGCGTCGTCTACAAGCCGATGCGCGACGAGGAGGGCATCTCGCTGCTCATCGCCAGCATCGGCGTCGCGCTCGCGCTGCGGTACACGCTCGTGCTGTTCTACAACACCGACTCGCGCGGGCTCACGGCGGGCAACGCGACGTTCCGGGTTCCCGTCGGTGTCGGCAGCATCACCGTCACCGTTCACCAGATAACCCTCGTCGTCGTCGGGATGGCGCTGATGCTCGGGGTCCACCTGCTGCTCCAGCGCAGCAAGCTCGGGAAGGCGATGCGGGCGATGGCCGACAACGAGGACCTCGCCCGCGTCACCGGCATCCCGACCGAACGGGTCGTCCGCTTTACGTGGATAATCGGCGGCGGTCTCGCGGGCGCCGCGGGGTTCCTGCTCGCGCTGGAACGCGGGAACATGAACTTCATTCTCGGCTGGCGCCTGCTGCTCCCGGTGTTCGCCGCGGTCATCCTGGGCGGCATCGGCTCCATCTACGGCGCGATGTTCGGCGGCCTCGCCATCGGCGTCGCGCGTAGCGTCTCGACGGTGTGGATACCCGCGGAGTTCTCGCTCGTCGCCTCGTTCGTGCTGATGATTCTGGTGCTGCTGTTCAAACCGTCCGGGCTCTTCAGCGGGAGGACAACAGCATGACGGTCCGAGAGTCCCTCCCTGCGGAGTCCGAAATCCCCGGCTGGGCCCCGTACCGCGAGTGGTTCCGGTCGCGGTGGAAGCAGGGTGGCGCCGCCGCGTGGCTGCTCCTGTTTGCGCACCTTTCGGTTGGGACGCTGCTGTTTCTCGTGCTCTCGGCGCTCCCGACCGGCGGCGGCCTGCTCTCCCTGATACAGGCCGTCCTGCTCGCCATCGTCGGCTACGCGACGGTAATGCCGCCGGGCGAACCCTACGCGGCGTGGACCGCCGCCCAGTGGGAGACCAACGACCAGCGGAAACTGTACATCGTCATCGGCAACGCCGTCGCCGCCTTCTTTGTTCTTGGCGTCGTCATCGGGCTGCCGTTCAACGGCTTCATCGGCGGGGTGCAGAGCCTGCTCTACCTGGCGGCGGCGTACTCGCTGATAACGCTCGCGCTCAACCTCCATTGGGGGTACGCGGGCATCTTCAACATCGGCGTCGCCGGGTTCATGGCCGTCGGCGTCTACGCGATGGCCATCGTCTCCTCGCCGGTCGACCCCGGCGCTTCGGGCGCCCCCGGTCTGGGGCTCCCGCTGGTTGTCGGTATCGTCGTCGGCACGCTCGTCGCGACGCTCGTCGGCCTCGTGGCCGCGCTGCCGGCGCTGCGCCTTCGCGCGGACTACTTCGCCATCGTTACTGTCGCGTTCTCGGAAATCATCCGCTACTTCCTGCTCTCCGGGGAGTTCGAGACGTTCTCGCTTCCCCTGCTGGGAACGGTCGGGACCGGCGGCGCCATCGGCAAGAGCCCGCCCCCGACGCCGATTCGGCTGCTGTTCTACGAGAGCCACGGCGCGGGCGCCGACCCGGCGCTGCTCGGGTCGGTGCTGTTCCCGCTGTTCGATTCGTTGCGGCTCACCATCATCCCCGACGGCTACGCGATGAACCTCGGTATCGCCACCGTTCCCATCGGGTTCACGCTCGACCTCACCGTCGAGCCGTCGGTCATCGCGGGCTTTTTCGAGGTGGCGGTGCTCGTCATCGCGGCCGGCGGCTTCTACTGGCTGCTGCGCCGGGTGGGGAACTCCCCGTTCGGGCGCGTGCTCAAGGCGATTCGGGAGGACGAGACGGTCGCCAAATCCCTCGGCAAGGACACCAACGCGTTCAAACTCGTCTCGTTCGCGCTAGGTTGTGGGCTGATGGGGCTGGGCGGTATCCTCTGGTTCGGCCAGCAGGGCTACATCGTCCCGAACAACTTCAAGCCGATCATCACGTTCTACGTCTGGGTCGCGCTCATGATTGGCGGCGCCGGTTCAAACACCGGGTCGGTGCTCGGCGGGTCGCTGTTCGTCGCGACGCTCTGGGAGGGGCCGCGCTATCTGAAAAACGCCGCCGAGTCAGCCGTGAGCTTCCCCAGCGCGCCCAACAACATCATCGAAGCGCTGCTCCCGGTGTTCGCTGGCCAACTGGCACCGCTGCTCTCGTTTTTCGTCTCGAACATCTCCAGCATCCGGCTGGTCTTCATCGGCGCGTTGCTGGTCTGGCTGATGCAGCGCCGCCCGGAGGGGCTGCTCGGCCACCGTACCGAGGAGGCGGCGGCGATTCCGCTGGTCCGGTCGAACGGGGGTGAGTCCGATGAGTAGCGACGACGCCGCGTCGCGAGCGACGGAGACGGCCGGCCCGGACGCGGCCGAACTGACCGGGGAACGCGACGTCGACGACGCGCCGCTGGTCGTCGAGAGCCTGCGCAAGGAGTTCGGCGGCATCACCGCCGTCGACGGCGCCTCCTTCGAGGTCGAACGGGGCACCCTCACGGGGCTCATCGGGCCGAACGGCGCCGGGAAGTCGACGACGTTCAACTGTATCACCGGAGTCCACGAACCGACCGCCGGCGAGGTGTACTTCGAGGGGGAGTCAATCACGGGGCTGTCCCCGAACGAAATCTGTAACCGCGGGCTGGTGCGAACGTTCCAGATCGCCCGCGAACTCTCCGAGATGACCGTGCTGGAGAACCTGATGCTCGCGCCCAAACAGCAGCGCGGCGAGAAACTCCGGAACGCCGTCCTCCCGGGCCGCCGCGGCGACGTAATCCAGCAGGAGGAGGAACTGCTGGAACAGGTCTGGGAGACCCTGGAGTTCTTCGAAATCGACCATCTCGCTCAGGAGTACGCCGGCACGCTCTCGGGCGGCCAGCGCAAACTGCTGGAGATGGCACGAGCGCTGATGACCGACCCCGAGATGGTGCTGCTGGACGAACCGCTCGCGGGGGTCAATCCGACGCTGGAGGAGAAACTGCTCGAACGCGTCCACGACCTGCGGGACGAGGGGCGGACGTTCCTGCTGGTCGAACACGATATGGACGTGATTATGGAACATTGCGAACACGTTATCGTGATGCACCAGGGGACGGTCCTGGCGCAGGGCCCCCCGGAAGCGGTGCGGAACGACGAACAGGTCGTCGAAGCGTATCTCGGGGGTGATATCTGATGAGCGACGCCGATGCCGGCGTTTCCGCGGGGACCGACGCCAGCGTACCCGACGACGCGCTGCTCAAAGTCGAGGACCTCGACGCCGGCTACGGCGACCTGCAGATTCTGGATCACGTTGACCTCCACGTCGCGGACGGCGAGTACGTCACCATCGTCGGCCCCAACGGCGCGGGGAAATCGACGGTGATGAAGTCCGTGTTCGGACTCACCACCCACATGGGCGGCACCGTCACCTTCGACGGCCGGGAGATACAGGGGAAACTCCCGGA
>JBDGQC010000056.1:0-4550 GCA_042219375.1 Halolamina sp. | reverse complement strand
CGTCGGCGGTGCCGTCACTCGGTTCCGTGCTCTCCTCGCTCGACGCCGGTTTCTCGTCGGCCGGTTCCAGCGCTCCCGGTTCGTTCTCCTCAGCGACCGTATCGGCGCTTCCGGTATCTGTGGCGGCGCGGCCGCTGGTGCCGCGTCGGTCGATGGTTTCCGTTTCGCCTTCCTCCAATCGCTCCCGGACCGCCTCGCGGTCGACCGTTCCCGAGACGGTGCGGGGGAGTTCCTTGGTGAAGGCGAGGGTTCGGGGAATCTTGAACCCCGCCAGCCGTTCCCGGAGGAACGACTCCAGTTCCGCGACTGTGAGGGCCTCGCCGTCGGCGACGACCAGCGCGGCGACCTGCTCGCCCCACTCCTCGTCGGGGAGGCCGACGACAGCCGCATCCGTCACCTCGGGGTGTTCACGCAGGGCATCGACGACTTCACCGGGGTCGACGTTCTCGCCGCCGGTGAGGATACGGTCGTCGAGTCGGTTCAGCACGTAGAGCCGGCCGGTTTCGTCCTGATACCCGACATCGCCTGTATGGAGCCCTTGGGGGCCGATTGCTTCGCCGGTTGCAGCGGGGTCGTCGTAGTACCCTGGGGTCACGGTCGGCCCGTTCACGACGAGTTCGCCCGTCTCGCCCGGGGGGAGTTCTGACCCGGATTCGTCCACCACCGTTACCTCGGTCCAGAGCAACGGCCGGCCGACGGTGCTCGGCGTCTCGTAGGCGTCGCGGTGGCGCGCCGTCGCGACCTGTGAGGCCGTCTCGGTCATCCCATAGGTGGGACAGACCGGCACCGAGAAGTCCCGGCAGCGGTCGATTAACTCCTCAGGACAGGGCGCGCCGCCGACGAGCACGAACCGCAGGCTGTCGGGGAGCGTCCCACGGGCGTCGAGCATCCGGCGGAGCATCGTCGGGACCAGCGAGATACAGGTGGCGTCGTACTTGCGCAGGTCGTCTACCGTCCCGCCGGGGTCGAACGACGACTTGACGATGGCGGTGGTGCCGTAGAGCGTCGAGCGGAGTATCGGGGCGATACCCCCCATGTGGTGTAGGGAGAGGGGCACCAGCCAGCGGTCCTCGGGGTCGATACCGAGGCGGAACGCGCTCGCTGCCGCGCTCGCGAGCAGGTTCCCCATCGTGAGTTGGACCGTCTTGGCCGTCCCGGTCGTGCCGGAGGTGAACAGGAGCAACTGCACGTCCTCGCGGTCCCAGTCGGCGGGGCTGACCGTCGTTGGTTCGGCCTCCGAGAGCGATGTCGCGTCGCCCCAGTCCGGGTCGTCGATGGTGAGCACGGGGAGCCACGGGTCGACTGTTTCGACGGCGTCGCGGACGGTCGCCTCGGTACCGGCGTCACAGACGACGTGGTCGATGTCGGCCCGTTCGAAGCGCTCGCGCAGTTCCGGCGGGGTGAACTCCGGCGAGAGCGGGACCAGCGTGGTGCCCAACCGCATCGTCGCGTGAATCAGACAGACCTCCTCTACCCCCGTGCCGAGGACGGCTGCGAGGTGGTCGTCGGCCTCGACGCCCAGCGCGCGCAGCCGTCCCGCCATCTCCTCGACGGTTTCATCGAGCGTCGCGTAGGACCAGGCGTTGCCCGATTCGGCGTTGACAAGCGCCTCCTGGCCCGGGGTGGCACGCGCGCGGTGGGCGAGCCAGTCGTGCATACCTTGCCGAAGGGAACCCCTCCTACTTGCCTCTTGGCACCGAGCGCTCAGCCGTGTGTAACGTTACCAAATAGTGCCTCGATGCGGTCCCGGGCGCTACTGTTCTCCTCGGGGTAGACCCCGACCGCGAACACCACGTCCTCGTCCACCGTCGCCCTGGCAACGACGATGCGCATCGCCTGGCTCTCCACGGTGTACTCGCCGGCCGTGACCTCCTTGTCGCCGAGTTCGACGCTCGATTTCCCCTCGTAGGCTACCTCGGGCACCTCGAACGGGAGCCGCGGGAGGACGTGTTTCACGGCCTGCTTCAGCGGGACGTACGCGAGCGGGTTCGTCGCCACCCCGGCGATGGTCCATCCGGGAAGCGTCATCGCGAGGACGCGCGCCTCGCCGTCCTCGGTGCCGGTCGCCATCACGTACGCCGTGATGTTCAGTCGCTTCTCCACGCCCGCCACCGCAATAGTGTCCTGAATCGCTATCTGCTGGACCTGTGGCTCCACGAAGCCGAGGTCCTCGGCGGTGGCGTTATCGACGGTCGCCGGTGCCGACGCGTGCCCTTCCAGCGGGCCGCCCGCGACCACCCACCCGCCCGAGACGGCGCTGCTGAGCAGCATCACGACGGCGGCGAGTTTGACGAACTTCCCAATCATGCCCACCGCTTACGGGCTGACTGTGTTAACGTTTTGCCATGCATCAATGCTCCACGAACTCCACCAGAACCCCCGCGGTGTCCCGTGGATGGAGGAAGGCGATGTCGTGCCCCCACGCGCCGGGTCGTGGCTCGTCGTCGAGCGTCTCGATACCCATCTCGCGGGCGGTGTTCAGCGCCGCGGCGGCGTCGTCGGTAGCGAACGCGAGGTGATGGGTTCCCGGCCCGTTCTCGGCGAGGTAGTCGGCGATGGTGCTCTCGTCGTCGAGCGGTTCCAGCAGTTCCAGATAGCCGTTCCCCAAATCGAGGAACACGAACTGCAGTCCCCGCTCCTCGTCGGTCTCTTCGTGAACGTTTGGGGCGTCGAGCAGTTCGGTGAACAGCGTGGCTGTCTCGGTCGCGTCCTCGGTCGCGATGCCGGCGTGGTCGAACTCCATAGACGGCCGTTGGGTGGGGAAAAGATAAGGCTGAGTCTTCGCTCCCAGGTTCAGACAACGAACCGACACGAATATGCGCCTATCGGTCGGACCAGAGCCCATGCGCACGACAACGACGGAGACGTTCACGGACGCGGACATCGTTGAGACGCTCGGCACCGTGCGGGGTAACACCGTTCGCGCGCGGAACGTCGGGCGGGACATCACGCAGGCGCTCCGCAACCTGGTCGGCGGCGAACTGCCAGCCTACACCACCCTGCTCTCGGACGCTCGGGAGGAGGCCGAAGAGCGGATGATCGAGGAAGCGGAGGCGATGGGCGCTGACGCGGTCGTCTGCGTGCGGTTCGAGACATCCGAAATCTCCGGTGCGGGCGCAGAGATGCTGGCCTACGGGACGGCGGTGAGGCTGCGGTAACGACGCTGCCGCCGGGGGCGGGCGCTCAGACAGACACGCCCTGCTGATACTCCCCGAACACGTCCCGCAACACGTTGCAGACCTCCCCGACCGTCGCCTTCGCCTTCACCGCCGAGATGATGAACGGCATCACGTTCTCCTCGCCCTGGGCGGCCTCACGTAGGTCGCTGAGCGCCGCCTCGACAGGTCCGTCGTCGCGCTGCTCGCGGATGCCTTCGAGCCCCTCGATCTGCCGGCGCTCGTCCTCGTCCGAGATAGATTCAAGTTCCATCTCGGGCTCGCCGTTCTCCACCTCGTACTCGTTGACGCCGACGATGATGCGCTCGCCGTCCTCGATCTGCTGCTGGCGCTCGAAGGCGACCTCCTGAATCTGGCGCTGGACCCACTGGTCCTCGATGGCGCCGCGCATCCCGCCGCGCTGGTCCACGTCGTCGAGGATGTCGAACGCCTCCTCTTCGATGTCGTCGGTGAGGCTCTCGACGTAGTAGCTCCCCGCCAGCGGGTCGATGGTGTCGGCGGCGCCGGACTCGTGGGCGAGAATCTGCTGGGTGCGGAGCGCGGTCCGCACGGATTTCTCGGTGGGCAGCGCGAGCGCTTCGTCCTTCCCGTTGGTGTGGAGGCTCTGGGTACCGCCGAGGACTGCGGCGAGCGCCTGATAGGAAACCCGGACGACGTTGTTCTCGATCTGCTGGGCGGTCAGGGTGGAGCCGCCGGTCTGCGTGTGGAACTTCAGCTGTTTGGATTTCGGGTTCTCGGCGTCGAAGCGCCCGTCCATGATTTTCGCCCACATCCGCCGGGCGGCCCGGAACTTCGCGGCCTCCTCGAAGATGTTGTTGTGAGCGTTGAAGAAGAAGCTCAGCTGTGGCGCGAACTCGTCGACGTCGAGGCCGGCGTCGATGGCTGCCTCGACGTACTCGATGCCGTTGCCGAGCGTGAACGCCACCTCCTGGGCCGCCGTCGAACCAGCCTCGCGGATGTGGTAGCCCGAGATGGAGATGGTGTTGAAGTTCGGCACCTCCTCGGCGCAGAACTCGAAGATGTCCGTAATCAGCCGCATCGACGCCGCGGGCGGGTAGATATAGGTGTTGCGTGCGGCGTACTCTTTCAGAATGTCGTTCTGAATCGTGCCACGCAGTTCCTCCCGGGGGACGCCCTGCTCGTCGCCGACGGCGATGTAGAGCGCCAGCAGCACGCTCGCCGGCGCGTTGATGGTCATCGATGTCGAAACTTCGGAAAGCGGGATGCCGTCGAACACCGTCTTCATGTCCTCAATGGAGTCGATGGCGACGCCGGAGCGGCCCACCTCGCCCTCCGCCATCGCGGCGTCGGAATCGTGACCCATCTGGGTCGGCAGGTCGAACGCCATCGAGAGCCCTGTCTGGCCCTGGTCGA
>JBDGQC010000013.1:0-4554 GCA_042219375.1 Halolamina sp. | reverse complement strand
CCCGGGACGACGGTCCGCGGGCGGTGATGGGCAAGCGCCCCGGGACGACGGTCCGCGGGCGGTGAGAGTCGTCCGAATCCAGCCGAACGTTCGCCGACTCGCGAGGTTCGGTCGTCGAATCGCTCGATAATACCCACAGCCGTTCACCCGTGGATTTTTGCGCCGGTGGACGTAAAAATCCCGCAGGAACGTGACTGGGCCGTCTGATGAGGAGTCCGCTGGAGAACCGTTGCTCGTCGACGATGAGGAGTTCGCCGGAGAAGCGTTGCTCGTCGAGTACGAGAACCATCGCGAGGAAATACGGCTCATAGAGGAACTGCAGGATAGGCTCTTTGTCAGAGGCATCGCGGTGCTCGGAGCGCTCGTCGGATACGCGTTCTACCGGCCGGAGAACAAGCCGCTCCTCGCGTTCCTCCCGTTCGTTTTCGGACTGTTCTTCGTTCGCTACATCTCGCTCGCACGCGGGATGTCGCTTCTCGCTTCTCACATCCACGAGATAGAGCGCCGGATTGACGTGGAAAGGTTCGACTGGGAGTCGCGGTTCGGGATGACCTCCGAGAGTGCTGCGGTCTACGAACGCGTCCCGCTCGTCGCGGTCTACACGCTGGTCGCCCTCCTCTACGTGTTTTCGATAGGTGTCGGGATTACGGTGACTCCCGACGGCACGGTCCCGTTTCTCGGCCGTAGTATCGACTCGAACGATATCGGTTGGCTCTACGGCTTCTTCAGCCTCTTTCTGTTGCTCGTGGCCGGGTCGAGTATCCGAACCGTTCTCGCCAGGCGGCGACGGTTCCTCGATTCGGACGCTGCCCGCGTCATTGATCGGCTCCGTGGGAAGGCGGCTGGATACGCGCCGAGTTTTCTGCGGCGCGGGAGTGACGCCGACGAGTGAGCCGCTGGCCGTAGCGGCCCGCCCGCTTCAGCAACCCTTTAGCCCCTCGCTGTCCCGCTTCGGGTATGCACGAAATCACCCGGAGCGGATGGGTGGAGGTCGTCACCGGGTCGATGTTCTCCGGCAAGACCGAGGAACTCCTGCGCCGCCTGCGTCGGGCCGAAATCGCGGGCCAGGACGTGGCGGCGTTCACGCCGGCCATCGACGACCGGTACGGCGAGACCACCATCGGCTCCCACGAGGGCCGGAAGTGGGACGCGCGGGTTATCGACAACGAGGGTGCCGGCGTCTGGGATATCAAGGACCACATCAACGGCGAGGAGGTCATCGCCGTCGACGAGGCGAACTTCTTCGCCGAGGACCTGGTGGACGTGTGTGAGGACCTGGCCGCGGAGGGGCGCCGCGTCATCGTCTCGGGCACCGACATCACGTTCCGCGGCGAGCCGTTCGCCCCACTACCGCAGTTGATGGCGACCGCCGAGTACGTCGATAAGCTCCGAGCCATCTGCACGGTCTGTGGAGAACCGGCGACCCGGAACCAACGGCTGGTGGACGGCAAGCCCGCCCACGTCGACGACCCGACTATCGTCGTCGGCGCCGAGGAGTCCTACGAGGCGCGCTGCCGGAACTGCCACACGCTGCGCACGGACTGATGCCCGGCACGCCAATGTGGGGAGCCACATGACGACGTGGGTCGCGGAACCGGACGGGGGTCGCGCTCGCGGGCCGCGCGGCATCGCCCGGGCGTGGGCGGAGGTGCTCGTCAGGCCGCGGCGGTTCTTCCGCAACGGGGTCGCGCCCGCGGACCAGGCGCCGGGGCTGGTTTTCGGGGTGCTCGTCGCCGTCGTCGTCGCCGCTGGACGACTCTCTGTGGGCGACCTGCCGGCGCTCCCGCCGTTCGTGCCCGAGACGGGTGTTCTGCGGGCGGTGCTCGTATTGCTCGCCGTCGGCCTGTTTCTCGCCCCCGCGACGTTCCACCTCGCGGCGGCGCTGGAAACCCTGGGCCTGCTACTGGTCGCACCGGACCGCGGCGGCGTGAGCGAGACGGTGCAGTTAATCGCTTACTCGACGGCGCCGTGTCTGTTCGCCGCCGTCCCGTGGCCGCCGCTGCAGGTCGCCTGCTGTCTCTACGGTGCCGGCCTGCTCGTGCTCGGCACGGCGGTTCGCCACGAAACCACGCTTCCGCGGGCGGCGCTCGCGGCCGCGCTTCCCGCGGTGCTCGTGTTCGGATACGGGTTCGGCGGCTTGGCGGCCGCTGGCCTCGTTTGAGAGTCGGCACCTCGGAACGTTCCCCGAGGGCCAGGGCTTTGTAGAACGCGCCCCGGAATCCGCTCATGCTCACGCTCTCGATAGCGGACCTAATGGTCGAACTGGAGGAAGGAACCGTCAAACACGTCGGGTCGAAGACGACTGACGCGACGGCGAAACTCTACCATGTCGAGGAAACCGACGCCCGTGCGTTCGGGGATCAACAGGTCAAACTCGGGTTCGCCGACGGCGAGGGCAACGAGGTGGAGGTCGCGCTGGACCGCGATGCGGCGCTGGCGTTCGCGGCCGACCTACACGCCGCGGCCGGCGACGGGGAGTCAGAGACCCCCACGGAGGACGTCGACGAACGCCCCTTCTGAACCCCGTTCCGATGCCGGCTGGCAACCGGCGCTCCGCAGGGCCGGCAGACCGTTTCGACAACACCTTTAGGGCGGACCGCGTGGTTTCTCACAAATGGGTAACTGCATCATCTGCGGCCAGGACGTCGACGGCCGCATCTGCCAGTCTCACCAGGAAGACGTAGTGTTCGATTTCCGCGGCGACACCCCGGACCAGTTGGTCCGGAACCGCTTCTACCGCGGCGTCGTGGACGGCTACGCCGATTTCGGCGTGTTCATCGACCTCTCGCCGGAGGTCACCGGCCTGCTCCACCGCTCGGAACTCGACGGGCGCCTGGAGAGCCTCGACTGGGAAGCCGGCGACGAGGTGTTCGTCCAGGTCAAGAGCGTTCGCGAGAACGGCAACGTGGACCTCACTTCCTCCATCCGCCAGGCCGAAGGCGAGTTCCGCGGCACCCTGATTCAGGAGGGGACCGAGGAGAAACTCCCCGAGGAGGACGAAGAGGGAAACGGGAGTGAGCGGGGCGACCAGGGAAATGAGCAGCCGCGGGGTACCGCCGAAAGCGACGGCGGCGAGAGCGCCGTCGAGGCCGAGGAATCGGAACCCGCGGACGAGCCGGAACCGGTCGAGACGGAATCTGCGCCGGTCGAAGAGTCGGAACCCGCCGAAGGGGCGGAATCAGCCGCAGAGACCGAGTCGGAGCCTTCCGAGGAGCCGGAATCGGAGTCCTCCGAGGAGCCGGAACCCACCGAAGAAACCCGGGAGGCAACCCGCCGCGAAATCGCGGAACTCCCCGACAGCGTCGGCGACCTCGTCCGCATCGAGGGCGAGGTCGTGAGTGCCCGCCAGACCGGCGGGCCGACGGTGTTCGAACTCCGCGACGAGACGGGCGTCGCCGACTGTGCGGCGTTCGTCGAGGCCGGCGTGCGCGCCTACCCCGAAATCGAGGTCGGCGACATCGTCCGCCTCGACGGCGAGGTCGAACTCCGCCACGACGAGATCCAGGTCGAGACCGAGGCGCTGGTCGAACTGGACGGCGACGAGGCCGCCGAAGTGGAACGCCGCCTCGCCGACGCGATGACCGACCGGGCCCGTCCCGACCAGGTCACCCTCGTGGCCGACGACGAGCGGCTGGAGGCCGTCTCCGAGGACCTCCTCGACGCCGCCGAAGCCATCCGCCGCGCGGTACTGGAGTCCCGGCCTATCGTCGTCCGCCACGGTGCCACCGCCGACGGCTACGTGGCTGGTGTGGCGCTGGAGCGTGCGGTGCTCCCGCTGGTGCGTGAGGAGCACGCCACGAGCGACGCCGAGTACCACTACGTGAACCGGCGGCCGCTGGAGGACGCGGTCTACGGGATGAACGACGCGACCAACGACGTGACGAAGATGCTCCAGGACCGCGAACGCCACGACGAGAAACTGCCGCTGGTGGTGCTCACCGGCACCGCCTCGACCGTGGAGAGCGAGGACGGCCTGGAGATGCTCGGTATCTACGGCGCCGAACGCGTCGTCGTCGATGCCGCGCCCGCGGACCCTGAAATCGCCGACGTGTCCGACGTGCTGGTCAACCCCGAAGCCGAGGCGGCGCTCTCGACGGGGGCGCTCGCGTCGTCGCTCGCGACGACCATCAACACCGCCGTGGGCGAGGAAATCGCCCACCTGCCCGCCGTCAGCTACTGGGAGGACACGCCGCAGCAGCATCTCGAAGCCGCCCGCGAGGCCGGCTTCGACGAGGAAGCGGTCACGGAACTCCGGGAAGCCGTCGCGCTGGAGGCGTACTACCAGTCCTACGACGAGAAGCGCGAACTCGTCGGCGACCTGCTGTTCGGCGAGAGTGAGGAGGCCGTCGCCGCCGCCGGCGCGCCCGAGGACGTGGCCGCCGAGGAGAGCCTGGCGGGCCACATCGCGGCGCAGTTCCGCGAGAAACTCGACACCGAAATCGAGACTGCGAAGGCGAACATCGAGACAAGCGAGGCCGGCGGCGTCGACGTGGCGGTGCTCGACACCGACTCCTACACCCACAAGTACGACTTCCCGCCCACGTCGCTGCTGCT
>JBDGQC010000055.1:1653-4615 GCA_042219375.1 Halolamina sp. | reverse complement strand
AGGCTGTAGTGGTTCTGCATCGTCTCGAACCGCTCCAGGCCGAGGCGGTCGCTGGTGTGGAGCGCCTCAGCGAACTGGTGGACCCACATCGACGAGGTGCCGACGTGTCGGGCCTGTCCACGGCGGACGGCGTCGTCGAGGGCCCGGAGCGTCGTCTCGATAGGGGTGTCGTAATCCCAGCGATGGGTCTGGTAGAGGTCGACGGTGTCCATTCCCAGTCGGTCGAGTGAGGCTGATAGCTCCTGCTCGATGGCCTTCCGGGAGAGGCCGCCGGAGTTCGGGTCGTCCTCGCGCATCTGGAAGAACCCCTTCGTTGCGACGACCATCTCATCGCGGTCGTATTCCGTGAGGGCGTCGCCGAGGATGCGCTCGGACTCGCCCCGCGAGTACATGTTGGCGGTGTCGAAGAAGTTGACGCCGAGTTCGACCGCGCGGTCGACAAGTTCCGTGCCCGCCTCCTCGCCGAGCACCCAGTCGCGCCACTCCGGGTCGCCGAAGCTCATACAGCCCAGACAGATCTTGGAGACCTCGATGCCGGTGTCGCCGAGCGTGGTGTACTCCATGCGGCTACCGGGTTGGTCCGAGACGGCAAAAAGCCAAGGCGTCGCGGCCGAATCCGCGAGTTAGTCCTTGAAGCTCGCGGTGTAGAACAGGAACGCGCCTGTCACGAGCAGGAACGCGAGGAACGTGATGAGCGCCAGGAGGTTCACGAACGGCGTCAGTATCGGGTCGAGGAACTGGGTTCCGGTTTCGGCGAGTACGAGCGCCGCCAGCAGGGCGGCGATGAGGCCGAGCAGCCAGTCCCGAAGGATGTTCTCGTAATCCACGGTTCCTGCCTCCGACCCCTCCGTATAAACTCCATCGACCCGATTCTCGCTGCGGCCGGTCGAACTTTACTCCCCGCGGCCAATCACGGGCGTATGGAACAGCGCCGCCGGCTCCCCTCCAGCCCACACACCGGATGACGCTCTGGCTACTCGGCACCCACCTCGACCGTACTGCCGATTATCTCGACGAGCACGACCGGGTGCTGCTCGTCGAGTCGAGGCGGTTCGCGAACCGGCGTCCGTACCACCCTCACAAGCTGACGCTCGTGTTCGCAGCGATGCGGCGGTTCCGGGAGGACCTCAGGGAGCGGGGGTTTACTGTCGAGTACCGAAGGGCAGACAGCTTTGCCGACGCTCTCGACGCCCACTTCACAGCCTCCCCCGAGGACGAACTGACGATGCCGCGTCCTGCGGCTGATGGCGCCGCTGACCGTCTCAGATCCCTCGTTTCCGAACGAGGCGGGAGCCTCTCGTTCGTCGCGAACCCGACGTTCCTCCTGACGCCGCGGGAGTTCGACGCGTGGGCCGAAAGCCGGGACACCGGAACTCCCGACACCTACCGGCAGGAGAACTTCTACCGGCACATGCGCCGGGAAACTGGCGTTTTGATGGACGGCGATTCACCAGAAGGCGGCGCGTGGAACTACGACGAACAGAACCGCGAGACACCGCCGGCAGACTGGGAACCGCCGGAGCCGCCGCTGTTCGACCCCGGCGACACGACGCGCGAGGTGATGTCGTGGGTGAACGAGACGTTCGAAACGTTCGTCGACGCCGAGGAAGCGGCACCGTTTCGGTGGCCCGTTACCCGGGAGCAGGCACTCGCGGCGCTGGATGCGTTCGTTGACGCCCGGTTCGAGGAGTTCGGCGCGTATCAGGACGCCATGGTAGCGGGGGAGTGGGCGCTGAACCACTCGCTGCTCTCTTCCTCCCTCAATCTCGGGTTGCTTCGGCCGATGGAGGTGATCGAGCGCGCCGAGCGCGCCTACGAGAACGGTGATGCGCCGCTCAACAGCGTCGAGGGGTTCGTTCGGCAGGTGCTCGGCTGGCGGGAGTTCATGCGCCACGTCTACCGCCGGTCGATGCCGGGGCTGGCCGAGGCGAACCAACTGGCCCAGGAGCGGTCACTTCCGCCGGCGTTCTGGACCGGCGATACTGACATGGTCTGCCTTTCGGAGGCCGTCGGCCATGTCCGGGAGCGGGGCTACGCCCACCACATCGAGCGGCTGATGGTTCTCTCGAACTTCGCGCTGGTGTACGGGGCCGACCCGGCCGAACTCAACGAGTGGTTCCACCAGGGGTTCGTCGACGCGTTCCATTGGGTCACCACCCCGAACGTCGTCGGGATGGGGTCGTTCGGGACCGACGTGCTCTCCTCGAAACCGTACGCCTCGTCGGGGAGCTACATCAACCGGATGAGCGACTACTGCTCGTCCTGTCCCTACGCTGTCTCACGGGACACGGGCGAGGGAGCGTGTCCGTTCAACAGCCTCTACTGGACGTTCCTCCGGGAGAACGAGGAGACCCTCCGGGGAACGGGTCGGATGGGGCTGATGTACTCACACGTCGACGACAAGGACGAGACGGAGTGGGAGGCACTCCGGGAGCGAGCCGAGCAGGTGCGTGAGATGGCCGAGGCCGGCGAACTCTGACGGGCCGCGACCGCCGTGTAGGATAGCGAACAGGTGACGAATCGTTCCGCGGACCGGGCCGTCACACTCCCGCCTTGTTCGGCCCGCGGCGACGTTCAGCGCACGACGGCGATGGTCCCGTCTTCCTGTATAAACGTTCGCCGGGAGAGCTTCGTGGCTCCGCCACGGCGCTTATTCGCTGCCGGGCCCAGGCATCCGTATGGTGGACCTGGCGAACCTCGGGTTCGTCTTCGTCGCCGGCCTCGTTACTGCGCTTGCGACGGGCGTCGGCGCGCTGCCTTTCTTTTTCGTGGACGAGGTTGGCCCCCGCCTGAACGTCGGGCTCTGGGGGTTCGCCTCGGGTATCATGCTGTCGGCGTCCTTTCTCGGCCTCATCAACGAGGGATTGGCGAACGGAACGGTGGTCGAGGTTACCGTTGGGGCGCTTGCGGGCGTGGCCCTCGTCGTCGTCGCCCACGAACTCATCGACGAGGCCGAGGTGTC
>JBDGQC010000055.1:0-1553 GCA_042219375.1 Halolamina sp. | reverse complement strand
CGGGCGTGGCCCTCGTCGTCGTCGCCCACGAACTCATCGACGAGGCCGAGGTGTCCCCCGAGATGTACGCGGAGGCGGATTTCCGAAAACTCCTTCTGGTTTTAGGTATCCTGACCGTCCACTCCTTCCCGGAGGGTGTCGCGGTCGGGGTTGCGTTCGCGGACTTGGGGCTTGAGGGCGGCGTCGTGCTGTTCGGCACAGCGGTGCCGCTGCTGGCGATATTCATGACCGTCGCCATCTCGGTACACAACATCCCCGAAGGGGTAGCCGTCTCCATCCCGCTTCGTTCGCTGGGGATTTCGAACCCCGGCCTGGTCTGGTGGTCGGTGTTCTCCAGTCTGCCCCAGCCAATCGGCGCCGTCATCGCGTTCTTCTTCGTCCGGGTAGCCCGGGCGACGCTACCCTACGGGTTCGGCTTCGCCGCCGGCGCGATGGCCTATCTGGTGCTCTCGGAGTTCATCCCGGAGGCGCTGGCGACCGGTGCACAACTGGAGAACGGCGGCTACCGCGAGTTACTGGCCGGCCTCGTCGCCGGCGCGCTGGTGATGGTGCCGTTGCTGTTCGTTTGAGCCGACAGGCCGCGGAGACTAATGCTGGTGGCCCATCGCGTCCGACAGCGAGATGCCGAACCGGTCCTCGAACAGGTCCTCGATGATGTCGTTTGCCGCCTGCAACTCGTCGCTCACGCCGCCCTCGGCGTGGTGGACGCGGGCGTGGGCCTGCTGTGCGAACGCCTGCAGCACCACGTCGCCGACGACCTGGGGTCCCGTCTCGTCGCCCTCCCGCATCAGTTCCACGAGGTCCGCGGGGAGCTCAACGTTGTCTTCCTGCCCTTCGGGACCTTCGATGGTGTAGGTTTGGGTGTTGACCATACCGATAGCTCGGGTGTCGGACGTAAGATTCTATGGGTCTCCAACCGAGACGGGGCGCAGTCGTCGTACCGGGCGCCGCGCTCAGTCGTCGCCGTCCGCAGTCGCGCTGGCGGGCGTCTCGGCCGCGAGGTTGCCGGCGCGTTCCTGGTCCTCCAGCCAATGGTCGGCGTCGATGGCCGCCTCGCTGCCCATTCCGGCCGCAGTTACGGCCTGCTGATAGTGATGGTCGACCACGTCGCCGGCACCGAAGATGCCGGGAACGTCGGTTGCGGTCTGACCGCCGCCGCGACCCCCCTCGGTGATGATATACCCGTCGTCGTCGAGTTCGACGCCGGTGTCAGCCAGGTAGTCGGTGTTGGGCGTGTGGCCGATGGCGTAGAACACCGCACCCACGTCCATCTCGAACTCGGTGACCTCGTCGGCCTGTTCCCCGTCGAGTTTTTCCTTCGGGTGGCCGCCGGGGTGGCGTACGAGCGAGGCGTGGTCGATGCCGTCCTCGGGGGTGCCGTGGATTTCAGTCAACTCCGTGTTCCAGCGGATTTCCACGTCGCCCTCGTCGACTTTCTCCATGATTCGCTCGACCCAGTAGTCCTCGGCGCGGAACTCGTCACGGCGGTGGGCGATGTAGACGGTGTCGGCGAACTTGGTGAGGAAGTTGGCCTCCTCCATGGCGGCGTCGCC
>JBDGQC010000021.1:0-4620 GCA_042219375.1 Halolamina sp. | reverse complement strand
GCTGATGGCCGACCGAACGTCAGCGGACAACTCCCACCGGACGTCGGGGTGGCCGTCGCGGGTCCAGACCACCGCCCCCTCCGTCGGCAGCGGTGAAACCGGGACGGGGTAGCCGAACCGCTGGCGGACGTCGTCCTCGTTCGAGTCGGCCGCGACGTAGTATCTCCGCCGCTCCGTGAGCGTGTCCGTGTGAAGGAAGACATGCAAATCGGCCGGGTCGGGGCGCTCGTCCCCGGAGACGGCTACATCGGCGACGACGAACTGCTCGCCGTCCCGGTAAAGGGGGTCGTTGTGTGCTGTCCCGAACTCGATGATTGCGACCTGGACGGCGACGTTCTCGAGGGTGACCGCGAACCCATCGGCAGACGTGAACGGCTCTCCTGGCTCCAGCGAGACTGGGCCAGGCGTGGGTGGGGTTGACGTAGCCGTCGGCGTATCGGTCGCCGTGCCTGTCGGCGAATCGGTCGTGGCGGTCTGGGCGGTCGCCGTCGAGTCAGCGGGTTGGCTACAGCCACCGGTGAACAACAGTAGTCCGCTTGCCGACGTGAGGAACCGACGGCGATCCATACAGTACCCTGATACGCTGTCCGGCAAATCCCTTTTGCCGGTGCCGGTGTTACCTGACGCGGTTCTCCAGTTCCTCCCCACGCGCCAGCCGCCGGTAGTTCTCCGCGACGATGTCTGAGAGCCGGTCGTAGTACTTCGGCGTGTGGCCGGCGTTGTGGGGCGTAATCGTCACGTTGTCGAACCCCCAGAGCGGGTGGTCGCTCGGCAACGGCTCCGGGTCGGTGACGTCGAGGAACGCTGCCTCGATGTGGTGGCTCCGCATCGCCCGCACCAGCGCCTCGGTATCGACGACACCGCCGCGAGCGACGTTCACCAGATGTGCGGTCGGCTTCATCGTGCGGAGCGCGTCGTAGTCGATGAGCTCCGCCGTCTCGTCGGTCAGCGGGCAGGCGAGCACGAGCGCGTCCGTCCGGGCCAGCGCGTCGTGAATCTCGTCGAAGCCCAGCACCTCGTCGGTCGGCCCGCCTTTCTCGGGCGTGTAGCGCACGCCGATGGTGTCCACCCCGAACGGCTCCAGCCGTTCGACGACGGCGTGCCCGATGGCGCCGAGGCCGACGACGGTGACCGTCGAGCCCTTGAGTTCGCGGCTGCCGAACGCCTGCCAGACGCGCTCCTCCTGCTGGCGGCGCGCGCGGTTGAAGTCCCGTGCCATCGCCACGAGCGCACCGATGACGTACTCCGAGATGTTGGGGCCGTGGACGCCCGAGGCGGTGGTGACGGCGACGCCGGCTTCCTCGAACGCCGCAAGCGGGAGGTGGCCGTAGCCTGCGAAACAGCAGGCGAACAGCTCCATCTCCTCGGCGCGGTCGATGAGCGCCTCGTCCATGTTGAACCCGGAGACGATACGGGCGTTCTCGACCAGTTCGCGCTCCTCGTCGGGTGTTCTGGCGACGGCGATATCGGCCTCGGGCAGGCGCTCACGGAGCGCTGTCGCGTGCTCGGAGGCGGGCATCCCGTGGACTTTCCCGCGCAGGAGGAGGATGTCGGGGTCGCTCATGGGGGCGAGTCACGCCGGGCGGAAAAAGAGTGTATCCCTCTCGGCAGGACGCGGCCGCAATCGTGGGAGTCACTCACAGAGCCGGCCGGAACCACGGCCACTTTATCCGTGCTGGTCGAACCCGGACCGTGCTCTCCGAGGACACGCGCCAGCAGCTACTCATCGGGGTTGCCGCGGCGGCGCGCTTCGCGTCGGGCATTCTGCTCGGCACCGGGCTGGCGTTCTACCTCGGCCGGAACGACGCCTCCGCGCTCGTCGTCGGCCTGGTCACGACCGCGTACTTCCTCGGAATGACCGTCTTTTCGCCGTTCTGGGGCGCCGTCGCCGACGTGACCGGGCGGCGGCGGACAGTACTCGTGGTGACGGGACTCGGCGCCACGCTCGCGATACTCCCGCTGTTTGCTTTCAGCGGCGTCTGGGTGCCGGTGCTCTCCCGCGGCCTCTACGCCATCTTCGCGGTCGGATTCGCGCCCGTCATGCTCGCGGTCGTCTCCACCCGTGGCGGCGAGGAGGGGCGCGGACGCGCGCTCGGCTTCTTCAACTCCGCGCGGGCCGCCGGGTTCACGGGCGGCCAACTCGCGGTCGGGGTCCTGCTCGGGATGCTCGCCCCGCGGGGGCTCTATCTCGTCATCGGCGGTATCAGCCTGCTCTCGACGCTCGTCGTGGTGTTTCTCGACGACAGCCACGCGCCGCGGCCCGACACCCAGCCCACCGTGAGCGAACTTCTCGCGGAGGTGCGGAGCCGGCTGCTGCCCGCCGTCGGCGACCGGGACCACCTGCGGCGCAACGGGCTCTGGATGCTCTACGTCGCGCTGGCGTTCCGCAACGCCACCGTCATCGGGCTCATGGGGCTGATGCCGGTGTATCTCCCCGAAACCCTCGGGCTGACGGAGCTTCAGATGGGGGCGCTGCTGGCTATCAACCCCGCCGGCCAGACGGTGTTCATGCTGCTGTTCGGCCGGGTCGCCGACGCCTGGGGGCGCAAGCCGCTCATCGTCGTCGGCATCGCGAGTTCGGGCGCGTTCGCGCTCGTGGCTGCGGCCGCGACGCTGTTCGCCGGCCCGGCTCGGCTGGTCGTTGTCGGCGCTTCCTTCGTCGTTATCGCTGCGGCGTTCTCGGCCATGACGACCGGGGCGCTCGCGTTCATCGGCGACGTGGCGCCCGACGACCGCGAGTCCGAACTGATGGGCCTGCGCTCGACGGCGAAAGGCGTCGGCGGGGTCGGGGGCCCGGTCATCATCGGCGGGCTGGCGACGCTGGTAGGCTACCCGACGGCGTTCGCCGCCGGGAGCGTGCTGGCGTTTCTCGCAGCCGGGCTCGCGGGCTGGAAGCTGGTCGAAAGCCGTGAGGGCGTGGTTATGCCGGGTGCCCGCCCGACCCTGGCCGACGACTGAGCCGACCCGGAACGGGCTGCCGTCACGGGAAGCTTGAACCCCGTCGAGCCCCATCCTCGGGCATGCCCCGTGAGGCAGTCGCGCGCCGTTACTACGAACTGGTTGACGCCGGCGACTACGACGCGCTGGTCGCGCTGTTCAGCGATGACGTGACCTACGAGCGCCCCGGGCAGCCGGCAATCGAGGGGAAGGCGGACCTCAGGGCGTTCTACGAGGAGGGCCGCCCGCTCTCCGACGGGGGCCACGAACTCCACAGCGTCGTCGTGGATGGCGACACCGTCGCTGTCCGCGGGACGTTCCGGGGGAAGCAAGACGGCGACCCGGTCGAAATCGGCTTCGCGGATTTCCACGTGTTCGCGGACGGGAAAATCACCCGGCGATACACGTACACCGACCGCGATACCGTCTGAGCCGGACGGAACACCCGACCAATCAGTCGAGTGGACCGCCCCGATTGCCGACCAATCAGCTGTGCGATAGTACCGAATCGCCGTAACGATGATGGGCTCCCCTGCGTAACTGACTGCATGGAGCCGTCCCCGTACGAAATTATCGTCGAAAACTTCCCCGGCGGCGTCGTCTTCGTCGTCGAAGACCGCGACGGCCTTCGGTACACGTTCGTCGGGGGGAAGGGGCTGGCGGAGATCGGCCTCTCGAAGGACACCCTCGAAGGGCAGGCCGTCGCCAAAGGCCGCCCCGAGGAACTCCAGGAGCGGATTCGGTCGCAGTACCGGAACGCGATTGCCGGGGAGCAGGTGCGTTTCGAGGTCGAGGCCGAGGGGCGCCACTTCCGTATTCAGGCGATGCCGGTCGGCGAAGACGGCTCCGCCGACGCCGCCGTCGGCATCCTCCAGGACATCACCGAGCAAGTCGTCTTCCGCGAGGAGTTGGTCCGGCAGAACGAGCGGCTCGAACGGTTCACGGAACTCGTGTTTCACGACATCCGGAGCCCGCTGAACGTCGCGAAGGGACGGCTCCAGTTGGTGCGTGAGGACTGTGACTCCGAACACATCGAGCCAATCGCCGACGCACTCGACCGCATCGAGGAACTCACCAGCGAGGACACCGCGCTCGTCGCCGAGGCCGAGGAGTCGTTCGACCCCGTCGAGCTGCCGGAAGTCGCGCGGCTCGGATGGCAGAACGTCGTGACCAAGGACGCCGCGTTGCGGGTGGAGACGGACCGAACCATCCATGGCGACGAACCCGCCCTCCGGCGGCTGTTCGAGAACCTCTACCGCAACGCAGTCGAGCACGGCGGCGAGGACGTGACGGTCACCGTCGGCGACATCGACGACGGCTTCTACGTCGCCGACGACGGCACCGGAATCCCGGCGGAGAAACGCGAGATGGTGTTCGAGCGCGGCACCACCCACGCCGAGAAGGGCACCGGGCTCGGGTTGTTCATCGTCAAGAACGTGGTCGAAGCACACGGCTGGTCGATTTCGGTCACGGAGAGCGCCGACGGCGGCGCACGGTTCGAGATTACCGGCATCGGAAGCGACTGACCCGCGACGGGCGGGTGCCGACGCTTTATGCCCCCGCCTACACAACTCGGGAGCATGTCCGAGATGGCGTACACCCGGCTCGGGTCGACCGGCCTGGAAGTGTCGCGGCTCTGTCTGGGCTGTATGAACTTCGGCTCCGGCTCCGAGTGGATGATGA
>JBDGQC010000016.1:0-4708 GCA_042219375.1 Halolamina sp. | reverse complement strand
GTGAACGGTCTGATGTTCTCACTCCTCGCCGTCCCAGTACTCCACGTCGCTCTCGCGTTCGAAGTAGCCGGACACGTCTCGGTCACCCTCACCGCCAGGGGGCGCGCCGGCGAAGACACCGATTTTCCCCGAGTCGGGGTAAACAGTCACGTCCGGGTCACGCATTGTCGAGAACGCCAGATACCGTAGCGGGTCGTCACCGTCGTTGACGACGCGGTGGGCACCGTCTTCGCCTGGCGGGCAGGCGACGTAATCACCAGGCCGGAGCGGGTGTTCGTCGTCGGCGGTCCGCAGAGTTCCTTCGCCGGCGAGAACGTAGAACGCCTCGGCGTTCCCGGTGTGGTAGTGGTAGGGCCACGAGCGATTCCCTGGCGGGAGTTCATAGAGGCTACAGCCGAGGTCAGCGTCCGCTCTCCGGTCGCCGTCCGCCCGTTCAGCTACTGCGGCGGCGAGTTTCTTCCGCCGGAACGCCGTCTCCCCGTGCTCCGTCTCGTTCCAGGCCAAATCGTCCGCGTTGACCGGTTCCATAGCGGCCCCTGCGCCCGCGGGGGCAAAGAGTCACCGACGCTCTCGAACCCGACGGCAGACCGCCGGCGACTCGGCGTCCGCCAACCGTTTTGTCCCCGGAACGCAACGGCACGGTCATGGACCTACAGGCGCTCGTCGACGCAGCATCGTCACGCGATTGGGAGACGAACCCCGAGGGCACCGTCTCGCTCGCCGTCGTCGGCCTGGGCAACTACGCACGCAACGTCTCCATTCCGGCCATCGAAGCGGGTGACTACACTCGCCTCGGCGCCGTCGTCTCCGGCACGCCCGGGAAGGCCGAGCGCGTCGCCGACGAGCACGGCGCCGTTGCGCTGACCTACGAACGCTACGCGGAAGGCGAGGCCATCGACGCCTACGACGCTGTCTACGTCGCCACGCCGAACCGCCTCCACCTGGACCACGTTCGGACGGCGGCCGACCACAAGAAACACGTCATCTGTGAGAAGCCCCTGGAGGCGACGGCTGAGCGCGCCGAGGCGGCTGTCGAGGCCTGTGAGGACGCCGGCGTGACGCTAATGACCGCCTACCGGATGCAGGCTGACCCAGTTGTCCGTGCGCTCGCCTCCTTCGTCTCCCGCGGCGGCATCGGCGAACCCACGAAGGCGATGGGTGAGTTCACCTTCCCCGTCCTCGCTGGGTCGAATGGGCCGGACCAGTGGCGTCTCGACGGCGAACTCGCCGGCGGCGGCGCACTAATGGACGTGGGCGTCTACCCGCTCAACACCGCGCGCTACCTGCTCGGCGCAGACCCGATCGCCGTGGACGGAACGGCCACCGCCGAGGAGCCGTTCGGGAGCCAGTCCGACGACCCCGGGTCGCCGCGGTTCGCCGACGAACACGTCCACTTCCACGCGGAGTTTCCCACCGGGACCGTCGGCGACTTCACCGCCAGTTTCAGCGGCAGCGCGGACTCCTGGCTCGAACTCGTCGGGAGCGACGGCCGGATTCGGCTGGAGAACGCGTTCGTCCCGAACGGGGAACGCGAGGTGACTCTCGAAACCAGCGCGGGGACGGTCGATATCGCCGGCGTGGGCGCCGACGAAACCCGCGAGGAGTTCGACTACTTCGCTCATTGCCTGCTGACCGGAACGCCGCCCGAACCCGACGGGAGGGACGGGTTAACGGACGTTCGGGTGATGGGGGCGGTTTACCAGGCCGCGGCGACGGGGAAGCGGGTCGAACTCGGCGCTGAGCGGGTCGACTGAGCGACCGGAGAGTCAGAAGGCGGAGGCGGGAGGTGTCGGACCGGGTGGCCCCCGTAATCGGTCCGACAGTCGTGACGGACCCATCGTCACGGCGCGCGAAGGTCGGTGGTTGGCTTGTCGACGTTACGGCGAGAAAAGCGCCGTGTTGCCGACGATTCATCGTATCCGGAAGAGGAGGATAAATCCCGTGGTTTCGGGGCCGGCGGCCGGACTCGGACCGGCAGTAACCGCGGGAAATCCTTCGCGAACGTCGGTGGTCCGGGGCTGATGCAGGCGGTCCGAGGGAATGCAGCCGACTCAGACAGTCACGCGTGTCGGCCCAACCGCTCCCGGAGTGCGCTTGCGAGGTTATCCAGTTCGCGGTCGAGGTTCCGTTTGAAGTAGCGCTCAACCCCCGGGAGTTTGCCCTCGACGACGAACTCGTTGTGCAGCAGGCAGCCCTCGGGCGTCGGTTCGACGGTGTGTTCCCCTGTTACACGGAGCGCACGCGAGCGGCCAACGAACTTCACCCGTTCGGGCGGGTCTTTATGCGTCTCCTCGGTCTCGACGGCGACGGTGGCGTTGACCCCTGGGATGGGGAGGCGTACATGCCAGGTCATCGTCCCGTCGTCGTTGGCCTCGTAGCTATCGATGACGCTGATAGCCTGGGCCCGTGCGGCGGGGTCGGCGATGAACTCCCAGACCTGTTCGGCCGGAACGTCGAACTCGTAGGTCCGTTCGACACGGACGGTCATGTGACGGCTTACGAACGGGGGGGTCATAACGGGACGGGACTCCGGTGAGTCCTGCGAGTGGCGCACGGACCACCACAAAGGTCTTGCCGCGCTCGGCGGCAGGAGAGCCATGGACCCGCAGTTATCGACGGCCCTCCAGGGGGCCTTCCCCGGCCGGAAGGTAACAGAGGTGGAAGGGACTGGCCCCTCGTGGAACGACCAGAACCGGACGGTCCGACTGACGTTCACCGACGGCGACACCACGTACCTGAAGTTCGCGACTGACGGGAACGGGACCAGAATCGCCCGCGAGCGCGCGGTCATCACATACGTGGGCGCGAACCGGGAGATACTGGTTCCCACCATCGTCACCGCGGACCCGGCCCACGACGTGCCGTATCTGGCTACCGCTCCCGTCCCTTGCGAGACCCTCTTGGGCCGCTGGTCCGACGCCGCTGAAGACGAACGGGCCGACCTCATCGCCGCAGTCGGACAGACGCTCGCCGCGCTTCATGCGGAGCGGTTCCCCGAACACGGGGCCATCGTCGGCGGCGACGAGACAGGGCTGACCCTCGATACCGGGACGTGGACGGACGTGCTTATCAGCCAAATCAAGCAGATGCAGGAAATCGCCCCCACGAAACGGTTTCCGGAGCATTTCGACGCGGTCATCGACGCCGTCGAGGAGAACCGCGACCTGCTGGACGGCACACCCGCCGCGCTCCTCCACGGCGACCCAGCGCATCCTAACGGCTTCCTGGTCGACGACCGAATTGGGTTCCTCGACTGGGAAATCGCCCACGTCGGCGACCCGGTCCGGGAACTCCACCGCGCCCAGCGACAGCTCCTCGATTCGCAGTATTTCGACGTGGCCGACCGCCTGAACTTGGTGTTCCTGGATGCGTATCGGGAGGCGGCGGGCGAGCTACCGGCTGGCTACGAGGAGCGCCGGGACATCTACGAACTGGTCGGCTATCTCGGGCGTTCGGGCTTCTTCTCCAAGTGGGCGCCCGATTCGGAACGGCCCGAGGAGGAACTGGCGGAGACTGTTGAAACGGAGATGCAGCGTCGGCTCGAAGCGGTCCAGTAACAGAGGGGCGGCTATCCCTGGTGGGTAACCCGCCACGTCGTGGATTTCGAACGGCCCCACTTCTCGATTTCCACGTCGTCGGATTTCTCCGCGAGGTGGGGGAGCCGCGTGCCGACCTCTTTGGCGGTGAGTCCGATGGCCTCGGCGATGTTCTTGGCCCGGAAGTAGCGTTCGCCGGAGGAGACGCTGTCCCGCAGGTAGGCGACGATGCGGGCCTCCTCCTCGGTGTACTTACTCATCCGTACGCTAGCTATGGGTTTGTCGCTCTTAACGGTTATCCCGCGTCACTCCCAGAACAGGTGGATGGCGGCGACGGCGACGACGCCCGCGGTCATCGCGAGCGCGAACGGCACCGCGGCCGTATGCATCCCGCCCGCGACCGTCGCCGACGGGTCCACGACGGCCATCCCGACCGCGCCGAGCAGCGCGACAACCGCGAGTAGCACGCCGACCCCGATACCGAGGTCGGACGAGGATTCCTGTGCCATACCCGGAGTACCGCTTCCGGGGAACCTAGTTCTTACGACACCCGGTCCGAACCGCAACCCCGAAACCGGACGGCCGCAATCCCGACGCATGGAGACGACCCGCCACTTCACGTCGACCATCTATATCGTCAACGACGGCGCCGCAGCGCTGCACTACCATCCGAAACTGGAGATTCGCATCCCTCCGGGAGGGCACGTCGATAGAGACGAACTCCCCCACGAGGCCGGCCTTCGGGAGACCCGCGAGGAGACCGGGCTGGACCCGACGCTCATCGACGACACCGACCCCATCGGCGCCCCCGCGGGCGAGACGCTGCCGCGGCCGCGTGAACAGCTCCTCTACGACATCGACCGCCACGGCGACGAGGTCTACCACCAGCACATCGACCATGCCTACTTCGCGACGGTCCCCTCGCGGGAGATCTCCCCCGCGGACGGCGAAGCGGGTGTGGATGCCTGGGCGTGGTACGACGCCGAGGACCTGCGGACGAGTGGGATCGACCAGGACACGGTGGAACTGGCGCTTCGGGCCATCGAGGCGGCTGCTGAGTTGTAAGGGCAGGAACTGTTCGCACCTTGCGGTGGCGGCGCGATAGCGGTCGCACATCCGTGCGCGAGCGAGCGCGAGGTTCTCGTGAGCACGGAGGGAGCGAAGCTCCCTCT
>JBDGQC010000152.1:3007-4748 GCA_042219375.1 Halolamina sp. | reverse complement strand
GAAGTCGCCGTCGCCGGAGGCGAGTACCAGGGTATCCACCTTCGACGCCAGCGTCACCGCGTCGAGCACGATACCCACGTCCCAGTCGGCCTTCTGGGAGCCGTCGCCGAACGTCTTGATGTCCTTGAGTTTGGTCTCGAAGCCGATGTCACGGAGGGCCTCGAAGAAGGACTCCTCCTCGGGGGACTCCGCACGGATGACGTAGGCGACGGCCCGGGTGAGTTCGCGGTCCATCGTCGCCTTCTCCAGCAGAGCGGAGTAGTCGATGTTGCGCGAGTGCAGGCTCTGGGCCGTGTGATAGAGGTTTTGCGCGTCCGCGAGCACGGCGACGCGCTGGCCGCTGTGAATCTCGGTCATTACCGTACGCTGTGGCTGCTCCCGGGTTCAAGGCTGCGGTCTGGCTGCAAGAAACCGGCGCCAGCCCGAGTCAGAACTGTTAAGCTCACCGCGACCAGTCGTGGTAATGTGACACCGACGCCGGCCCACGCCGCCGCACGCTCCCCCCGAGCGCCGGCTGTCGGTACGCCCAAACGCGGCAAACGCTGATTCTCTCCGCTCTCGGCCGGTGTAGCGCCCGGTCGCTGGTGGACTCCTGGCCTGTATCGGGCAGCGACCGCTTTCAGCACACACCAGATGACGACACCATTCAGCGGGGTCTACCCCGCCATGACCACTCCCTTCGGGGAGGACAACAGCATCGACCACGACCGACTCGCCGCCGACGCCCGTCGCCTCGAAGCCGCGGGTGTCGCCGGCCTCGTCCCCGTCGGCTCGACCGGCGAATCCGCGACACTAACCCACGACGAACACGCCGCCGTCGTGGAAACCGTCGTCGACACAGTCGACATCCCCGTCATCGCCGGCGCGGGGTCGAACGCGACACACGAGGCCCGCTCGCTCGCGGAGGACGCCGCGGCGGCCGGCGCCGACGCGTTGCTGCTCATCTCGCCGTACTACAACAAGCCCGAAGCCGCGGGATTCCAGGAGCATTACCGGACCCTCGCCGACGCCGTGGACCTGCCACAGGTTCTGTACAACGTCCCCTCGCGCACGGGGCGCAACATCCCGGTCGATGTCGTGGCCGACCTCGCACAGCATCCGAACGTGCAGGGCTACAAGGCCGCCAGCGGCGACCTCGGTCGCGTCTCTGCGGTTGTCGAGCGCACCCGGGACGAGAACTTCGCGGTGCTCTCGGGTGACGACGGTCTTACCCTCCCCATCTGCGCAGCAGGGGGGACCGGAACCATCAGCGTCACCGCGAACGTCGAACCCGAGCGCGTGAGCGCGTTGGTCGAGGCCGCCACCGCGGGTGACCTCGACCGGGCCCGCGAGATACACTTCGAACTCGAACCGCTCAACCGCGCGCTGTTCGCCGAGACCAACCCCATCCCGGTGAAGGAGGCCATGCACATCCGCGAAGGCGCGCCGCCGACGGTCCGTTCGCCGCTGACCCGGCTTTCCGACGAACCGCGTGCCCACCTCGCCGAACTGCTGGATGACCTCGCCGAGCAACCGGTGGTGGAGACGTAGATGGCCGACCCAACCGTAGGGGACGTGAACCCGACTGAGGGCAGCCCGACCCGCCTCATCGTCACCGGGGCGACGGGGCGGATGGGCGGCGAACTTATCGACGCCGCAGGCGACCGCGAGGACGTGCTCGTCGTCGCCGCCGTCGCCCGCCGTCCGGGCTACGTCAGCGCGGAGGCCGCCGTCGGCACCCACCTCGACGCCGCGCTCGCTG
>JBDGQC010000152.1:0-2907 GCA_042219375.1 Halolamina sp. | reverse complement strand
GGCTACGTCAGCGCGGAGGCCGCCGTCGGCACCCACCTCGACGCCGCGCTCGCTGACGAGGAGCGCATCGACTGTGTCGTGGATTTCACCGCGCCCGAGGCGACAGCCGAGTACGCGGGTATCTGCGCCGACTACGGTGTCCCCTTCGTCACCGGAACGACCGGACTGGACGGCCACGAGGCGGACCCCCTCGGCGCGCTCGACGCCGCGAGCGAGACGGTGCCGGTGCTACACGCCAGCAACTTCTCGCGCGGCGTCGCCGCCCTCCGTGGCGCTGTCCGGCAGGCTGCGGCGTCCCTCCCCGACTACGACGTGGAGGTTACCGAAACCCACCACAACGGGAAGCGCGACGCGCCGAGCGGAACCGCGCTCACCCTGGTCGCGGATGTCGCGGACGAGCGCCCCGACCTGACCGAGCGCCAGCACGGCCGCAAAGGTGAGACACCGCGCGCGGACGACGAAATCGGCGTCCACGCCCGGCGGGCCGGCGACGTGACCGGCGAGCACGAGGTGCTGTTCGCGGGCAACGGCGAGACGCTCTCGCTCTCCCACCGCGCGGGCGACCGCAGCGTGTTCGCGGAGGGCGCCCTCGACGCTGCCGCCGAACTCGCGGGGCGCGACCCCGGTCGCTACCGGTTCGCTGACCTGCTCTGAATCCGAACCAGCCTTACAACCCTCCCACCCAACGCTCCACCATGTCACTCGAATCCGCCATTGCCGACCTGTGGTACCGCTACGAGAACGGACTAACCGCCGCCGACGCCGGCGACGAGGAACGCGACACCCTCGATACGTTCCTCCGTGTGTTAGAGTCGGGCGAGGTGCGTGCTGCCGAACAGACCGGTCCCGCCGAGTGGGAGGCCGTCGAATGGGTCAAGCGCGGCGTCCTGCTCAACTTCTCGCTTCGGGCAACCCAGCCCCGGAGCTACGGCGGCGTGGACTACTACGACGTGCTCCCGCTGCGCGCTACCGCGGACCTCGGCGAGCGCGGGAGCCGCAACACGCCCGACGGGACGGTTCTGCGGCCGGGAAGCTACCTCGGCGAGGACGTCATCATGATGTCGCCGTCGTTCGTCAACATCGGCGCCTACGTCGGCGACGACAGTCTCGTTGACTCCTGTGACGTGGTCGGCTCGTGTGCCCAGGTCGGCGACGGCGTGAAAATCGGCGCAAACACGCTCATCGGCGGCGTGCTCGAACCGGTCGAGGACACGCCGGTCGTCGTCGAGGACGGCGCCTCACTCGGTGCTGGCTGCCGCGTCACCTCGGGATTCGTGGTCGGTGAGAACTCCGTCGTCGGGGAGAACACGCTGCTCACGCCGCGCATTCCCGTCTACGACCTCGTGGAAGACGAGGTCCACTACGGCCACCTGCCCCCGGAGCGTCGAGCGTTCCAGCGCTACGTCGAATCGTCGGTCTCCGAGGAAGAACTGATTCCGGGGTCGGCGTACAAACCGGCAGTCGTCGCCACCGACCTCGCCGAGGAGACGCTGGAAGCGACTCGGCGGGAGGGCGCGCTCCGCGAATGAGCGACGACGACCGCAGAGCCAGCGACGCACGCGCGACCGTCACCCCGGACGGCGGCCCGGCTGTCCGTCGGCTCGCCGACTGGAGCGCGGCCCGGCTTCAGGACCTCGCTGACGAGTTCGGGACGCCGCTGTACGTGTTCGACCCCCAGCGCGTGCGGGAGAACTGCCGGCGGCTTCGGGACGCGTTCCGCGACGCGGAAATCCAGTACGCGGCGAAGGCCCATACCGCCCGCGAGACGCTCCAGACCGTCCACGAGGAGGGGTTCGCCGTCGAGTGTGCCTCGGCGGGCGAAGTACGGCGTGCGCTCGACGCCGGCGTCCCCGGCGCGGCGGTGACCTACACCGCGGTCAACCCGCCCGCGCGTGACCTCGACGCGGTGCTCGCGGCGTGGGAAGCCGAACCGGACCTCACGTTTACTGTGGGCGCCGCCGACACGCTGGACCGCCTCGACGCGCGCGGCTTCGACGGCCGGCTTCGCCTTCGCATCAACCCCGGCGTCGGCGCGGGACACCACGAGAAAGTCACGACCGGCGGCCACCCGAAGTTCGGCGTTGGCCTCGACCGCGCGCCCGAACTCGCAGCGAGCGCCGCCGACCGGTTCGACTTCGCGGGTATCCACGCTCACGCCGGTTCCGGCATCACCGGCGACCAACTGGACGACCACCGCGAACTGGTCCGGCGGATGGGTGACCTCGCACGGACGCTCGAAAACCGGGGTGTTTCGGTCGAAACTGTCGACGTGGGCGGCGGCTTCGGCGTCCCCTACCGCGAGGAGGCGCCGCCGCTCCCTCTCGATGCCGTGGCCGAGGCGACCCGCGACGCGCTCGGCGAGACAGATGCGACGCTCGCCATCGAACCGGGTCGCTACGTCGTCGCCGACGCCGGGGTGCTTTTGACCCGTGTGAACACGGTGAAGGACACGCCCGAAGCGGTCGTCGCGGGTGTCGATGCCGGCATGACGACGCTCCTGCGGCCCGCGCTCTACGACGCGTACCACGCGGTGAGAAATCTCGTCCCCGGCTCCAACACGCGCAACACAGTCGGCGTCACCATCGCCGGCCCGGTGTGTGAGACGGCGGACCTGCTCTGTGAGAACAGGCCGCTTCCGCGGCCAGAACGCGAGGACCTGCTCGCGGTGGGGAACGCCGGAGCCTACGGTTACGAGATGGCCTCGACGTACAACTCCCGCCCGCGACCCGCGGAGGTGACACGCGACGGCGACTTGCTCCGCCGGCGCGAGACGCTTTCGGACGTGACTCGGCTCGAAGCGGCGAACGAGTTTCCTACACGCAGCACAGAGGACGGCCAATGAGCGAGTCGGTCCCCTTCGAGAAGTACCACGGCGCGGGCAACGACTTCGTCGTCGTCGACGCCGAC
>JBDGQC010000017.1:0-4807 GCA_042219375.1 Halolamina sp. | reverse complement strand
TCGAAGCTCCGGGGTCGGGGGAACGTCTCCGTCGCGTCGCCGGCGCCGATGGTGATGGACCGGTCGTCCGCGAGCGCGGTTTCCAGCCGGATTAGCGACGCGGCGACGGCCTCGCGGTCGATGTCCCGCCCCTCGGCGTCGTGGACCGGTGCGGGCCCGTCGAACACGGGCGTGACGCTCACGTCGGCGCTGCGGTTCGCGAGCACCGCGTTGACGACGGCGCCGAGCAGGAGAATCAGCCCGGAGAAGTAGAGCCAGGTCAGCAACACGAGCACGCCGGAGATGATGCCCGAGTCGGCGCTGCTCCCGCTGGCGGCCAGGTAGACCGAGAACAGCGACTCCAGCGCGGTGAGTGCGCCGGCGGCGAACAGCGTGCCGGGCAACACCTCCAGTACTGTCACGTCGGTATCCGGGAACACGTAGTACATCGGGTAAAGGGTGGCTGCGAGCCCTGCGGTTAGCGCGAGGCCAGTAAACCCCGTCCCGGGGGGAAGCGAGCGCTCCAGCAGGCCCGCGACGGTGACCGCCGCCGCGAACACGGCGAGCACGAGTCCTGCATCGCCGAGTTGGTCAAGGAAGCTGTTTGCCCGTTCTGTCTCGTAGATGTCCGAGAACGCGGTGTCGAGGCTGCGGAAGATGCGCATCGTCCCCCAGAGCAGCACGGCGCCGCCAATGAGCGAGAGCCCGGTGGATTCGCCGGCCGACCGGAGTTCGGATACGAACAGTTCCGTCACCGCCACGTCGCGCCCGCCGGGCGAGAGCAGCGCCCGTACCAGCGCCAGAAAGCCGGATTCGAGCGCGTCGTTGCCGAGCGTGGTTATCGCGACGAGCAGCAACACCAACAGCGGGAGCAAGGAGATGAATGCGTGGTACGCGAGGCTGCCGGCGATGAACGTCACCTTCTCCTTGCGGGCCTCGTGGAGCACCGCCCGCCCGAGGGTGACTCCGCGCGTGAGCCGTTCGTCCATGGGGCGGCGGTTCGCGGGAGGCGTGTTAAAACCCGCCGAGCGATCGGCGTCGGCGACTCGGCTGTCTTGCCGTCCCCAAAAAGCTGAAACAGCGGTGTGGACCATCTACCGGTATGCACGACCGAAGACCGGTGGTGGGGCGCCGATGACGTTCTCCATCGCCGCGCGGGACCCCGATACCGGCCAGTACGGCGTCGCTATCGCGTCGGTGTTCCCCGCCGTCGGCGCTGTCTGCCCATGGGTTAGTGGGGACGGGGCGCTCTCGACGCAGTCGTGGGACTCCGGCGCGGACTACGGCGAAGCCGCGCTGGAGCTCCTGGCCCGGGATATCTCGCTGCCGGCCGCGAGTGCGCTGCTGGTCGAGGAACGTGACGGCGGCATCGGCACCCAACTCCACGGCGTCGAGGCCGACGGCACCACGCACGCCTACACCGGAGAGAAGTGTGTGGAGTGGGCCGGGCATCTCGTCGGGGAGAACCACACCGTCGCGGGTAACATGCTCGTCGGCGAGGAAGTGATAGAGGCAACGAGCGACGCGTTCAAGGAGGCTACCGGCCGGTTCACAAGCCGGCTGCTTACCGCGTTGGAGGCCGGCGAAGCCGCGGGCGGCGATAAACGGGGCGACAACCTCAGCGCCGCGGTGCTCGTTCACGCCGAGACGCCGAAACTCTACCACAACCTCCGGGTGGACACCCCGGGCCAACCGATTGCCGACCTCTGGGACGCCTACGAGGCAGCGGTCGAAACCGAACGAGGGATGGACGACGAGGAGATGGCGGAGTTCTGGGGCGGCCCGGTGCCCGATTCAGTCCGGAACTACCTGATCCGGTACTGAGTCAGAGGTTATAGAGGTCGTCGTACTTCTCCGTCACGTACGCGAGGAAGTACTCCGCCGTCAGTTCCTCACCGGTCGCCGCCACCACCAGTTCGTCCGTCTCGTACCGCTTTCCGTGTGCGTGGACGTTCTCGTTCATCCAGTTCCGCAGGTCGTCGAAGCGCTGGTCGGCCACCAACGCAGTCACCGACTCGCCGAGGTCCGCCTCCAGCGCGTGGGTCAACTGCGCGGCGAACACCGTTCCCAGGGTGTACCCCTGAAAACTCCCGATGCGGCCGATGCTCCAGTGGATATCCTGCAGAACACCCTCCGTATCCGTTTCGGGCCGGATGCCGAGGTACTCCTCGTACTTGTCGTTCCACACCTCCGGCACGTCCGCCACATCCAGGTCGCCGTTGACAAGCGCGCGCTCGATTTCGAAGCGAACCAGCACGTGTAGATGGTAGGTCACCTCGTCGGCGGCGACGCGAATCAGGTTCTGCTCGTTCACCCGGTTCGCCGCCTCGTAGGCCTCCCGCGGCGTCACGTCCGCGAGCCGCGGGAAGTGGTTCGTCACCACCGGGAGGAACTGCTCCCAGAAGGCCTCAGTCCGGCCGACGTGGTTCTCCCAGAACCGGCTCTGGGACTCGTGAATCCCGTGGCTGCGGGACTGCCCGAGCGGGCCGGGGAAAGCCTCCTCGTCCAGCCCGTGTTCGTAGGAGGCGTGGCCGTACTCGTGGAGCGAACTGGAGAGCCCGCCGACGATTGACTCCTCGTGGAACCGGGTCGTGATGCGCATGTCGTGACGGTTCCCGTAGGAGAACGGATGGGTCGAGGTGTCGAGCCGAGCGCGCTCCCAGTCACAGCCAACGAAGGAGAGTGCATCCTCCGAGAGGGCCATCTGTGTCTCCTCGTCGTACGGGCCGTGCTCCGCGAAAACCCCGCCGGGGTCGGCGTCGCTCTCGCGGATGTCACGAATCAGCGGCACCAGCGTCCCCTTCAACTCCTCGAACACCGCCTCGACGCGTTCCACGTTCAGGTAGGGCTCGTACTCGCCCAGAATCACGTCGAACGGCTCGCGGTCCGGGTCGATACGCTCGGCTTGCTCGCGGGTGAGTTCGACCAACTCCTCCAGATACGGCGCGAACGTCCCGTAGTCGTCCTTCTCGCGGGCTTGTTCCCACGCGTCGTTCGCCCGCGAGACGGCGCTGTTGCGCCGCTCCTCCAGCTCCTGGGGCACGGCCGACCTGCGTTCGTGTTCCCGACTGACCTCCCGAACGACCGCCGATTCGTCGTCGGTCAGGTCGGCGTCCTCGACGGCATCCAGCCACGCCGCAACGTCGTCGCCGACGAACGCCTCGTGCTGGAGCGAGGAAACAAGCCCTCGCTGCATCGACCGGCCGGGCGTCCCGCCCTCGGGCATCATCACCTGCTGGTCCCAGAACAGGAGGTTGTCAATCGTTTCCAGGCCGCCGGCGCGCTCGGCCCGGTCGTGGAGTCGCTCGTACGCCTCCTCGGGAGTCGGAGTATCGGACATAGCCCGAACAGTAGTGGGCGGGCGAAAAGGGTTCCTCTCGCCGCCACGCTGGCCGGTACCCGCGCTACGAGAACTCCGGCATCACGTCCTCGGCGAACAGTTTCGGGCCCTCGGCGTTGGGGAAGTCCACGAACTCCACCACGCACTCGTCGAACCCGATGTCGTCGTAGCGCGCCAGCGTCTCGCGCACCTGGCCGGGCGTGCCGATGAGGTTCAGGTACTCGCCCTCGGCGATGTCGGCCTCGTTTTCCGCGGGTTCGAACCGCGGGACGTGTTCCAGCAGTTCGTCGACTTCCTCCTCCGTCTCCCGGATGATACAGCGCGCGAACCACGACTTCTCGATTGCGTCGTAGTCCGTCCCGTACGTCTCGCAATGCTGTTCGAGCACCTCCAGTTTCTGTTCCATCACGTGGGGTGGTCCCCAGTAGTTCCACGAATCCGCGTGTTTGGCGGCGATACGGAGCGTGAACTCCTCGCCGCCGCCGCCGACCATTATCGGCGGGCGCGGGTCCTGTCGCGGGTGGGGTTTGCAGACGGCGCCGTCCACGGTGACGTACTCGCCGTCGAAATCCACCTCGTCCTCGGTCCAGAGTCTGTCGAGCAGCACGATTGCCTCTTCCATCTCCCGGAGTCGCCGTGGAGCGTCGGGCCAGTCGTAGCCGTAGGCCGTCGCCTCGTCGTCTTTCCAGCCGGCACCCATCCCGAGTTTGAGTCGGCCGTCGCTGACGTTGTCGATGGTCGCGCACGCTTTCGCCAGCATCGGCGGGTGGCGCAGGTGGTTGTTGACGGTTTTGGGGTAGAGGTAGACGGACTCCGTCGCCGCCGCGAGGCCGGCGAGGGTGGTTAGACACTCCGTCGTCGCGCCATCCCCCGTCATCAGGTGGTCCGGGACGGCGACGCCGTCGAAGCCCAGATGCTCGACCAGCCGGGCGTAGTCGCGCTGTTTCTCCCACGTCGCCTCGTCACAGAACGCGAGGTTGGAGTACTCGCTCGCGCCCGCGCTCGTTGGGACGTTGACGGCGAACTTCATCGCTCCTCGTCACCCATGAGGAACTCCTGGGTCGGCATCAGCGCGGACCCGCCGTCCACCGTGACGGTCGAGCCGGTCATGTACGACGCGCCCTCGCCACAGAGGAACGCGACGACGCTCGCCACCTCCTCGGGTTGTCCGCTGCGCTGCATCGGGGTGAGCGCATGCATCTTCTCCATCCCTTCATCGTCCCAGAGTCCCTTGCCATCGTCGCCGGCGTCGCCGAGCGTGGTATCGATGAGCCCCGGAACGACGGCGTTCACACGGACGTGTGGGCTGAGCTGTTTGGCGACCCCCTTCGTCAGGCCGAGAACGCCGGCTTTCGAGGCGGAGTAGTGCACGCCGCCGCTGACGCTCCCGCGGACCCCGGCGCCGCTGGAGATGTTGACGATTGTGCCCTCTTCCCGTGCGTACATCCTGGGGCCGACGGCGCGACAGACGTTGTACTGCCCGGTGAG
>JBDGQC010000172.1:0-5048 GCA_042219375.1 Halolamina sp. | reverse complement strand
CGCGTCGTCCGCCGCGCCGAGGACACGACCGCCGAACTCGACCCACGGGAGTACGGCGAGGTCGTCGTCTGCGAGTCGGGGTAGCCCGGCCGCCGGAACCGTTCCGCCAGTTTCCCCGCGAAACCAGCGCTTTTCAGCGCTCCCGTCCCAGACCGAGCCATGCACTTCCCCGACCCACACGACGAGGGCGGATTCGACCGCGTCGACCCGGAGGCAGTCGGAATTGACGCCGAGGCCGTCGACGACGCGGTGACGTTCCACCTCACCCACGGGACACCCGACGAAACTGTGCAGTACCACATGCCGGACCTCGAACCGTTCGACGAAACCGAGGGCGAACTCGGCGGCTTCCTCGGACCAATGCCCGACCGCCGCGGCGGGCCGGCCGGCATGATTCTGAAGGAGGGCCAACTGGTCGCCGAGTGGGGGGACACCGGTCGGGTGGACCATTGCTTCTCGTGTGCCAAGTCGTTCCTGAGTCTCGCTGGCGGCGTCGCGTGGGACCAGGGCCGGTTCGACCTCGACGACCGGGTCGCGGAGGACGTACAGGACGGCGGCTTCGACAGCGACCACAACTCGAAAATCACCTGGAAGCACCTGCTCCAACAGACCTCCGAGTGGGAGGGCGAACTGTTCGACCGCCCGGACAGCGTCGACCGCAACCGCGGCGTCGGCAAAACCGACGGGCCGGGGAAGGACGCGCCCCGGGAACTGGGGGAGCCAGGCGAGTTCTGGGAGTACAACGACGTGCGCATCAACCGGCTCGCGCTCTCGCTGCTTCGCCTGCACGCCAAACCCCTCCCCAGGGTGCTCGCCCACGAGGTGATGGACCCCATCGGCGCAAGCCGGCGCTGGGAGTGGCACGGCTACCACAACTCCAAGGTTGCCGTCGAGGGGACGATGATGGAGTCCGTTTCCGGTGGTGGCCATTGGGGCGGCGGCTTCTGGAGCCCGACAACCGACCTCGCGCGGGCGGGCCACCTGCTGTTGAACGAGGGCGAGTGGGACGGCAAGCGCCTGCTGAGCGAGGAGTGGGTCGAGCGGGCCACCACGCCCTGCGAGCAGAACGAGAGCTACGGCTTCCTGTTCTGGCTCAACACGAACAACAGCCTCTGGCCGTCGGCGCCCGAATCCGCCTACGCGTTCCTCGGCCACGGCCAGAACGTCGTCTGGGTCAATCCCGCGGACGAACTGGTGGTCGTGCTGCGCTGGCTCGACCTCGCCGACGACCGGGGGGAGCGGGAGGACCTGCCGAACCAGGACCGCTTTTTCGAGCGACTGCTGGCCGGCGTGTAAGCGGCCCAAGGTCCACTCTTTCGCCGCCGTCGAACGCGATAAGCTTACACCCCCGTCACCAGAACGGGGAGGGTATGTCCGAGGACTCAGACGAGATGCAGTACCACGTCGAACTCGAACCCGGCGACGTCGCAGACAGCGTGTTGCTGCCGGGCAACCCCGAGCGTCTGGACAAAATCACCCCGCTCTGGGACGACCACGAGGAGGTTGCCCACCACCGGGAGTACCGCACAGCGACGGGCCACTACGAGGGCGCGCCCATCTCCGTCACCTCCACAGGAATCGGCTCGCCCTCGGCGGCCATCGCCGTCGAGGAACTCGCCCGCGTCGGCGCCGAGACGTTCATCCGCGTCGGCTCCTGCGGGGCGATTCAGCCCGGGATGGAGGTCGGCGACCTGGTCATCACCAGCGGCGCCGTCCGGCAGGAGGGTACCAGCGACGAGTACGTCCGCGAGGACTACCCCGCCGTCGCCGACCACGAGGTGGTCTCGGCGCTGGTCGCTGCCGCCGAACGACTGGGCCACGACTACCACGTCGGCTTGACGATGTCGGCGGATTCGTTCTACGCCGGCCAGGGCCGCGAGGGGTACGACGGCTTCGAGGCCGCCGGCAGCGACGACCTCGTGGACGAACTTCAGGAGGCGAACGTGCTCAACATCGAGATGGAGGCCGCCGCCATCTGCACGCTGGCGAACATCTACGGCCTGCGCGCGGGCGCGGTCTGCTCGGTCTTCGCCAACCGGGTCACCGGCGAGTTCCTGGCCGAGGGCGAGTCCGTCGCCGCCGAAACCGCGAGTCTCGCGGTGAAACTGCTCGCGAAGATGGACCAGAAGAAAGCCGAGGCCGGCGTCGAGCGCTGGCACGCGGGGCTGTCGCTGGACTGACCCGCCCGCCGGCACACCGACGATACCCACTCCCATCGGCCACCACTCGGCCGGCGAGCAGGCGGCCTCGGAGTGAGTGATTGCCGTGACAAATACTCCCATACAGCGCCGGTGTTCGGTCCGTCACAGCCACTCTTCGTAGCGTCTTTACCCGTGCCCGGTCCAGGTCCACACATGACCGACCGCATCGTCGTCGTCGGGGCCGGATACGCGGGCGCCGGGACCGTCGCCTCAGTCGAGCAGGCCGTCGAGAACGCGAACGCGGACGTGGAACTCGTCTGGATCAACGAGACCGACTACCACCTGGTGCTCCACGAGGTCCACCGGGTCATCCGCGACCCGGACGTGGCCTCGAAAGTGACGGTTCCGTGCTCGGAGCTCACCCCCGACTGGGGCGAGTTCCGTGAGGCCCGGGTCACCGGCGTCGACACCGACGAGCGGACCGTCTCGCTCGACGCCGGCGACGACGTTGCGTACGACTACCTGCTGCTCGGTCTGGGTAGCGCGACGGCCTTTTACGGTATCGAGGGCCTCCGCGAACACTCGCTCACGTTGAAAGGTCTCGACGACGCCCGCGCCATCCACCACGAAATCACGGAGGCCGCGGCCGACGCCTCGCCGGCCGACCCCGCCCAGGTCATCGTCGGTGGTGCGGGCCTCTCGGGCATTCAGGCCGCCGGCGAAATCGCGGAGTACCGCGACGCCCACGACGCCGCTCTCGACATCCACCTCGTGGAGGGGCTGGACGAGGTGTTCCCCGGCAACGACCCCGAGGTGCAGGGTGCCATCCGCAAGCGCCTGGAGGCGGCCGACATCAACATCGAGTGCGGGGAGTTCATCTCGAAAGTCGACCCGGGGACGGTCTACCTCGGCGGCGGCGAGGACACCGACCCCGAGGAGATGCCCTACGACGTGTTGATTTGGACCGGCGGTATCACGGGCCAGGAGGAACTCGCGGAGGCCGACATCGACAAGGACGAACGGTCCCGTCGCGTGTTCGCCGACCAGGACTTCCAGACCAGCGACGAGCGCGTGTTCGCTATCGGCGACACCGCGCTCATCGACCAGGGCGAGGACTCGGTCGCGCCGCCGACAGCCCAGGCCGCCTGGCAGGCCGCCGAAGTCGCCGGGGAGAACCTGCTCCGCGCCTCGCAGGACCGGCCGCTTGTGCGGTGGACCTATCAGGACAAGGGAACGCTCATCTCCATCGGCGAGAAGGCCGTCGCCCACGACATCGAGGGGCTCCCGTTCGGCACCTTTGGCGGGTTCGGCGCGAAGTTCCTCAAGAAGGCCGTCGCGACACGGTGGATTGCGTCCATCACCTCGCTCGGGCGGGGGTTGCGCGCCTGGAACGATATGTAACCAGTCGCGGCGCGCGACCGGCCGGCAGCCTCGTGCTGCCGACCCGGAGCGGATGCCGTGACTGTGTGTATACTGATTTCAACGTGCGGGTCCGTCGTACCCGGGTACCTCAGAGTATCTGCTTGCCGAACGCGCTGGCGGCCAGTTCGACCGCCAACTCCGCGGTTTCGTTGTGTTCGTCGAGCGTCGGGTTGACCTCGACGAGTTCCATCGAGCGCATCTCCCCCTGGTCGGCGACGATTTCCATCGCGTGGTGTGCCTCCCGGTAGGTGACGCCGCCACGGACGGGCGTCCCCACGCCAGGCGCGATTGTCGGGTCCAGCCAGTCGAGGTCCAGGCTGACGTGGTAGCCATCGACGCCGGCCGAGGCGACCGCAAGCGCCGACTCGACCACGTCGGCCAGCCCCCGCTCGTCGATATCCGACATGGTGTACGCGGTGATGTCGCTGTCGGCGATGAGTGCGCGCTCGTTCTCGTCGACCGAGCGCAGGCCGACGATGACGACGTTCTCCTCCCGCAACCCGCGGGCGTTGGCCCAGTCGACCCCCTCCCATTCCTTGATGCCGAGTGCTGCTGCTAGTGGCATCCCGTGGACGTTCCCCGTTGGGCTGGTCGAGGGCGTGTTGAAATCGCCGTGAGCATCGAACCAGACGGCGCCGATGTCGGCGTCGGCGGCCGACCCGGTGAGCGAGCCGATAGCCACGGAGTGGTCGCCGCCGAGCACCAGCGGCGTGTGGTCGTCCGCGAGCGCCGCCCGGACCTCTTCCGAGAGACGCGAACAGACGTCCTCGGTTTCGCGGAGGAACTTCGCCTTGCCCACGCTCGGCGTCCGGTATTCCGGGTCCCGCTCTTCGGCGCGGGGTGCAAGTAAGTCCCCAGCGTCAGCCGTCGCGACGCCCGCCTCGTTCAGGCCGTCAGCCAGGCCGCCGTAGCGGATAGCCGAGGGGCCCATATCCACGCCTCGCCGGTCCTGTCCGTAGTCGGTCGGCGCACCGATGACCCGCACCGGAGGTCGCTCGCTCGCTGAAGGATGGCTTCCGGTCATGCCGAAAGCTTCGACGGGGAGAAGTTAGTTCCGCGGGGTTCGCGACGGCTGGGTCAGACCGCCTCCCGCCCTTCCTCGATTCGGGCGACGTACTCCTCGGTGACGGCATCGAGGATGGCCTCGCCCGCCTCGGCGGTCGCCTCCCGCGGGTCGCCGAGCACGCCGTTCTCGGTCACCGCGTCGAACCCCTCGCTCAGCAGGCGGGCGGTAGACACCTCCCCCTCGGTCCCGACCTCGAGTTCGTCCGTGCGCACGAGGCGTTCCTCGGCGGCGAGGACGATGGATGTCTCGGCCGCGCCCGCGTGGATAACCGGTTCCTGGTAGTCGACCCCGCCCTCGCGGAGGCCTTCGTTCATCAGTTCCATCATCGTCGAGAGGTCAGCGAGCGCGTGCACGCTGGCGTCGATCTCCCGGGCGATTTCCGGGGCGACCGTATTCACCGGCCCGAAGTTGCCGCCGTG
>JBDGQC010000062.1:0-5072 GCA_042219375.1 Halolamina sp. | reverse complement strand
TCCAGCCCACCGAGTTCGCGACCATGAACGGCCTCACGATGGGCATCGCCGGACTGGGTGGCATGATAGCCGCCACGCCGCTCGCGGTTGCGGCGACGACAATCGGCTGGCGAACCACCTACGCAGGGATGGCGGTTTTCGGCATCCTGGCGGCGCTCGCGGCCTACGTCATGGCCCACGACCATCCCACCGACGCCGGCCTCGACCCCGTCGAGAACGTCCCCTCGACGCCCGAACTCACCTTCCGCGAGGTCATGGCCAACACCAGGCGCGTCCTCGGGGGCCTGGACACCTGGCTCGCCGGGCTCGTCCTCTTCTGCTTCACGGGAATCAACATCACCGTCGTCGGCCTCTGGGTCATCCCCTACGTCGTCCAGACGTACGACGTCAGCGTGACCACCGCCTCGACGCTCCAGTTGCTCCCCGCGGCCGGCATCCTCTTCGGCCCGCCCGTCATCGGCCGCATCTCCGACTACCTCGAACAGCGGACGAGCATCATGGTCGGCGGCGCCGTCGTCTTCACTGCGCTGTTCTCCGTCCTGGCGGCGCCCTACCGCCAGCCGTTCATCGTCGTCGGCCTCGTCCTCTTCGGCGCGAGCTTCCTCGCGGGCACCTCCGCGCTCGCCTACACCGTCGTCAAGGACAACCACGGCGCCGCCGCCAGCGGGGTCGCCACGGGCACCGTGAACGCCATCAGCTTCGCCGGCGCCGCCGTCTTCCCCGTGCTCATGGGTGCGGTGCTGGACCGCTTCTGGACCGGACAGACGGTCGCCGGCGCGCGGGTCTACACGGCGACGGGCTACCGCTACATGTTCGGCCTCGCCGTGCTGGCCGGCCTCTTCGCGCTCGGCTGTTCGCTCCTCCTCCACTGGCGGTCGCCGAGCTAAGGTTCAAATAGGGGAACGAACCAGCGCCGGCCGATGCACGCGTTCACCGACCTCGCGACCGCCGCCTACTGCCCCCGCAAGCTCTACCACCGCGAGCGCGACCCCGACGCGCCCGCGATTCCCGATGCGGTCGAAGAGATACGGGAACTCGCCTTCCGCTATCCCGAACTGCTGGCGGCCGACGACGCGGCGCTCCGCGCGGAACCCATCGAGGCGACGCCGACGCAGTTCCGCTCGCGGCTCTCCTGCGTGCGCGAACGCCCCGCCTGGCCGGGGCTCGCCGACCCGCCGGCCCGCGACGTACGGCTCGACGGGAGGGAGTGCCGCGGCGTCGCGCACAAGGTGCTCGAAACGCCGCTCGCGCCGAGCATCGTCTCCGCGGGCGAACCGCCGCCCGACGGCGTCTGGGAACCCCACTCCGTGCGCGCGGTCGCGGCCGCGAAGGCGCTCGCCTGGGAACGCGAGGAGGAGGTCGAACGGGCGTTCGTCGAGTATCCCGCCCACGGAACGGTGCGCGAGATAGCCCTGACCACCCGGCGGAAGGCGGCCTACCGGCGGGCGCTCCGGGTGGTCGAGACGCTGGACGGCCCGCCGCCGCGCGTGAAAAACGGGGAGAAATGTGCGGCGTGCGAGTACCAGGCCGACTGCGGGGTCCGGACGCGGTCGTTGCTCTCGCGGCTCCGGTGATCACTCGGCCTCGTACCGCCGGGACCCGACGTAGCCGCAGTGGCGACACCGGACGCGGACCTCCTCGTCCTCGATGGTCCACTCGAACTCCTCGGCGTCACAGGAGGGACAGGAGACCGCGTCCGTATCTCCGGTATCGCTCCACTTCCGTCGGAGCCACTGGCGCGCCGCGTCCTCGGTCTGGGAGACGTCTTCTGCTGCCACGGTAGTGCACCTCACTCGAAGGGTCGGCGGGCCGCCCCTAATGTCTGCGGGCCGGACCGACATTTTATTGGCGAGTTTCGGAGTAGACCGGACCAGTGCTGCAGTCGCTACTCGGAGAGGAGGGGGACATCCTGCGCGAGCAGGACTTCCAGGCGCTGCTGCTGGCGAACGTGCTCGCGCCGCTGGGCATCCCGCTCGTCTCCCCTATACTGAGTTCGCTGACGGGACCGTTCGGCGTCTCCTCCAGCAAGATCGGCCTCCTCATCGCCGCCTACACCGCGCCGCCCATCTTCCTGATCCCCGTCGCCGGGGTGCTCGCCGACCGCTACGGCCGCAAACCCCTGCTCGTCGGCGGCCTCCTCCTGTTCGGGACGGCGGGGAGCGCCATCGCGCTCACGACCGACTTCCGGGTCGCGGTCGCGCTCCGCTTCCTCCAGGGCACCGCCTACGCCGGCATGACCCCAATCGTCATCACCAGCCTGGGCGACCTCTACGAGGGCGCGCGCGAGGCGACCGCTCAGGGACTCCGGTTCACCAGTTCGGGCGTCTACCAGTCGGTGTTCCCGCCAATCGCGGGCGTCCTCGTCGGCATCGCGTGGCAGTACCCCTTCCTCCTCTACGCGCTCGCGTTCCCCATCGCCGGCGTCGTCTACCTCTGGTTCGACGAACCGCTCCGTTCGAGGGAAGACGAAACCGAGCCCGAGGCGGAACCCGACAACCGGCTCCGCGAACTCGCCGGCCTGCTCGCGCGCCGGCGCGTGCTGGCGCTCGTCCTCGGGCGCGGGCTCCCGATGGTCTCCTGGGTCGGCTTTCTCACGTACAACTCGCTGCTCGTCGTCGAACTCATCGGCGGCACGGCGACCCAGGCGGGACTGCTGGTGACCATCAACAGCGTCACGCTCGCGCTCGGGGGGAGCCAGGCGGGCCGCCTCACCTCGCTGCTGGACTCCAGGCTGTGGCCGCTGACCGCGTCCAACGCCGCGCTCGGCGGCGGCCTCGCGCTCGTCGCCGTCGCTCCCTCCTTCCCCGTGGCGGCTGTCGGGACCGCCTTCCTGGGCACCGGGTTCGGCGTCTCGCTGTCGTTATACCGGAGCCTCGTGACTGGGCTCGCGCCGACGGCAGTGCGGGGGAGCCTCGTCAGCGTCTCGGAATCCTTCGGGCGCGTCACCGCGACGGCCACGCCCATCGGGATGGGGGCGCTGGTCGCGGTTCTCGCACGGACCGTCGGCTTCGCCGAGGCCGTCCGCTGGACCGCCGTCGGCGTGGGCGTCTTCGTCGCCGTCGGCGGGCAACTCTGCCTGGTCGTCGCGCGGCTGTCGCCGCGAACGCCCGCGGAGAGAGCCTAGAGCCAGTCCTCGATTTCGTCGGCCATCGCCCCCCGGCGGATGATTTCGCCCGCCGAGAGGTCGACGACCGTGCTCTCGGTCCCCTCCGTCTCGCCGCCGTCGAGGACGACCGCCGCCGCCTCGCGGATTTCGGCGTCGAGTTCCTCGACCCGGCGGACGCTCGGGTTGCCCGAGACGTTGGCGCTCGTGCTCGTGACCGGCCAGGCGCGTTCGAGCAGCGACAGCGCGAGGCCGTGGTCGGGGATGCGGACGCCCACGCGGTCCCGGCCCGCGGTGACGACGTCCGGCACTTCGGGGTCGCGCTCGACGACGACAGTCACCGGTCCGGGGAGGAACTGGCGCATGAACCGCTCCTCGCGGTCCGTTGGCCGGGTGTGTTCGAGCGCGGCGTCGACGTCGGGGAACCCCATCGAGACGGGGTTCTCGCGCGACCGGCCCTTGGCCTCGAAGACGCGCTCGACTGCGTCGGGGTCGAGCGCGTCCGCGCCGAGGCCGTACACCGTCTCGGTGGGGTAGACCACCAGCTCGCCGCGCTCGATGGCCGCGGCCGCCTCGTCGAGTCGGTCGGAAGGCACGGTCTCAGTGTGCGAGGTGTTCGAGTTCGCGTTCGACCTCGTCGTAGTCGGGGAAGTCCGGCCACTCCTCGGCGACCCACGCGTATTCGACCGTGCGGTCGGAGTCGAGGAGGAAGACGGCCGGCCGGGGCTCCTGGATGCCCGCCATCCCGTCGAGTTCGTTGACGATGCCGTACTCCTCGGCGATGCCGTTCGCGGGGTCGGAGAACAGTTCGTACTCCATCCCCCGCTCCGCGATGAACGTCTTGTGCTCGTACGGCGTGGAGATGGAGACGCCGACGACCGTCCCGTATTCGCCCCACTCGCGGTCGCGGACCTCGTTCCAGATGTACGTCGAGGGGAACGCGCCGTCCATCGGGTGGAAGACGAGGACCGTCGGCTCGCCGCCGGTCAGGTCCGACAGCGAGACGTCCTCCCAGAACTCCTCGTTGACGAGCGGCCGGGTGAAGTCGGGTGCTGTCTCGCCCTCTTCGACGTGGTCGGCTTCCGGGAGGTCGACGACTTCGAACTCCAGCTCCATTCAGGCGGCACCCCCATCGTCCGCGGCTCCGCCGCTCCCGTTCGGGGCGCTTCCCGCCCCGCCGTACGTGTTTTCGAGGTATTCGACGATGTTGGCGCTTTCCGACATCGTCACGCCGGTGTTCCGGTCGACGATGGCGGGGACGGTCCGCTTGCCGCTGATTCGCTGGACGACGTTGCGTTCCGAATGCATGGCCTCGACGAAGCGGGATTCGTAATCGATGCCGTACTCGTCGAGCTTGCGGACGACCCGCTCGCAGTAGGGACACGCCTGGAGTCGGTACAGGGTGATCTCTGATTTCTCTGCCATGTCCACTGTTTCAGGCGAGGGGCGTGTAAGCGCTTCGCTCACCGGGGTCGTCTGCCGCCATCGAAGTCGGCGCCGGCGGCGCCAGCGGATAAACCTTTAATCCCGTCGCCAGCCTAGGGTAATCGTCAATGGGTACAGCACCCGTAGGGGCCACCCTCGCACTCGCCAGCGCCGATATCGTCTCCGTTCTCGGCGTGACGCTGAGCGACGGCAGCATCACGCTCATCGCTATCGCGGCCATCGCCGTGCTCATCGCCCTCTCGGGGTTCTTCTCCTCTTCGGAGATAGCGATGTTCTCGCTCGCCTCCCACCGTGTCGACAGGCTCGTCGAGGACGAGGTCCCCGGCGCGAGAGTGCTCAAGGACCTCAAGGACGACCCCCACCGCCTGCTCGTCACCATCCTCGTGGGCAACAACATCGTCAACATCGCGATGTCCTCCATCGCCACGGGGCTGCTCGCGCTCTATCTCTCACAGGGGGCGGCGGTCGCGACCGCCACCTTCGGCATCACCGCCATCGTCCTGCTGTTCGGCGAGAGCGCGCC
>JBDGQC010000192.1:0-5104 GCA_042219375.1 Halolamina sp. | reverse complement strand
AGTTCCCGAACCGCCGGCGGGACAACCCGAACCACGAAGACCGACCGGAGCGAACCCCGGCCCATGAAGCTCACGCCAGCGACCGTCGCCGACGAGCGGGAGAGAATCCACAGCCGGGAGCGGGTCGTCCCGCTGCTCAACCGGACCCGCGACTGCCTCGGTGAACAGTTCGGCGTCGATGTCGCCCACGTGACCCGGGACCAGTACCACGCCGAGGTAGACGCCGTCTTCGCTGACGGCGACCGGGCGGTGAACGTCGCCGCCTACGCGGCCATCCTGCGAGAGTTGGACGCCGAGGGCGATTATCCCGGCTTCGTCGTCGACGAGGTGCTGGGTCGAAAGCTCGCAGCGACCATCGCCGGCGGGGAACCGCTGGGGACGCTCGCGGCGGCGACGTTCCACGGCGCGGACCTGCTGGCGGACGAAATCGAGGGGAGTGCGGGCGCGGACGACCTCGACGCCGCGCTCGCCGCGGGGTTCCAGACCCGGCTTCCGGGGTGGGAGTGGCGCGAGAGCGAGAGTCCCTTCTCGGTCTCACCGGAGTGAGGCAGTCGCTTCCGTCCGAGGTTCGACAGCGCTGCCGGCCGTGGTTACGCGACGCTCCCGCCCCGGGAACGCGACGCTGCCGACACGCTTTTTCCGTCCCGGTGAAACCGCCGGCCGTGGAGAGCCACGAGCGCACGTCGCTGCAGGCGGCGACCCTGTGTCACCTCGTCGACGGCGACGAAACCCTGCTCATCCGCAAGAAACGCGGCGTGGGGAGCGGCCAATGGGTCGGCCCCGGCGGCAAGGTCGAACCCGGCGAGACGCCGGGGGAGTGTGTCGTCCGCGAGGTGCGCGAGGAGGTCGGAATCACGGTGCAGGACCCCGAGAAGGCGGGGTTGTTCGTCTTCCGCTCGGACGACTGGGACGCCGTTGTCCACGTCTTCCGTGCGACGGAGTACGACGGCACACCTGAAGAGACCGAGGAGGCTGACCCAGCATGGTTCCCCGTCGATAGTCTCCCGTTCGACGAGATGTGGGCGACCGACCGCGAGTGGCTCCCGGTCGTCCTCGACGGCGGCACCTTCCGTGGCCGGTTCGTCTACAGCGGCGGCGAGCCACGGACGGTCGAGATTGAAACCGGCGTTCCGGCCGGCGACCTTCCCCGGTGAACGCGCCCCTTCGGACGTTTTAAGCCGTGACCGCTACTCCCTCGTGGTATGAGCGACGACGACGACCAGACGCTCGGGATAACCGAGTCCAAGGAGTACGCGACCGGCGATTGGTACGCCGAGGTCTGTCAGAAGGCGGGACTGACCAACTACGGCCCCGAGGGGATGTCCGGGTTCATCATCGCCCGGCCGCGCGCCTATTCGCTGTGGGAGCGTGTCCAAGGGGAACTGGATGCGAAGTTCAAGGCGACGGGCGTCCAGAACGCCTACTTCCCCCTGTTCATCCCCGAGTCCTACCTGGAACGGGAGAAGGAAATCGTGGAGGGGTTCGACCCCGAGGTGGCGTGGGTCACCCACGGCGGCTACGACGAACTGGAGGAACGGCTGGCGGTCCGGCCCACCTCCGAGTCCATCATCGCCCCCTACATGTCCCAGTGGGTGCGGAGCCACCGTGACCTCCCGCTCCGGGTCAATCAGTGGGCGTCCGTCGTGCGCTGGGAGGCCACCGAAACCAAGCCGTTCTTCCGCACCAAGGAGTTCCTCTGGCAGGAGGGCCACACCGCCCACGAAACCGACGAGGAGGCGTGGGAGGAGACGCTCACCCGCCTGGACCAGTACGAGGACGTGTACGAGAACACGCTCGCCATCCCCGTGTTGCGGGGGCAGAAGCCCGACCACGACAAGTTCCCCGGCGCGGACACCACCACCACCGTCGAGGCGCTGATGCCCGACGGGAAATCCGTCCAGGGCGGGACCTCGCATCACCTCGGTCAGTCGTTCGCCGAGGCGTTCGACCTCACCTACGCCGACGAGGAGGAGGAAGAGCGCGTGGCCTACACCACCTCGTGGGGCTTCTCGTGGCGCTCGCTGGGGGCGCTCATCATGACTCACTCCGACGAACAGGGGCTCGTGCTCCCCCCCACGCTCGCGCCCGAACAGGTCGTCGTCGTCCCCATCTGGCAGTCCGACACCAAGGAGGAGGTCCTGGAGTACGCCGAGGGCGTCGCCGACGACCTGCGGGACGCCGGCGTCCGCGTCGAACTCGACGACCGCGACGAGCGCAACCCCGGCTTCAAGTTCAACGAGTGGGAGCTGAAGGGCGTCCCCGTGCGCTTCGAAATCGGTCCCCACGAGGTCGAGGACGGGGAAATCACGGCCATCCACCGCCCCGACGGCGAGGAGGTCACGCTCGACCGCGAGGGCGTCGCCGAGGCCGTGCAGGGCGAGTTCGACGAGGTGTACGCCAAACTCTACGCGAGCGCCGAGGAGAACCTGGAAGCGAACGTCCGCGCGGCCGACGACAGGGCGGGCATCCTCGGGACTCTCGGCCAACACGGCGGCTACGTCAAGGCGCCCTGGTGCGGCGACGAGGCGTGTGAGGACGAAATCGCCGACCAGATGGCCGCCGAAATCGTGATGGTGCCGTTCCCCGACGACGAAGAGAAACACCACGACGCTGTGCTCGCGGGCGACGCGGACTGCGCCATCTGCGGTGACGCCGCCGACGAGACGGCCTTCTTCGCGAAGTCCTACTGACCCCGCCGCTCGTTCGTTGCAGCCACCGGCAGCCTGATACCTCCGTCGCCGAACATACTGGCATGCCCAACATTCTCGATTCGCACATGCACGCGTGGGGGCCCGACACGGAGGCCCACCCCTGGGAGACCGAACCCATCGTCGAGGCGGTCGACTCCCTCCCCGTCGAAACCGAATACACCGCCGACGTGCTGCTCGACGACCTCGACGCCGCCGGCGTGGACGAGGCAGTCGTCGTCGGCCTCCCGGTGACCGATTGGCTCGATAACTGGTACGTGGAGAAAGTCGCCCGAGAGTACGACCGTCTCTACGGCATCGCCCTTCTGGACCCGTTCGCCGACGACGCCGCCGCGGAACTCCGGCGCCTGATGGCCATCGACGACGTTGTCGGGTTCCGCCTGGCTCCGGTCTACCCCCGCGACGCGATGTACGCGGTGGACCCGAGCGAGACAGCCGCGACCGAGTGGCTGCGTGACGCCATCGACCAGACGGCGTTCTGGGAGGCGTGCGTCGAGACGGGCGCTTCAGTAAACCTGCTCGCACACTACAGCCAACTGGACCAGGTGCAGGCGCTCGTGGAGGCCTACCCCGAACTCAGCTACGTCGTCGACCACTTCGGCCGCGCGGGCGCTGACGTGCCCGTCGACGACCCCGAGTTTGCCCGGTTTGCGGACCTCGCAGAGGCCGGCGACGTGCTGGTGAAAGCCTCCGCGATTCCAGCAATCTCGGACGAACCGTACCCGCACCACGATGTGGAGGACACCCTCCGGTGGCTGCTCGACACCTTCGGACGCGAGAAGGTGGCCTGGGGGTCGGACTACCCGTTCATCAGCCCACAGACGGAGTACGAACCGACGCTGACCTGCCTCGGAGAGATGGACGCCGTCTCGGACGGCGAGCACCGCTGGCTGACCGAGCGCTCGTTCCGGCGCCACGTCGGCATCGACGGCGGGGCCTGACTCCGCGCCCGCCGTAATCGGCTAATGTTGCCGCCAATTGCGACGTGTTACAACCGAGAGTTATTTCTGTTTCACGGTCAATTACTCAAACACATGAGTCTGGAAGGAAGTCAGGCCCCGGAGTTCGAACTGGAGAGTACCAACGGTGACACCGTCTCCCTCTCGGAGACGCTGGCGACGGGTCCGACCGTCGTGGTCATCAACCGCGGCTGGTGGTGTAGCTTCTGTGCCGAGCAGTTGGCGACCATCAACCGCGTGTTCGAGGACCTGAAGTTCAACGACGGCGTGGACGTGCTCCCGGTCGTCACTAGCGAATTCGGCGACGTGGCCGCGATGCAGGACCGCTTCGACTACAACTTCCCGCTGCTGGTCGACCCCGAGGGCGAGGTCGCCGAGCAGTACAGCGGCACCGAGCAGACCGACGCCGGCGGCCCCACGGGCATCGCCGCGACGTACGTCGTGGACCAGGACGGCGAGGTGCGCTACGAGCAGGTCGCCGAGGACATCACCGACCGCACGTACGGCAACTACCTCCGCTACCTCATCCGCGAGGACTACGGCGGCGCCTTCGAGGACCCCGGCTTCTGAGCCGGCGACCCGCGCGCTGACGCTCGTTTTTCTGCGACCGATGCCGGAGTCGAACGACTAACGGTCGTCCCCCGTCTCTCGGCGGTATGGACGTGGCCATCGTGACCGTCGGGGACGAGATTCTCGCCGGCGACACCCGGAACACGAACGCCGAGCGGTTGGCACGCCGCCTGAACGAGCGCGGCGCGACCGTCGTTCGCATTCTCACCATCCCCGACGACCGCGACCTCATCACCGACACCGTCGCGGAATGGTCCCGCGAGTTCGACGCCGTGGTCGTCGGCGGCGGCCTCGGCGGCACCCACGACGATATCACGATGGACGCGGTCGCTGACGTGTTCGACCGCGACCTCGTGCTCGAAGACGAGGTCCGTGACCACCTGCTCGAAACGATGGCGGATTACCGGGACCTGGACCCGGAGGCAGTAAACGAAGACGACTTCGACCTGGACCTGGCTGACTGGGGCGCGACGCCGGAAGGCGGCCGTCCGTTGCTCAATCCCGTGGGTCTCTCGCCGGGTGCCGTCGTGGAGAACGTCTACGTGCTGCCCGGCCCGCCCGCGGAGTTCGAGGCGATGTTCGACACGGTGGCCGACGAGTTCGGCGGCGATGCCGTGAGCGAAACCATCCAGACGCCCGCGCCCGAGGCGTCGCTGACGGAGGTGCTCTCGGATTTCCGCGAGCGGTTCGGCCTCGTGGTCGGGAGCTACCCGTCCCGCGAGGGGTATAACCGCCTGAAAGTGACCGGGACGGACCCCGAGCGCGTCGAAGCGGGAATCGCGTGGCTCCGCGACCGGGTTGAGACCGTGGATGACGGCGACGAGGAGTCGTAGCCTGCCGGAGGGCCCGACCTTTTCACCAGTCGCC
>JBDGQC010000122.1:2930-5127 GCA_042219375.1 Halolamina sp. | reverse complement strand
TCCGGCGGGGGGAGCCATCCGGTGGTCGTGGGTTCGAATCCCACCGTGCCCGTACACGACCGCCGAGTGACAACGAGGCGTGTCGTTCGTCGCACGCAGGGAATTCGAACCAGGGAACGGGAGTGACCGTGGTTCGAATCCCACCGTGCAGAATAGATGTTGAAAAGCAGTTTCTGAGTTCCAGACTAAGAGTGTAGTCGCCGAAAAGTACAGAGATGTATTCATCAGTATACGATTCATCGACCGAGGATAGTGTTCTCAGAAAACCAGCGCTGATTATATAACATGTGTTCTGAATAACACAGGGTATGAGCCGACACCCTCACCTCGTTAGTGCCGAATCCCAACAGCCGCTCCGAGACGCCGCGGTGTTCGTCATCCTGACCTTCGGGATTGCCGGCGCTGTGTATCTCCCACTACTCGCTGAGGGCTGGGGATGGATTGACCTTGCACTCCCACAGGGGATGGTAATCGTGGGGGTGATGAGCCCTGGCATCGCTACCGTACTCATTCGCCTGTACGATGACGGGTTGGATGGCGTCCGTAGTGTCTTCGGTGGCCTGACGGCGTGGCGATTCGGTCGGTTCTGGTGGGGTGTCGCGCTCGCGCTGCCGGTGGCCTCCGCCCTCGGACTAGCCGGGGGCGTCATTGCCCTCGGGCAGGATTTCTCCCCGGAGCCCATTCGGATAGTGTCCGAGGCAGGTGCCGGGTTCGTTCTCCTGATACTGGTTCGGCTCGTCACCGCAGCCGGTGAGGAGATCGGCTGGCGCGGCCATCTGCTGCCGTTGCTGCAAGCACGATTGGGTGCCCTGAATGCGAGTCTCGTTATCGGCGTGATTTGGGGTGTCTGGCACCTGCCGTTGCTCATTGGGAACGGGGTCGAAGGCCCGATTATCGCGCTTCGGCTCGTCAGCATTTTCGGTGGGGCTGTCATGTTCACATGGCTGTTCAACAATACGGGCGGCAGCGTCCTCGCAGTAACACTACTGCACGCCGGCAACAATATCTGGGGGTCGCTTTTGGCAACGAGTCCGACCGTCCAACCGGCTGCGACCGTCTTCACCGCGGAGAACCTCCTGTTGGCGGTCGTGTTGATCGCCCTCTACGGTGGGGCAACACTCACGGATCGCCGCAGGCTTTCCAGTCGCTAACTGCGAACCCTCCCGGGCCATTGAATCCTTGAGCGACGAAAATCCGCTGAGTATGCAGCAAGTCGTGTCGAACATCGACGGAATCCGATAACTCTGGTATCGGTATATTCACACACCTGCTTAGCAACGCGCTCGATTAAAATCGAGATCAAAACTGATTCGAGAAATCGCGTCTCAACGTTCTCAAACCCACCAGGCAACACCACCCACATCGCCGACCAAACCCCACAGTTCGCCCCAACCCCCACCTACTTTTCCCCGACCACGCCAACCACCTGCATGGTCAACCTCACCCCCGTCTCCTGGGCAGCCAAACCCTACCCCGAAATCCACGACATCGCCCAACAGGACAACTCCATCTGCATCGTCCCAATCGGCAGCCTCGAACAGCACGGCTACCACCTCCCCACCGGCACCGACACCCTGCTCGTCGACGCCGTCGCCACCCGCGGCGCTGAGCGCGTCGCCGACGACCTCCCCGTCCTCCTGACGCCACCGCTCTGGGTCGGCTACTCGCCCCACCACACCCCCTTCGGCGGGACCGTTACCGGCGCGTTCGACACGCTCCACGACCAGATCGAGCAGGTCGCCGACTCCGTACTGGCGAACGGGTTCGACACGCTGCTGTTTCTCAACGGCCACGGCGGGAACGGCCCGCTGGTTTCGGCGGCGACCGCGACCGTCGGCGACGCCCACCCCGACGCGGAGATTCTGGGCCTGACCTACTTCGAACTCGGCGTCTACTTCGCCGACGACGTGCGGGACAGCGACCTCGGCGGGATGGCCCACGGCGGCGAACTGGAAACCTCGATGCTGCTCCATCTCCACCCCGAACTCGTCGACGAGGACAGAATCGAGGCGACCGAGTGGGAGACCGCGTACGAGCAGGCGCCGAGCGACCTGCTGGGCTCCGGGCCGCTGAGCGTCACCCTCGACGTGGAGGAATGGTCCGAATCCGGTGCGATGGGCGACGTGTCGGCGGTCAGCGCCGAGAAAGGGGAGCGGTTCCTCGACGGCTTCGTCGACGAACTGGAGGCGCTGCTCCG
>JBDGQC010000122.1:0-2830 GCA_042219375.1 Halolamina sp. | reverse complement strand
CCGACGCTGGCCGACGTCGAGGCCGCGGCCGAGCGCGTCGCGCCCGTCACGCACCGGACGCCGCTTGACCCCTCGACGACGTTCGCCGAGCGCTCCGGCGCCACCGAGGTCCGGCTGAAACTGGAGAACATGCAGCGCACGGGGTCGTTCAAAGCTCGCGGTGCGTACAACAAGCTCGCCCAACTCCCGGAGGCGGAGCGGGAGGCGGGCGTCGTGACCATCAGCGCCGGCAACCACGCCCAGGGGGTCGCCTACGCCGCCCGGGAGTTCGGCGTCGACGCGACGGTGGTGATGCCGACGTTCACGCCCGCCGCGAAGGTCGAGGCGACCCGCGGCTACGGCGCGACCGTCGAACTCCACGGCACCGAGTATCAGGAGTTCTACGACCGCGCGATGGAACTGGTCGAGGCGGAGGACCGAACCTTCCTCCACCCGTTCGACGACCCCGCGGTCATCGCCGGGCAGGGCACCGTCGGCCTCGAAATCGTCGAGGCGTTTCCCGAGGTCGACACCGTCGTCACCCCCGTCGGCGGCGGCGGCCTCGTCAGCGGCGTCGCGACGGCGGTGACCGCCGAGACGGACGCTCGCGTCGTCGGCGTCGAGACGGTCGGGAGCGCGCATGCGAAACGCTCGCTGGAGCGCGGCGGGGTCGAACCCCGGGAGGACCTCGACACCATCGCCGAGGGCATCGCCGCCGGCCGACTCGGCGAGCGGACGCTGCGAATCATCGACGAGAAAGTCGACGAACTGGTGGAAGTCGAGGAGGACGCGGTCACGGCGGCAATGGCGCTGCTGGCCGAGCGCGCCAACACCGTCGCCGAGGCGGCGGCCGCGACGCCCACCGCGGCACTCCTCTCGGGCCATATCGACGCCGCGGGCGAGAACGTCGCGCTGCTGGTCTCCGGGGGCAACGTGGACCTCACGGAGTTCGGCGACCTGACGACGCTCGGTCTGGAGAGCCTCGACCGTTACGTCCACGCCCGCCTCGCGCTCACGGGCTGGCCCGACCCCGTGGGCGACGTGACCGAGACAGTCGAGGAGCACGGCGCAGAACTGGATGTCCTCCGGCCGGAACCGCCGGAAGCGGGCCTTGGGGTGAACCGCCGGCCCGTCGCCATCGCCGTCGCGGGGACGGGCCCCGACCATCTCCGGGCGGTGCTTTCCGACCTCGACAGCTTGGCCGGGGTTACGGTGGTGGGAAGCGACCTGGCAGACTGAGTGCCGGTCTCGCGGACCGTCGAGTAGCCGTACGAAAAGCTATTTCCTCGCGTTTCCCCTCCCACAAACTATGCCACAAACGGACGACATCGTTTCTCTCGCGGATATCGAGGCCGCGGCCGACCGCATCGAGGGCGTGGTCCACCGTACACGGCTCGACCCCTCGAACACGTTCGCCGGGATGACCGCGGCCGACGAGGTCCACCTCAAACTGGAGAACATGCAGCGCACCGGCGCCTACAAGATCCGGGGCGCGTACAACAAGATCAGCCAACTCCCCGAGGACGTGACCGAGAACGGTGTCATCGCCTCCAGCGCCGGCAACCACGCCCAGGGCGTCGCGCTCGCGGCGCAGATGCTGGGCGTCGATGCGACCATCGTCATGCCCGAGGTCACCCCGGCGGCGAAAATCGAGGCGACCCGTGGCTACGGCGCCGAGGTCATCATCCACGGCGATATCTACGAACAGGCCTACCAGCGCGCCCGGGAACTCGAAGCGGAGCGTGGCCTCGCGTTCGTCCACCCGTTCAACGACCCGGACATCATCGCCGGCCAGGGGACCATCGGCCTCGAACTCTACGAGGACTGCCCCGACGTGGACACGGTGCTGGTTGCCATCGGCGGCGGCGGCCTCATCTCCGGCATCGCGACGGCACTCAAGGCCAAGGACGAGGACATCCGCGTCATCGGCGTCCAGACCGAGGGAACCGCCCACGCCAGGCGGACGATGGAGGGCGAGGAGATCCACGAGCGCGAGGAAATCGACACCATCACCGAGGGTATCGCCGCCAGCCGCATGGAGGAGAACACCGCCGCCATCGTGCGCGAACTCGTCGACGACGTGGTGGAGGTGGGCGACGACGCGGTGACCGAGGCGCTCGCGCTACTGACCGAGCGGGCGAACACCGTCTCGGAATCCGCCGGCGCAGTCCCCACCGCCGCACTCCTCGACGGGCAGGTCGACGTGGAGGGCGAAACCGTGGTCAGCCTCATCTCCGGCGGCAACATCGACCTGACGGAGCTCGGGGAGCTCACCCGGACCGGACTGATGCATCTCGACCGCTACGTGCGGGTCCGGCTGGCGCTCTCGAACTGGCCCGTCGCGCTCGGCACGGTCGGGGAGGTCATCGAGGACGCCGGCGCGAAACTCGACGACGTACAACAGGAGCCGCTCTCCCCGGACGCCAACGCCAACCGCCACCTCATCACCGCCGGCATCGAGGGCGTGGGCCGGGAGCATCTCGACGAGGTGCTGGCGGCGCTCTCGAACCACGAACACGTCGACCTCGTCGGAGAACTCGGATAGCCGCCGGCCGGAAGGAATCGGCAAACCCCGTCTGTCGCCGCCGTGCGAATACGGCAGGTCCCCCGGGACCTGCCGGTCTGCCTCTGACTACCCGACGGACCAGTCGGGTACACCATATCACGTCTGGGTGACACTAATAAATACCGGAGAAATGCGTCGCGTGCGCGAAAACATAAACCGCGTTGTCGACTGTTTACTGCGCGGACATCGGGGTGTCGTTGACGGCCGACGTAAATCGGTCTGAAACCGATTTTACATCGCGCCGCCCATGCCACCCATACCGCCCATGCCGCCCATGCCGCCGCC
>JBDGQC010000146.1:0-5140 GCA_042219375.1 Halolamina sp. | reverse complement strand
GGCACGCACCGTACCCGGACACCGGCGACCCGAACCGAGCAGGCGGGTCGGACGATGGCGACCCGAACCGAGCAGGCGGGTCGGACAGCGACGCCGGGGCGACCGACGACGAACCAACACAACATGCGACTCCCAGAACGACAGGTCGCGGTGTTACACGCCGCGAGCGCGACAGAGGCAGAGCCCATCCCCGCCATCGCCGCCGAGGCGGGGCTGAAAGCAGAGGCCGCCACTACCGCCGCCTTCGAACTCGCCGACCAGGGGCTGGTCGACATCGAGGAGCGCACCGAGGAGGAGGTGCGCCTCACCGACGAGGGCCGCGAGTATCTCACGGGTGAACTCCCGGAGGTGCGGTTCTACCGTGCGGCCATCGACGCCGGCGCGGACGCGGAGCCAGCGCCGATGGGACAGGTCATCGGCGCCGCCGGCCTGGAGGGCCCGCAGGTCGACATCGCCCTCGCCAACTTCACCCGCAAGGAGTACGGCGACATCGAGAACGGCGACGTGACCGCCGACCCGGACGCAGACCCGGGCGCCGACCCCGAGGCGGCCGCGCTGGACGCCATCGACGCCGGCGAGGCCGTCGAAGACGAGGCCCTACTCGACCGGTTGGCGAGCCGCGGCCTGGTCGAACGCGAGGAGCGGACCGTCCGCTCGGTCGTCCTGACCGACGACGGGGTCGACGCGCTGATGGAGGGCGTCGAGGCCGCCGAAACCGCCGACCGGCTCACCCCCGAGATGCTGACCTCCGGGGAGTGGGAGGACGTGGAGTTCACGGAGTACAACGTCGAGGCCGATGCCGCCGAAACCGGCGCCGGGAAGGTCCACGTGCTTCGCCAGACCGCCGAGCGCGTGAAGGACGTGCTGGTCGGCATGGGGTTCCAGGAGATGCAGGGCCCCCACGCCGACGCCGACTTCTGGATCAACGACTGCCTGTTCATGCCCCAGGACCACCCAGCCCGCACCCATTGGGACCGGTTCGCGCTGGACGTGGACCCGGTCGACGAACTCCCAGAGGACCTCGTGGCGGCCGTCGAGAACGCCCACCGCGAGGGCGTCGGGCCGGACGGCGACGGCTATCACTCGCCCTGGGACGAGGGGTTCGCCAAGGAGGTCGCGCTCCGGGGCCACACCACCTCGCTCTCGATGCGGTACCTTTCGGGAGTGGCCGAGGCACTCTCGGACGGTGACGGGCAGCCGTCGGAGTCTGGGAGCCTCGACCCGCCCCAGCGCTACTTCTCGGTGGAGAAGGCGTACCGCAACGACACCATCGACGCCACGCACCTGCTGGAGTTCTTCCAGATCGAGGGCTGGGTGATGGCCGAGGACCTCTCGGTCCGGGACCTGATGGGGACCTTCGAGGAGTTTTACGCGCAGTTCGGCATCACGGACGTGCAGTTCAAGCCCCACTACAACCCGTACACGGAGCCGAGCTTCGAGCTGTTCGGCCGCCATCCCGAGACCGACGAACTCATCGAAATCGGGAACTCGGGGCTGTTCCGCGACGAAGTGCTCGAACCGCTGGGTGTGGAGTGTGACGTGATGGCCTGGGGGCTGGCGCTGGAGCGGCTGGCGATGCTGTACACCGGCGCCGACGACATCCGCGACCTGCACGGCACGCTCGCGGACCTGGCGTTCCTGCGGAACACGGAGGTGATCTACTGATGCCCGTCGTCGACATCGACGCCGACGAACTGCGAACGCTGACCGACCACCAGGAGAAATCCGACGCCGACCTCAAGGCGGACCTGTTCGACCTCGGCCTGGAGTTCGAGGGCGAGACGGAGGACGGCGACCTGCAGTTCGAGTTCGCCCCCGACCGACTCGACCGGCTCTCCGTCGAGGGGGTCGCGCGCTCGCTTCGCTACCAGTACGGCGAGGACCGTGGGGTGTACATCCCGGACACGAACGACCCGGACTGGACGATTCAGGTGGAGGAATCGGTGCCAGAGGAGCGACCGTACGTCACCGGGGCCGTCATCCGCGGCGTCGACCTGGACGAGGCGGCGCTCGACTCGCTGATTCAGCTCCAGGAGAAGCTTCACGCAACGATGGGCCGCGGCCGTGCGAAAGGCGCCATCGGCATCCACGACCTGACGATGCTGAAAGGCGAGCGCATCGAGGAGGCGGAACTCGGCGGCGACACCAGCAGCCCGACCGACGACCTCACCCCCGTCGGCGGGGGCGACGAATCAACCGACACGGGCGGGCCGACAATCACCTATCGCGGCATCGACCCCGATGGCGACACGTTCGTCCCGCTCGACGCCGACCGGGAGATGAGCCCCGCCGACGTGCTCGCGGACCACCCGACCGGTGAGAAATACGCCGACATCATCGAGGAGTACGGGCGCTACCCCGCCATCTACGACGAACTGGGGCTGTTCTCGTTCCCGCCGGTGATCAACGGCCGGCGCACCGAGGTGAGCACGGACTCCCGGGAACTGCTGGTCGAGATGACCGGCACCGACCAGTGGACGGTCGACCGGATGCTCGCTATCGTCTGCTACGCGCTCGACGCCCGCGGCGCCACCGTCGAGGAGGTGGACGTGGTGTACGACCCCGAGGCGCCGGGCGAGCGCAACGGCGACCACCTGGTGCGGCCGGACTTCGAGACGCGCCGGAAGACGGTCAGCCACGAGCGCATCGAGGGCACGCTGGGCGTCGAGTTGGAGATGGACGAGGTGCAGGACCTGTTCGCCCGCTCGGGGCTGGACGCCACGACCAAACTCGGCGAGGAGACCGAGTACGAGGTGGAGATACCGCCCTACCGCGTCGACGTGCTCCACCCGTCCGACCTCGTGGACGACGTGGGACGGGCCTACGGCTTCGGGGACCTGGAGCCGAACTACCCCGACATCGGCACTATCGGCGGCCGCCACGAGCGGAGCCGGCTGGAGCGCGCGGCCCGGACCGCGATCGTCGGCCTCGGCTTCGAGGACCTGCTGAACTTCCATCTCAGTTCGCCCGCGGAGAACTACGAACGGATGAACGTCGATGAGGGCAGCGACGTGCTCGGCGGCGAGGAGGCGGTGAACGTCACCAGCGCCTACAGCGAGGACTACACCCAGCTTCGGACGTGGGCACTCCCGTCGCTGCTGCACGTCCTGGAGAACAACACCCACCGGCGCTACCCGCAGGACCTCGCGGAGGTGGGCTTCGTCGCCGAGCGTGACGAGGCCGAGAACACGAACGTCGCCGAGCACCGCACGGTCGCGGGCGTGCTCGCCCGAACGGACGCGACCTACGAGGACGCGAAGGCGCGCCTGCAGGCGCTCGTGGGGGAGTTCGATGTCGACCTGACGACGCCCGCCACGAACCACCCCAGCTTCATCCACGGCCGGGCCGCCGCGGTGGTCATCGACGGCGAGAGCGTCGGTGTCATCGGGGAACTTCACCCCGACGTGTTGGTCGAGCGCGATCTGGAGGTCCCGGTGGCCGGCTTCGAGTTCCGGCTGGACGCGCTGGCGAACTGAGTCGGCCGCTCAGCGGTCGCCGTCTTTCGAAAACACCAGACAGTAGGAGTGGTCGTAGCCGTAGCCGAACGCCCCGTTCCGGTCGTTGTCCTCGGCGTCATCCCAGGTGACCACCACCTCGCCGTCGAAATCGAGGACGGTCCCGGCGCGGTCGGCGATATCCCAGGCGAGCGTCGTCACCCGGTTTTCGTACTTCATGTTCGCCACGTCGATGACCACGGTGCCGCCGGGGGCCAGCACCGACGCGACCCGGCTGAATGCCGTCTCGATGTCGTCGAGGTAGGCGTCGTAACTGCTCTCGCCGGCGTAGTTCTCGAAGGGGTTGCGGTGGTCCGTTCGCTCCATGAACGGCGGTGAGGTGAAACAGTAGTCACAGGTCGGAACCCACGAGAGGTCCAGGTCGAGCACGTCGTCCTGGCGGACGTTGTCCGGCGCCGCGAGGTGTTCCCGGATATACTCGACCCGTTCCGGTTCGTACTCGACGCCGTAGGGGACGCGGTCCAGTCGCTCGGCGACCCGGAGTGTCGTACCGTAGCCCGCGAAGGGGTCGAAGACGCGGTCACCCGCGTCCGTGTGGGCGTCGAGGAAGTGTTCGACGAGTGCCTCCGGCGTGCGGAGTTCGTTCGCGTGGCCCGGCGGGAGCGTCTCCTCGTGGGCGTATTCCAGCGAGAGGTAGGTCTGCATGGTGGGTGGCTCTCGGTCGCCGGGTATCTGGGTTGTGGTTCGCGTGGCTCGGTCGAACCCACTCACAACCCTACCCACAGGACCGAGTTCTTTAACAGGCGCTCACGGGAACGTTCAGGCAACATGCCCAGCGGCCCCTACGACGCCGACGCGGTCGAGGAGAAATGGCAGCAGCGGTGGGTCGACGACGAGACCTACGCCTACGAGGGTGTCGACGACCCCGACACCGCCTTCGCCATCGACACGCCGCCGCCCACGGTATCGGGGAGCCTCCATTGGGGCCACGTCTACGGCACCGTGCTGCAGGACATCGTCGCCCGCTTCACCCGGATGCAGGGCAAGGAGGTGTACTACCCGTTCGGCTACGACGACAACGGCATCGCCTCCGAGCGCCTGACCGAGGACGAACTCGACATCCGGCACCAGGATTTCGAGCGCCGCGAGTTCCAGCAGAAATGCCGGGAGGTCTGTGCCCGCTTCGAGGACGAGTTCACCGAGAACATGCAGACGTTCGGCTTCTCCATCGACTGGAACAACACCTACCGGACCATCGAGCCGCGGGTCCAGCGCATCTCGCAACTCTCCTTCATCGACCTCTACGAGCAGGGCCGGGAGTACCGCAAGCGCGCGCCGGCCATCTGGTGCCCGGAGTGTGAGACCGCCATCTCGCAGGTCGAGACCGAGGACGACGAACAGGACAGCCACTTCACCGATATCGCGTTTGCTGTGGTCGATTCGGACTCTACTGGGCAGGACGAGTTCACCATCTCCACCACCCGGCCCGAACTCCTCCCCGCGTGCGTGGCCGTGTTCGTCCACCCGGAGGACGACGAGAACCAGAACCTCGTGGGCGAACACGCCCGGGTTCCGCTGTTCGGCCAGGAAGTGCCCATCATCGCGGACGAGCGGGTCGACCGCGAGACGGGGTCGGGCATCGTGATGTGCTGTACGTTCGGCGACCAGACCGACATCGAGTGGTA
>JBDGQC010000165.1:0-5174 GCA_042219375.1 Halolamina sp. | reverse complement strand
GCGGTTACGGCCACCCGAAGGCCGAAGGATACCAAGCTACCCCACCGGCCCGCAGGGAAACGATAGCGGGCTGGGAGGTTAAGGGTTGCTATCTGCCACGTCGAACCAGGGACACCACTCCGACCGCCCCCTACGCTGGCTGTTCGAGCAGGTCCTCCTGCTCCGCCTGCTCGGCCGAAAGCTGGTGGTAGGCATCGACCAGCGTCGCGGAGCTGAAGACGGTAAGGAACCCGGAGACGACCAGTGAGACCAGCGAGCCGACCGTCGGACTCACGAAGCCGACAGCCTCACCGACGAGGGCGCTGAGGGCGCCGATGACCGCGAGAACGAGCACCAGCCCGAAAATCGAGAACCGACTCCCCTTCGAGAGCGACCAACTCGAAGAGAGCGCTTCGATTGGGCCCTCGCCCTCGACGGCGATGTACACCTGCGCGAAGTAGAGGCTCACGAGAGCGAACAGCCCCGGGACGATGAGGAGCACGAGGCCGATGGCCACCGCGATTCCCTGGATGATACCGGCGACAACGAGGAACACCGTCGTTTTGGCCAGCGTGTCAGTCACGCCGGCGGGGATGGCGTCCAACTTCGCCGTCTCGTGGTCCATCGTTCGGAGGATAACGATAGTGAGAACGAAGGTGAGCACGAGCCCCAGAAGCATCAGCACCGCGCCGCCTGCCGTGCCGACCGGCAGCGCCAGCGCAGGCTGTCCGGTACGAGCCATCGGCGCGCCGAGGGCGGTGACAATGGAGTCCGACCCGACGCTCGTCAACAACACCGCGATGACCGAGAGCGCCCCGAGTTGGAGGCCCGCCGTAGTCTGCAGTTTCTCCGCACCTGTGGAGAGCGCGTCACCGATGTTGAGGGACATGTGGGTGGGATGATACGGGTGTAGGATAAACCCAACGGGACCGTGACACGGGAAACCACGTCGCCATCGCCGGGTTATCCTGTCAGTACGTCACGAACCCGTCCGTGTCGAGGTAGTTGTGCGCGACGGTGATGGCGTGGTTGGCGTGGAGCCGTTTCGGGCCGACACGGAGGCGCCTGTCGGCGGCTTCGCCCACGCGCTCGGCCTCGGCCGTCGTGAAGTCGTGATGATCCGAGAGCACGAACAGCGGGTCCGGCGGCGGTTCGGCCTCGACGAGCGGGGCGCCCGCCTCGTGGAGTTGGACCACCGTCGCGTCGCGACTGACCGCCGACAGCGTCGCCTCGAACCCCATGCGATAGAGCGAGACGCCGGGACTCGACTCGACTGGCTGGTGGCCGATTGCCTCCTCGCGCCGGTCGAGCGCGCCGCGAATCAACGCCGCCGTCGAACGCTCGTCGGGGTTGAGTCGCCGGAGGTCGGCGCCGTCGAACCGCACAGTATACTCGTCGCCGAGGACGAGATGCACCCGAACGTCCTCGCGGATGTCGTGTGAGAGGAAAAACGCCGAGTTGACACAGCGACACAGCACGTCGAGGCGGCCGGCCCCACCCGCGATATCGTCGAGCGAGAACGACGGCTCGGTCGGGGCGTCGTGGCCGATGACGAGGAACTGGCGCATGGCCAGCCATCCGGCGGCGCCGTGCTAACCGGTTTCGGTGCGGTTCGGAGCCCCGAACTATCAGTAACCCTGTGCGCTGCCGTCCTTCCGGGGCTCGGTCGCTCCCGAGAGCGTCCCGTTCTGGTTCCGGACGATCTGTGCGCCGCCGAACGCGCTCGGCGGGAACACCCGCACGTTGTGGCCCTTCCGGGCGAGTTTGCTCAGGCGCTCGTTCCCGTTCATCCGTTCTTCGACGCCGAGTTCGTCGTCGGCGCGGTAGCGCCAGCGCGGCAGGTCGAGCGCGGCCTGGAGCGGCAGGTCGTAATCCACGATGTTCGAGATGAGTTGGACGTGACCCTGTGGCTGCATGTAGCCGCCCATCACGCCGAAGGCTGCCCAGTCCTCCTCCTCGCTGTCCGGCGCGAAGTCGGCGATTGCTGGAACCAGCGTGTGGAACGGGCGCTTGCCGGGCGCGATGCGGTTGGGGTGGTCCTCCTCAAGCGAGAACGAGGAGCCGCGGTTCTGCAGCGCGATGCCCGTGTCCCCGGCGACCAGGCCTGACCCGAACCCAGCGAACCGGGAGTTGATGAACGACACGACGTTCCCCTCGTCATCGGCGACACAGAGCAACACGGTGTCGGCGTCCTCGGCGTTGCTCCCCTCGACGCCGAAACTCACGTCGTGGTTTGCTTCCTCGCCGACCAGTTCCGCGCGCTCCTCGGCCCAGTCCTTGGAGGCCAGCGGTGGGTGGTCCTCGTACTCGGGATCGGTGATGTAGTGGTGGCCGTCGTGGAACGCGACCTTCAGCGCCTCCGCGAAGTAGTGAACGCGCTCGGGCGAGTCGAGCGGGTGGTCGGCGGCGCCGACCTCCTCGGCGATGTTGAGCGCCTCCAGCGCGATGAGCCCCTGGTTGTTCGGCGGGAGTTCGTAAACCTCCGCGCCGTTGTACGTCGTCGAGACCGGGTCGAGCAGTTCGGGTTCGAACGCCGCGAGGTCCTCCGTGGTGAGGAACCCGCCCTCGGCCTGCACCTCCTGGGCGATCTTTTCGCCGATTTCGCCCTCGTAGAGCGCGTCGGCGCCCTCCGCGGCGATGGTTTCGAGGGATTCGCCGAGCCGTGGGAGGCTGACCTGCTGGCCCGTGCTCGGCGCCTCGCCGTCGAAGAGATACGCCTCGCGGGCGTGCTCGGACTCGAACAGCCGCTCGGCGTGCTGCCATTGCGAGGAGACGACCTCGGAGACGGGGTAGCCCTCGGTGGCGTAGTGAATCGCCGGCTGGAGGAGATCGCCCAGCGACTTGGTCCCGAACTCCTCGGCGGTCAGCTCCCAGCCCCGTGCAGTCCCGGGGACGGTGACGGCGTGTGCACCCGTGCTGGGCATCTCCGCCTCCTCGGGGGCCACGTCCTGCTCCTCGGCGACGGCCTCCCGGACGTTCGAAAGCGTAGCCTCGGCAGGCGCGCCTCCACAGGAGCGCATCGCACCCACGTCGCCGTCGGCGGTCTTGTATAGCGCGAACACGTCGCCGCCCAGACCCGTCGAGGTGGGCTCAACCACGTTGAGCGCCGCTGCGGTGGCGACGGCCGCGTCGAAGGCGTTCCCCCCGTCCTCCAGCGTGGAGACGCCGACCTGCGTGGCCAGCGGCTGGCTGGTCGCCACCATCCCGCGGTTGGCGTAGGCTGTCGAGCGTCGCGACGTGAACCTGTCGAGGTTCGGTTCTTGCATGCAAGAACTGTAGACCGAGGGTGGGTAAAGTATCCCACCAAATAGTTTCGGCGGCAGTATTTTTTCCCACGCAGCCACCGTCTACCCATGACGTTCTCCGTCTGCACCCACGTCCCGTCGGACCAGCACGACGCCGGCGACGGCCCGGCGTTCGCCATCGCCGTCGCCACCGACGCGCCCGCGGTCGGGGCACTCTGTCCCTACGTCAGCCACGAGGGTGCCGTCGCGACCCAGAGCTTCGTCAACGTTCGGCTGGGCCGGCGGGGCATCGACCTCCTCTCGGACCTTGCGGTCGACGACGCGCTCCCCGGCCTGCTGGAACAGGACGACCACAGCGAACTCCGCCAACTCCACGGGGTCGACCGGCGCGGCAACAGCTTCGCGTTCACCGGCGAGGACTGCGACGAGTGGTGCGGTCACGACGTTCGGGACGGTGTCACCGCTGCGGGCAACATGCTCGCCACCGGCGACACCCTGCCCGCGGTCATCGACGCCTTCGAGGACACCGAGGGTCGCATCGGCGAGCGCCTGCTGGACGCACTCGCAGCGGGTGTCGAGGCGGGCGGCGACAAGCGCGGCCACTCATCGGCGGCGATTCTGATCAAGGCGCCCCGGACCACCGCGTTCCACGACCTGCGGGTGGACGAACACGAGACGCCCGTCGCCGAACTCCGCCGGGTGTACGAGGCGGCCGTCGAGGCCAGCGACGGGTTCAGCGAGGAATCGAAGGAGCGGATTTTCGACTGAAACGGCGCCCCCTCAGAACTCCGCGTCGGCGTCGTGTTCCGGGTCCACCCGGTGACACGCCGCCGTCCGGTTCGGTGCCGGTTTCACCGTGCGCGGCGCCTCGGCGACGCAGGGCGAGGGGAACGCCTCCTGTACCGTCCCGGTTGCGTCGTCCTCGTCGCCGGCAGCCACCTGCTGGGCAGCGGTTCGAATCGGCTCGGTCGCCGCTTCGGGCAGGTCCGAGAGGTCGCCGGGCAGCGCGTTCTCGATGAGCCGGTCGGCCACGGTATCGTCGTCGGTTTCCCCGAGTTCGGCTTCGAGCCGCGTCCGCACGGCGTCGGGGTCGAGTTCGCCGGCCTCCACCCGGTTCCGGAACGTGAACGCGTGGCGGAACGCCTGCTGTGACCCCGTCCACGCGTCGTTCGGGATGACCGCCGGGCACCGCGTGTGGAACCGACAGCCCTCCGGCGGGTCAATCGGCGAGGGAACGGTCCCTTCGAGGATGATGCGGTCCTGCCGAGCCGATGGGTCGATGCGCGGCACCGCCGACAGCAGCGATTTGGTGTAGGGGTGCTCGGGGTCGTTGAACATCTCACGGACCGGCCCCGTCTCGACGATTTCGCCGAGATACATCACCGCGACCCGGTCGGCCACCTGGTGGACGACGGAGAGGTCGTGGGTGATGAACAGGAGCGAGAGCCCGAACTCCGCCTGGAGTTCCTCCAGCAGTTCCAGAATCTGGGCCTGCACGCTCACGTCGAGCGCACTTACTGGCTCGTCGGCCACGATGAGTTCGGGTTCGACCGCGAGCGCGCGGGCGACGCCGACACGCTGCTGCTGGCCCCCGGAGAACTGCGTAGGGTAGCGGTCGACGTGCGCGGCTTCGAGGCCGACCCGTTCAAGGAGCGCCTCGGCGCGTTCGAGGCGGTCCTCGGCGTCCTCACCGATGTCGTGGACCTCCATCGGCGCCGTCACGATGTCGCCGACGGTCTGGCGCGGATTGAGCGACGCCAGCGGGTCCTGGAAGATCATCTGCATCCGCCGGCGATAGGGGCGCATCTCCCGGTCGGAGAGCCCCGTCAACTCGTCGCCGCGGAACTGCACCGAGCCGTCGGTCGCGCCGTGGAGGTTCAGCAGCGTCTGGCCGAGCGTGGATTTCCCACAGCCGGATTCGCCGACCACGGCCAGCGTCTCGCCCTCCTG
>JBDGQC010000191.1:3472-5253 GCA_042219375.1 Halolamina sp. | reverse complement strand
GCGGGCGGTGTGGATGGCCCCCGAGCACGCTATCGAGCGGAACCTGAACGACACCCAGCGGCGCGCCATCGAGCGGGCCGTCGGCGAGTAACGATGTCCGAGGAGGAAGCCACTCCGAGCATCCACTCGCTGGACGAGGAGACGGTCCAGCGCATCGCCGCGGGCGAGGTGGTCGAGCGCCCCGCCTCCGTCGTGAAGGAACTGGTCGAGAACAGCATCGACGCCGACGCCTCCCGCGTCTCCGTCGCCGTCGAGCGCGGCGGCAAGGACGGTATCCGGGTGCGGGACGACGGCGTGGGCATGACCGAGGCGGAACTGGACCTCGCGGTCAGGGACCACCACACCTCGAAAATCGGAGATATCTCCGACCTGGAGGCGGGCGTCGGGACGCTCGGCTTCCGCGGCGAGGCGCTGGCAGCGGTCGGCGCAGTCTCGCGGATGACCGTCCGCTCGAAACCCCGCGGCGGCGAGGTGGGCCACGAACTCACCGTCTCCGGCGGCGACATCGGCGACCCCCAACCCGCTGGCTGTCCCGCAGGGACCGTCGTCGAGGTGGAGGACCTGTTCTACAACGTCCCCGCGCGCCGGAAGTTCCTCAAGACCGACGCCACGGAGTTCGACCACGTCAACACCGTGGTCACGCAGTACGCGCTGGCCAATCCCGGGGTAGCCGTCTCGCTGGAGCACGACGGCCGCGAGGTGTTCGCCACCGAAGGCAGCGGGGGACGAACCGACAGCCGGACGCAGTCCGTCGACAACGACGACCTGCGCTCGACGGTGCTCTCGGTGTACGGCCGCGAGGTGGCGGAGGCGATGATTGACGTGGAATGGCGCGCCGAGGGCACCCCGATTGATACGGATGCGGCCGAGGTGGACACCCCTGTGCTAACCGTCCAGGGACTCGTCTCCCACCCCGAGACCACCCGTGCGGGCCGCGAATACCTCTCGACGTTCGTCAACGACCGGTACGTCACCGCGTCGGCGCTCCGGGAAGCAGTACTCGACGCCTACGGCGGCCAGTTGGCCAGCGACCGCTACCCGTTCGCGGTCCTGTTCGTGGAGGTGGACCCCGCAACCGTCGACGTGAACGTCCATCCACGGAAGATGGAGGTGCGCTTCGACGACGAGGCTGGCGTGAAAAGCGCCGTCGAGACGGCCGTCACGGAGGCGCTGCTGGACCACGGACTGGTCCGACGGTCCGCACCGCGTGGGCAGTCGAAAGCCGACGAAGCGCCGGTGCGGCCGGGCGACGACGCTCCGCGCGGCGGGGCTCGTGACGGCGACGACGAGGTGGTCGGCGGCGCGAACACGCGCCACGAAACCGAGAGCGGCGTCGACGACCGTCGAAGCGGGCGACGGAACCAGTCGACAGGCTCCCGGAAGCAGTCGGGCCTCGGCACGTCCGGCGGGACTCGCGATACCGGAACAGGAAGCGGTGAGCCGACTGACCCGGCAGAACCAGCGACTGGCGACGATGCAGACGGCGAAACGCTCGACGACTGGACCGAAGAGAACGACAGCGGGGGTGACGAACCGGTGCCCGAGGAAGATCACTTCGAGGCGAGTGACGACTGGTCCGTGGATATCTCCGGTGGGTCCGCAGAGCCAGCGGCGGAGCAACCAACAGAGAGCGGGACCAACAGCCCCGGCGATTCCGGCGGCGACGCGCGGAGCGAATCCCGGTCGGAGACTGACAGACCGTTCACCGCGGAAGCCGCCGGCGGCGACGCCTCGGAGCGGTCCTTCGCAGCCGCGCGACAGCAGGCCCTCGGCGGCGGCGA
>JBDGQC010000191.1:0-3372 GCA_042219375.1 Halolamina sp. | reverse complement strand
ACGCCTCGGAGCGGTCCTTCGCAGCCGCGCGACAGCAGGCCCTCGGCGGCGGCGAGGCGGATGCCGGCGGCGCGCTCGATTCCCTGCCGGCGATGCGGGTGCTCGGGCAACTACACGACACCTACGTCGTCGCCGAAACCGACGGCGGCCTGGTGCTCATCGACCAACACGCCGCCGACGAGCGGGTGAACTACGAGCGCCTCCAGCAGCAGTTCGCCGACGGGATGGCGACACAGGCGCTCGCCGCGCCGGTCGACCTGGAGCTCACCGCGCGGGAGGCGGAACTGTTCGCCAGCCACGCCGACGCGCTCGCGGAGCTCGGTTTCGAGGCCGAGCAGACGGAGAGGACGGGCGCCGGTCAGCCGGGCGCCGGCGAGCGAACCGTCTCGGTAACGGCGGTCCCGGCGGTGTTCGACGCCGCGCTCGACCCGGAACTGCTCCGGGACGTCCTCGGGGCGTTCGTCTCGGATGGTGGCGCGGAGGCCGTCGAGGACGTCGTCGACGAACTGCTGGCCGACCTGGCATGCTACCCCTCGGTAACGGGCAACACGTCGCTCACAGAGGGGTCGGTGAGCGACCTCCTGTCGGCGCTGGACAGCTGTGAGAACCCCTACGCCTGCCCGCACGGCCGACCGGTGGTTATCGAGCTATCGGACGACGAAATCGCCGAGCGGTTCGAGCGCGACTATCCGGGGCACGGCGGACGCCGGCAACGGTGAGGCGGTGTCGGCCACGGCGGACGCCGGCAACGGTGAGGCGGTGTCGGCCACGGCGGACGCCGCCGCGAGTAGATACGCAGTCGCTCAGGAAAGCCTCGGGAGCGTCTCCCAGAGGAACGACGAGGGGACGAACCGGCTCTCGGGGTCGTACTCGGCTCCCCGCTCCCAGGCGAGCAGCGTTAGCGCCGTCGCTTCAGCGGCGAACACCGTGGCGTGCAGTTCCCGGCGTCCGATGTCCGTGACGCGCTCGCGGTGGCGCTCCAGCAGGTCGTCCAGCCCCGTCTCGACAGCACCGCGGTCCGACTCGACGGCGCCGCGGACCATCGCGGTCGTGCCGACGGCCCACGGGTTCCCGGGATGGGTCTCCTCCAGCGCCGCGCTCGCAGCCTCGTCGTCGCCCGCAGCGGCGGCGGCGACGGCGCGGGCGTACCAGTACGGGTGGCCGTCGAGTCCGAGGCCGGGTTCCGGCTCCTGGTCAGACATCTCGACCGCGTCGGCGAATGCGCGCGCGCGGTGTCGGTCGCCCGCGAGCAGGGCTGCGTACGCGCCCCGCCAGGTGTGGAGCGGGAGGGCTGCGTAGTCGGTGCCGACGGGGTCGGCGATGCGGCCCTCGACGCTGTCGAGATACGCGTCAGCGGCGTCGCCGAAGGCGTCGTGTGCCTCGCGGGCGGTGTCGAACGCGAGCGCGAACGTGCCCGTCTCGACGCAGGCCTCGGCGCGCCGGGCGTGCTCGTCCGGCGTCGTGGCCGCGGCTTCCCGCCGCTGTTGGCACTCCTCGTAGCGCCGGCGTGCCAGAGATTCCTCGGCGTCTCCGAACGGGACATCCAACATGGGCGCGGGTGCGGCCGCGACGGCGAAAACAGTAGTGGCCCGAGTCAAGTCGACTGGGGGTCAGAGCGGATATCGGGCAATCGTTTCGTGTTCGGCCCCCTCAGATCCGAGCGTCGAGCGTTTGAGTTTGAGTTCGGTTACCTCGAACCGGCCGACCGTCGGGTCGTACTCCCCGAGACGGTCCTGAATCAGCTCCTTCCCGCGGGGGTCGTTCATCCGGGCCAGCGTGAAATGCGGCGTGAACGCGTGGTCCTCGGGGTCGAAGCCGAGTTCGGTCGTCTCGGCCTCCAGCGCGTAGTGGAGGCGGGTCAGTTCGGCGGCGCCGTCCCGGACTCCGGTCCAGAGTACCGAGATGTAGTCCGGTGAGGGGAAGACGCCGAGACCCCCGACCTCCATCTCGAACGGACCGGTCGCAACCTCGCCGTCGGCCTCGTTGTCTGGTTCGGCCTGGTGGCCGCCCTTGTACGCATCGACGGCGGCGGCGCCCGCCAGCTTCACGTCGTCGAGACGGGTGTCGCCGGCCTCCCCCTCGGCGTCCTCGTTGATATCGCCGATGAACTTCATCGTCGCGTGGGCCTGGTCGGGGTCGGTGAAGCTCAGCCCCTCCGCGGCCTCGAACTCCGCCTGGAGGTTCGCGAACCCTCGTGTCAGGTCCGCCGGCAGGTCGACAGCGAAGAACAGTCGCATGCATCAGGGTAGGGGCCGGCGAGGACTAAACGTTGGGAACTCCCGGACGCGTAACGCTTACCCCCGAGAAACGCGAACCACGGGTAATGACCGACGACCCCCGTGAGGAAGGCAGCCACGAGTTCTCGGAGGGGCAGGGACTCCCCGACGACTTCGACGAGTTCGACCTCGACCCGCCGGAACTGAAAGTGGACCCGTCGAAGGTGGACCCGGTCGACTCCCGCGTGGTCTCGGACCTGCTCGACGAACGGAACATCCCCGAGGACGAGGTTGACGCCGAGGAACTGCTCGACGTCGGGCTGTCCTACACGCAGATTAATCGCTACGAGGAGGCGACGACGACCTTCGAGCGCGCCGCGAAGTTCACCGACGACGACCTGCTCGAACAGGAGGCCTGGGTGAACAAGGGGGCGGCCCACGCGGAACTGGAGGAGTACGACGCCGCAATCGGCGCGTACGAAGAAGCGCTCGACATCGACCCGGATTCCGAGCACGCCGCCACCGCGGAGACCAACCTCGCCTACGCGCTCTGGGAGTTCGGCCGGACCGAGCAGGCGCTGCGGCACGCCGAGAACGCCGTCGAGAAGGACCCGCGGTTCGCGCAGGCCTGGTACAACCGCGGCTTCTTCCTGCTCGAACGCGGGCTGGCGGAGGACGCCGTCGACTGTTTCAACAACGCCCAGCGACTCGGGATGCGCAACCCCGAACTGCTGGAGGAGAAAGTGCGCGCCCTGGAGGAGGTGGGCCGCGAGGAGGAGGCAGAAGAGGTCCGCCAGCGCGCCGAGGAGATCCGCGAGGAGGCCGAGCAGGCGATGGTCGAGGAGTACTGAATGCTGCTGCGCGAGCGTGACACCGAACGCGGCCTGCTCGTCTCGGTCTGTGACGACGGCCTCGTGGGTGAGACGTTCGAGAACGGCGAGATTTCGCTGACGGTCCGGGAGTCGTTCTACGGCGGCGAGGAGGCGGTCGTCGCCGACGCCGACGCCGTGGTTGCGGGGTTGAAGCGCGCGAGCGTGGCGAACCTCGTCGGTGAGGAGTGTGTCGGCGTCGCCGTCGAGGCGGGGCTGATTGAGGAGGCGACGGTTATCGACATCGGCGGGACGCAGCACGCGCAGTTGCTGAATCTGCGGTAGTG
>JBDGQC010000111.1:0-5275 GCA_042219375.1 Halolamina sp. | reverse complement strand
TTGACGGAACGGCAGTTCCGGGAGGTGGTCAGGGAGCTATCGGACAACCGCCTCCTCTGGCTTGCGGAGGACCACGACCGACTGGAGAAATCCGGCGGTACCTGGCAGTACTACTACGCGAACCTCTCGATGATTCCCGACGAGGAGACGTACGAGGTGTACGACGTCTCCTCCAGACGGGGCATCGGGACGCTCGACGAGCGGTTCGTGGTTAATTTCGCCGAACCGGGCTCGGTGTTCGTCCAGCGCGGCGAGATGTGGCGTGTCGACCGGGTCGACGAGGACGAAGAGCGCGTCGAAGTCTCGCCAGTCCAGGATCCCGGCGGCGAGGTACCGACGTGGGTCGGCTCGGAAATCCCGGTCCCGGCCGCAGTCGCGAACGAAGTGGGCGACCACCGCGGCGTCGCGGCCAGGCAGTTCGAGAACGGAGCGACCGGCCGAGCCGTCGCCGCGGACCTCTCGCAACGATACCCCGTCGAGAACCACACCGCTCTGACGGCACTCGACCCCGTGGAACGACAGGTCGAGGCCGGTGCCCCGGTGCCGACAGCCGACAGGCTGGTCATCGAGGGCCAGGGCCGAACGGTCGTGCTCAACTCCCCCTACGGGCATACTGTCAACGAAACCCTGGGTCGACTCTGTTCTGCGCTCGTCGGGCAGCAGACTGGCTCCTCGGTCGGGATGGAGGTCGACCCGTACCGTATCGAGTTCGAGGTACCCGGCGGGGTCGGCGTCGGCGCGTTCCGCGACGTGCTGCTCGACACGGACCCGGACCACGTCGAGGCGATTCTGGAACTCGCGCTGAAGAACTCGGACGCGCTGAAGTTCACCCTGACCCACGTCGCCGCGAAGTTCGGCGCGCTCAAGCGCTACCAGGGCCGGGGCCGGTTCGGTGCGGACCGCCTGCTCGCGGCGCTTGAGAACACCCCCATCTACGAGGAGGCGCTCCGGCAGGTCTTCCATGAGGATTTGGCCGTCGAAGCGACAAAAGAGCTACTCGCGGAGCTTCAGTCGGGTGAGGCAGAACTCGCGACGGCCCGCGAGCGCACACCCATCGGCGCGGGCGGGCGCTCGGCCGGCGGGGAGTTCCTCGTCCCGGACAACGCCGACGCGAGCGTGATTCAGACAGTCCGGGACCGACTTGAGAGCGACCGGGTGCTGCTGTTCTGCGTTCACTGTAAGGACTGGACCCGCAAACAGGAGGTGGGTCGTATCCGTGAACCCATCAAGTGCCCAAAATGTGGCTCGACGCGGGTCGCCGCACTCAACCCCTGGGCCGATGAGGTGGTCAAAGCGACCCGCGCCGAGGAGAAAGATGCCGAACAGGAGCGAATGACCAGGAAGGCGTTCAAATCCGCGAACCTGGTACAGGAACACGGGATGAAGGCGGTGAAGGCGCTGGCGGCCCGCGGCGTCGGCCCCCAGACCGCCGCGCGCATCATCGCCAAGTTCCGGGAGGACGAGGCGGACTTCTACCGGGACATCCTTGAACAGGAGCGCCAGTACGCCCGGACCAAGAGCTTCTGGGATTAACCGAACGGTCGGACCAGTACTCCGCTGTGGACCGAACGGTTATGCGCCTCGCGGCGAACCCCCGCATATGGCCGAACACGACGCGCTCACGCCCTGGTCTGAAGTCGACGAGAGCGACCCCGACGGCTTCCGGTCGTATCTCGACACCGTGAGTGGGGTCGAGCGGATCGAGGCAGTAAAACGGCAGAGCTACAGGCTACTCGACCCGCCTGCGGACGGTCGCGTTCTCGACGCCGGTTGTGGCACGGGCGACGACGCCCGCACCCTGGCCGAACAAATCGACCCCGCAGGAACCGTCGTCGGCATCGACGCCAGTCGAGCCATGGTCGAGACGGCCCGCGAGCGGACACGGGAGGCGGGTGAGAGGGGGATCGACGAAGCGGCGGATACCGTGTTCTCCGTGGGCGACGCCACCGGGCTCCCCTTCCGCGACGATGCCTTCGACGGCGCACGCTCCGACAGGGTGCTCCAGCACCTTCCTGCCCCGCAGGAGGCGTTCAGCGAACTCGTCCGCGTCTCCCGCCCGGGCGGCCGCGTCGTCGTCACCGACTCCGACTGGGGGACGCTGACGCTGGCGGCGGGGGAGGCGGACATCGACGACCGCCTCGTTTCCGCCGAATGGTCGTGCGCCCGCCGGGGTGAGGTGGGTCGGCGACTCCGGAGCTTCGCCGACGACGCTGGACTCCGAGATGTGACGGTCGCCCCGACGACGCTCACCTTCACCGACTTCGAGACTGCCGATGGCGTCCTCGGGTTTACCGGGCGAATCGAGCGCCTCCAGGCCGACGGCGAGGTCTCCGAAGCGACGGCCGCGTCGTGGCGCTCGACCCTGCAGGACCCCGACGGGAGTTTCTTCAGTTCACTAACGCTGTTCACCGTCGCCGGGACGGTTCCCGCGGAGAACTGAGCGGGAACGGCGGCGGGCGCCGTCACCGGAATCCCACACGCTCAAGCCGTTCCCGCTTTGACCATCCACCCATGACTGATTCGCTCCGGCTGACAGTTCGTGCCGCCGAGAAGCGCGACGCCGGTCGCGGTATCGCTCGTCTGCCCGAGTCGGCCCGGAGCGAACTCGGCCTGCTCTCGGGTGATACGGTGGTCGTCGCCGGCGAGCGCGAAACCGTCGCGAAACTCTGGCCCGCCCGCGGTGATGTGTCGGAGGGCGTGGTGCGTATCGACGCCGACAGCCGTGCCAACGCCGGCGTCAAGGTCGGCGATACTGTCCGGGTTTCGCCCGCGGAACTCCCGACGGCCGACAGCGTCACCCTGCGTGGACCCGCTGCCCTCCGGGACGTGGACGTGCCCGCCGACGAACTCGAACGCCTCGCCGCCGAGGACGTGCGGAACCGCCCGCTCCAGTCCGGTGACCGCCTCCGCATCGAACGTCTCTCGGGCGTCGCGTTCGTCGTCGACGCGACCGACCCGGACGGCCGCGTGCGAGTCACCGACGATACTGACGTGCGAGTTGTCGTCGAGGCGGCGGCCGATGCGGAAGATGACGGCGGGAGGGAAACCGGCACCGGCGGTGGCCGTGCTGCCGAGTCGGACCAGAGCCCGGACTCCCCCGCAGACGCTCCATCGACGCCCGCAGACGCCCGGTCGCCGCAAGCAGAGGAGGGCGGCAGCGGCGTGTCCGGTGTGACCGGCGTCACCTACGAGGACATCGGCGGCCTCGACGAGGAACTCGACCTCGTGCGAGAAACCGTGGAACTGCCGCTCGCGCGCCCGGACCTGTTCGCCCGCCTGGGCATCGACCCGCCGAAGGGCGTGCTGCTCCACGGGCCGCCGGGGACAGGGAAGACGCTCATCGCGAAAGCCGTCGCCAACGAGGTGGACGCGACGTTCATCTCCATCTCGGGGCCGGAGATCATGAGCAAGTACAAGGGCGAAAGCGAGGAACGGCTCCGGGAGGTGTTCGAGAGCGCCGCCGAGGACGCGCCGGCCATCGTCTTCTTCGACGAAATCGATTCCGTCGCGCCCAAACGCGAGGGCGGGGCCGATGTCGAAAGCCGCGTCGTCGGCCAACTCCTCTCGCTGATGGACGGCCTCGCGTCCCGCGGCGAGGTAGTGGTCATCGGCGCCACGAACCGCGTGGACGAACTCGACCCGGCCCTCCGGCGGGGCGGCCGGTTCGACCGGGAAATCGAAATCGGCGTCCCCGACGAGGCGGGCCGCCGTGAGGTGCTCTCAGTCCATACCCGCGGAATGCCGCTTGCCGACGATGTGCGCATCGACCGCCTGGCCGAGCGCACCCACGGCTTCACCGGTGCCGACCTGGCGTCGCTGGCGAAGGAAGCGGCGATGTCCGCGCTCCGCCGGGCCCGGCGTGAGCCGCCCGAGGCGAGCGACGACGACGAAGCCGGCGAGGCGACGGCTGTCACACGACTCAACGTCGAGGACCTCACCGTGACCCGTGCGGACTTCGAGTCGGCGATGGCCGCGGTCGAACCCAGCGCGATGCGGGAGTACGTCGCCGAGACGCCGGACGTGACGTTCGATGACGTCGGGGGACTCTCCGAAGCCAAACAGACCCTCCAGCGCGCGGTGAGTTGGCCGCTGACCTACGGTGCGCTGTTCGAGGCGGCCGACACGTCGCCGCCGACGGGCGTACTGTTGCACGGCCCGCCCGGAACCGGGAAAACGCTGCTCGCGCGGGCTATCGCCGGCGAGAGCGGCGTCAACTTCCTCCAGGTCGCCGGCCCGGAACTCCTTGACCGCTACGTGGGCGAGAGCGAGAAGGCCGTGCGGGAACTGTTCGAGCGGGCACGCCAGGCCGCGCCGGCCATCGTCTTCTTCGACGAACTCGACGCTATCGCCGCCGAACGCGACGAGAGCGACTCGGCGGTCGGCGAGCGCGTGGTTTCGCAACTCCTGACGGAACTCGACCGCGCCGCCGACAATCCCGGCATCGTCACGCTGGCGGCGACCAACCGGAAGGAGGCTATCGACCCCGCGCTCCTCCGGCCGGGTCGGTTCGAGTCTCACGTCCACGTGCCAGCGCCCGGGCACGATGCCCGGCGGGCGATACTCGACATCCACACCGAGGGCAAGCCTATCGCCGAGGACGTGGACCTCGACGCTGTCGCCGACAGAACGGCGGGCTACTCCGGCGCCGACGTAGCCGCCGTGGTGCGGCAGGCGACCCTGCTGGCAATCGAGGAGGTGGCCGAACGCTACGACGGCCCGGAGGCCAACGAACACGCCGACGAACTGCTGCTCACCGGCGAGTGTTTCGACCGCGCGCTTTCGTCCGTCGACGCCTCGACCTGACACGCTGGCGCCCCGTCGCTTATCACACCGCGCACGTAGGTACGAGTGTGTCTTTGGGTCCTCACTCCGACCAGGAGGTCGCAGGCGTGGTCGTGGGTGGGACGATAGCGGGAATGGCTATCGGCGCCTGGCTGCTGCTGTCCGGCGCGAGGCCACACGTCGGGTGGTTCCTGTTCATCATCTCTTTCGGCCTCTGGATGTTCGCGTTCATCATCGCCTGGCTGATTCTCTGGGACGCGGGCTACTTCGACCGGTGAGGCGACGTTCCGACAGGGCAAAGTAGGGGCCGGCCGGAGTCGGCGACATGGCCGACCACGACGAACACGAACATGACGAGCACGGTGAAAGCGACGGCCGCGTCACGTCCCCGATGCAGGCGTACGGCATGCGCGAAGTCGGCGTCGGCATCGCGGTGCTTCTCGTCGGCCTCGTGGTGACGTTCGGACTGGCGTTCGGCCTCGTCGGTATCTGA
>JBDGQC010000144.1:0-5373 GCA_042219375.1 Halolamina sp. | reverse complement strand
CCATGAAGACTGTCGCCCTCGTGCTCGCGGGCGGTATCGGCTCGCGGCTCTACCCCGCCAGCCGCGGCGACCGACCCAAGCAGTTCCTCCCCATCGGCGGCGACGAGTCGCTGCTGGCACGCACCGCCGACCGTGCGGGGTTCGCGGACGAACTCGTCGTCGCCACCCGGCCACAGTTCGCCGACGAAATCCCCGACCACGCACCCGACGCCGAGGTCATCACCGAACCCGAGGGGAAAGACACCGGCCCGGCGTTGGCTTACGCGACTCACGAAATCCGCGAGCGACACGGGACCGACGGCGACGACCTCGTCGTCGTCGCCATGCCCAGCGACCACTACGTTCCGGACCCCGACACGTTCCAGGAGACGATGGCACGCGGCGCACGCGTCGCGAGCGAGACGGGTCGCCTCGTCACTTTCGGCGTCACGCCCGACCGCCCCGACACGGGCTACGGCTACGTCGAACCCGGCGCGGAGCGCCGGACAGCCCGCGGGGACAGCTTCGCCGAACTCGCCCGGTTCCACGAGAAACCCGACGCCGACACCGCACGGGCGTACGTCGACGCCGACTACTACTGGAACAGCGGCATCTTCGCGTGGACCCCCGAGGCGTTCCTCGCGGCGGCCGCGGACTCCCCGCTCGGTCCGCTCGTCGACGCCCTCGACGCCGGGAACCCGCAGGCCGGATTCGACGCCGTAGACCCCGTTTCGGTGGATTACGCGGTGCTCGAACAGGTCGAGAACGCGGCGGTCGTGCCCGCGGCGTTCACGTGGGACGATTTGGGTTCGTGGGACGCCCTCGACCGGGTGCTCCCCCAGAACGGTGACGGGAACGTCGCTATCGGCGAGCACCTCACCATCGACGCCGGGGACAACGTCGTGGCGACCGACGACAAACACGTCTCGCTGGTCGGGGTCTCCGGCCTGGCCGTCGTGGCCTACGACGACCGGGTGCTGGTGGTGCCGAAAGGCGAAGCCCAACGAGTCAGGGAGGTCGTCGCGCTGCTGAAAGAGGACGGGGCGTTCTGAGCCACCCCCGTTCCGGGGTCGCTACTGCTCGTGGGAGCGCCGCACCCGGACCTGGCCGTCGCTGGTGACGCTGACGAGCAGTTCCTCGCGCACTTCGCGCCCCTGGACGGCGTCGCCGGCGGCGTCGCTGACCACCTTCATCAGGTCGGGCGCCGCGTAGCCCACCTTCACGCCCGCCTCGTCACAGGCGTCGTACACCAGTTCCGGAAGGTCATAGAGGTCCGTGCCCGGGTCCACGGCCACCCGGACTGGCGCCGTGAGCGCCTCGGCGAAGGAGACGGTCTCGCGGGCTTTCGCGACGTTCTCGCGCGCGCTCGCCTCGACGCTCGAGACGTTCGCGCGCGAGGTGCCCAGGCGGTCGGCGATGACCGACTGGCGGACGCCACGCTCCCGGAGCGCGAGCACCTGTGCCTGCCGGCGGGTGAGGACGTTCTTCTCCGCGTCGAAGCCGGCCTGCGAGAGCAGGTCGCTCGCGTTGATGGCTGCCTCGCCGTCGGCGTCGCGTACGCTGTCGGCATCCCGCGCGCCCTCGGCGTCGCCGTCGTTCATATCCGCTACTGAGCGGTGGGAGGCCAAAAAGCTACAGTTCGTTGGTCCGCGCCGACGGAACCTGTGATTAGCCGCTGTCGCCGCCCCAGAAGTTGTCGCGGGAGCCGAGGCGCTCGCGATCGGTACGACCCCGACGCTCGCTTTCCTCTTCCGCCTCGTCCGCCTCCGTCTCGCCCTCTGTCTCGTCCGTGTCGCCGTCCTCCTCCTCGTCCTCCAGCGGCATCTTCTCGATGACTTTCTTGGCCTTCGCGTGGTTGGACATCACCTGGTCGATTCGCACCTTCGCCCGGCACTCCGGTAGGAGCCCGTCGACCATCACGATGAACCCGTCTTCGGTCCGGCCGACGCCTGCCCCGCTCTCGTGGATGTCTGTCACGTCGACGAGGACCTCCTCGCCCGGCTTGACGGGCTGCTCCTTGAGCTCGTAGATGGGCATGTCGTAGTGGTTACACCACTCGGCACCCCCCTTGTCGCCGTAGTGTTGACAGCCCATCCCCTCGATGCGTTCCGAGAAGCTAGGACAGTCGTCGGCGAGCGGACATTCCGGCATACGGATAGGTAGCGGGCGAACCGTCTAAACGTTTCTGACTCCCCGTTCCGACAGGTTTCCGGCGAAAACACGGCCGAGACGAGCGGTTCGTGCTCAGATGAACTCCCGGACGTCCGAGTACCACATGTCGTGGTGGTCGACCCGGCCGACCCGTTCGGCGATATCCACCGCCAGCGAGTGCCAGCACCGTTCGCCTTTTTCCTGGTCCACGTTGTAGGCGGAGTCCGCGCACGTACAGCCACCCTCCTCGACGACGTACTCGTCCTCGTGGCCGACGACGACGGTGAAGTCGCGGTACTCCTTCACCCGGCCCTCGGAAACCGCCTCGATCGCGCGGGAGCCCCGGTCGCCGTGGATATCGAGGATGGCCTCCGCTATCTCGGGGGTGAGCTCCCCCGCCGACGACAGCGCGGCGCGCCAGTCCTCGTCCTCGGACACGCCCGTCGCTTTGCGGGGTCGGGGCAAAACAGCACCGACTGGTGGCCCGCGGCGAGCGCCGGTTTCGGCAACGTGAAGGGGAGGCCCCGACAGCCTCGGGTATGGACTGGCCCCGCGTTCGCTCCGTCTGGAAGCGGGTGCTCTCGCTCGCGTGGCCGGTGATGGCCGAGCAGACGTTCCGCACGCTGATGCGGACCGTCGACGTAATCGTGACGGCGACGTTCAACCCCGCGAGCGTCGTCGCCATCGGCCTCGCGGACCTCTATGCGCGCCTCCCGCTCCGTATCGGCCTCGGCCTCGGCGGCGGCACCATCGCGCTGTCGAGTCAGGACACCGGCGCCGCCGCGGAGGCCAACCGCGACGAAGCCATCACCCAGGGAATCCTGTTGGGCCTGCTCCTCGGGGTCCCGTTCATGCTGTTCGGCTTCTACCTCGGCGGCCCCGCCATCCGCCTGCTGGGCGCGAGCGACCGGGTGGTCGCACTCGGGTCGATGTATCTGGCCATCATCTTCGCCACCGCGCCCGCCCGCCACGTCGCGCTCATCGCCGCGCGCTCGCTCCAGGGCACCGGCGACACCCGGACGCCGATGTACGTCAACGTCGTCGCCAACGGGCTGAACATCCTGGGCAGCCTCGGGTTCGGACTCGGGTTCGCCCCATTGGGACTCCCGCGCCTGGGCATCATCGGCGTCGGCGCCGCCACCGCGGCCGCGAACGTGTTCACCGCGACGATGCTCTGTCTCGCCATCGCCACCGACTGGTCGGAGGCCTCCTTCGCGTGGCCGAAGGACTTGGTCATCGCCAAACAGCTCGTCGTCATCAGCACGCCGAAAATCGGCGAGGGGCTGGCCTCGACGGTGGCGGAGTTCCCGTTCAACGCCATCCTGCTCGGGTTCGGCCAGCCGGTCAACGCCGGCTTCCAGATCGGCCGCCGGATGTATCAACAGGTGACGGGCCCGCTGTCGCGGGGCTACAACGTCGCCGCCAGCGTCGTCGTCGGCCAGCGTCTCGGTGAGGGCGACGCCGGCGGCGCGCGCTTCGAGGGCTGGGCCGTCGCGGGGCTGGGCGTCGCCACCGTCGGCGTCATCGGCCTGGGCCTCGTCTTCGCCGCCGACGGCTTCGTGAGCCTGTTCACCGAGGACCCCGAGACCGTCGCGTTCGCCGTCGCGTTCGCGCAGGTGTACGGCCTCTCGGCGGCCGGACTGGTGGTCTTCTCGGTGCTCTCGGGCGGCCTGCAGGGCGCGAGCGAAACCCGCGTTCCCTTCCTCGCCCGCGTGACCGGCGTGTTCGGCCTTCAACTCGGCCTGACCTACCTGCTCGGGGTGGTGCTGGGGTGGGAAGCGCTGGGCGCCTACATCGCCATCGCCGCCACCTACCTCTGGATGGCGGGCGTCGTCGCCTCCGGGTTCCACTTCTCGGGATGGGCGGACCGCGCTGCAGGGATGATGGCCGAACGCGGAACTGACCAGCCGGGAGCCTGAGGCTGCTGTGTCGAAAACGAGAGAATCCGCTTGCGATAGCTCCGGCCGGCCCGGGCCGTGGCGACGCCTCAGTAGAGATACTCGTCTTCCAGCGTCTGGTAGGCTTCCTCGGCCGAGAGCTCCTCGTCCTCGGTGTCGAACCAGGAAAGCACGCGTTCGACGCCTGTTCTCCGTCGAAGGTCCTCGCCCCTTATTGCCATGCTAACTGTAGGCATGGAGGCACCGGGCTTAACTGTTTCGCCGGGACCCGAAGCCTTACCTGTCGACACGGGGCGACAGCCAGGCGATAGCTCTTAACCCATGAGGCCGATAACGCCTGTAACATGGCTCAGGCAGGGAACCAGGAACTCACCGAGCGGTTCATCCAGTTCTACCGGAACTACTGCCGGGACGAGGTGGGGAGACTCGCCCAGGAGTACCCCAACGAGCGCCGCTCGCTCTACATCGACTACAACGACCTGTTCACGTTCGACCGCGACATCGCCGAGGATTATCTGACGAAACCCGAGCAGATGCAGGAGTACGCCGAGGAGGCGCTCCGGCTCTATGACCTCCCTGCCGACGTGAGCCTGGGGCAGGCCCACGTTCGCCTGCGAAACCTCCCGCCCGAACACACCGTCGATATCCGGGACCTCCGGGTGCAGGACGACCACATCGGCTCGCTGGTGTCTATCAAGGGTATCGTGCGGAAGGCGACGGACGTGCGCCCGAAAGTGACCGAGGCCGCCTTCGAGTGCCAGCGCTGCGGGACGATGAGCTACATCCCCCAGACTGACTCGGGGTTCCAGGAACCCCACGAGTGTCAGGGCTGTGAGCGCCAGGGGCCGTTCAAGGTCAACCACGACCAGTCGGAGTTCGTCGACTCCCAGAAGCTCCGGGTCCAAGAGAGCCCTGAGGGGCTCCGTGGCGGCGAGACGCCACAGAACATCGACGTGAACGTCGAGGACGACATCACGGGGAACGTGACCGCCGGCGACCACGTGACGGTGACGGGGGTCCTCCACATCGAACAGGTGACTCAGGGCCAGGAGAAGACGGCGCTGTTCGACCTCTACATGGACGGGGTCACCATCGAGATGGAGGACGAGGAGTTCGAGGACATGGACATCACCGACGAGGACATCGCCGAAATCGTCGAACTCTCCAACAACCCCGATATCTACGACCGGATGGTCGGCTCCCTCGCACCAGCCATCTACGGCTACGAGGAGGAGAAACTCGCGATGGTGCTCCAACTGTTCTCCGGCGTGACGAAACATCTCCCCGACGGCTCGCGCATCCGGGGGGACCTGCATCTGCTCTTGATAGGGGACCCTGGTACGGG
>JBDGQC010000096.1:3563-5378 GCA_042219375.1 Halolamina sp. | reverse complement strand
ACATCTACGACATCGAGTACGTCACCCCGATTCACGGCAACGTCGTCGACCCGGCGGACGTAGACGACTACGTCGACCTGACAATAAGGTCGGCCCAGCAAATTTCGGACGAGTGGGCGCCGCCCGAGCGGGCCGGGGACTAGCGCCCGGCGGGGGCGTAACTTCTTGGGTTTCCAAACTGTTCGTGGGGGTATGCCAGCGAGTTCAGGCGCCTCGCACGCCGGCGCAGCGCTCTCCAGTTTCGTCATCGCGGCGCTCCTCGACAGCTACCTCTCGGTCCACGCGACGACGGTGGTAGAGGCGACGTCGTTGCTGGGAAGCGTCCTCACGGAGACGGTGGGCGTCCGGGCGGACCCCAGCCTCGTGGGGCTGGTCGTCGCCACCTCAGGGCTCGCGTTCATCTGGGGGGTCGTCTACCACCACGGCCGGCATTCCTGACCCCTCCGGGCGGGAACCTTTAACACACCCATCCGACACTCTCGGGCCATGACCGCCACCGACATCGCGGCAATCGAGGCAGCGACCGACGAGGAGTTCGACGACGCCCTCGGATTCCTCAGGGAGATGATTCGGACGCCGAGCGTGAACCCACCCGGCGATTACGGGGAAATCCACGGCCTGGTCACCTCGAAGTACGAATCGTTCGGCTGGGACGTCGAGACGCTCTACGCGCCCGAGGACCTCCTCGCGGAACTCGGCCTGGAGGGGCCCCGCCCCAACGTCCTGGCGTACGTCACCCGGGGGGAGGGGCCGACCATCGTCCTGAACGCGCACCTGGATACGGTCCCCGTCGAGGAGTCGAAATGGAGCTACGACCCCTTCGCGGCGACGATGGAGGACGGCCGCGTGTGGGGGCGGGGTGCCAAGGACTCGAAGGGCCGCGTCGCGGCCTACACGCTCGCGGCCCGGGCGCTTGAGGCCGCCGACGTGGTCCCCGCGGACGCGACCGTCGTCCTCGCAATCACGGCCGACGAGGAGACCGGCGGCCACGCCGGCCCCGGCTACGTCGTCGACAGCGGGGAACTGGACGCCGACTACGCTATCGTCGAGGGGAACGTGGACAGAATCGATTACGCCGCCGCCGGCGTCGTCCACTTCGAGGTCGATGTGTCGGGGAAATCCGCGCACGCCGGGACCAACCCGGAGGGCGGCGCGAACGCGCTCGTCGCCGCCTCGCGAATCGTCGCCGAACTCGAAGCGTACGGCGAGCGACTGAAAGGCCGGCGGACCAGCGACGTGCCGGGTATCGGCCACGCGACCTGTACGCCTGCCACAGTCGAGGGCGGCGTCAAGACGAACGTCGTCCCGCCGTCGTGTTCGTTCACCGTCGACAGGCGGGTCCTGCCGGAGGAGAGCCTCGACGACGTCGAGGCGGAGTTCCGCGAAGTCGTTTCGGGGGTGGCCCTCCCCGACGGGACGACCGCTGAGGTCACCGCCGTCCTCCGGGCGCGGCCGTTCGTCTCCGACCGCGACGGGCGACTGGTGGCGTCCCTGGAGCGCAACGCCGAGGCGGTGACCGGCAGGGACGTGCTCGTCGGCGGCACCCGCGGGTTCACCGACGCGCGGTTTTTCGCCCACGCCGGCATCGAGACGGCCAAGTTCGGCCCCGGCGACGGCGAGTCGAACGTCCACGGCCCCGACGAGAACCTGAAGACCGACCAGCTACGGGACGCCGGCGCGGCCGTGGCCGCGACGCTGGCCGACCTCGGGTCGGCGGATTCCGGGATTGATTGACGGGTCACGCCGACGCCCGGTCGGCGTAGCTCAGCCAGAAGAGTATCGCCGCGCTCACCGCGAGGCAGGCGAAGAAGCCGG
>JBDGQC010000096.1:0-3463 GCA_042219375.1 Halolamina sp. | reverse complement strand
AATATCGAGGAGAACCCCTTGCTCACCTGCAGGAACGTCGGCAGGAAGCTGAGCACGCCCTCCCACGCGAAGATGATGAGCGTGTAGGCGACCACCAGCCACCGGATGCGGGCCGTCCCGAACACCCGGCCGACGGTCGCGCGGATTTCCCCACCCCGGCCGAACTCGAACAGCGCCCCTACCTCGTAGCGCTCCCGGCTTGTGGCGTGGAAGGTGACGACGACGGCGACCAGCAGCACGGCCACCGGGACGAACGCGAGTTGCCACCCGCCGAAGGAGAGCGCGACGACGGCGAGCCCGGCCGCGAGGATGCTGCCGATGCGGGAAATCGCGCTGTTCAGCCCGAAGGCCTGGCCCCGCCTGGCGACGAAGAGGTCGGACAGCAGGACGCGCTCGGAGACGAAGAAGAACGCCGAGCCGACGCCCAGCAGCGCCGTGCTCGCCAGGAGCACCGGATAGGAGGAGACCTGCGTCAGGGCGATGATACCCACTACCATCACGCCCAGGCCGCCCACGACAGCGACGTTCCGGGAGGCCGCGTCCGCGACGCGGCCGCTCGGATACTGGCAGATGGCGTAGCAGATGCGCATGAGCGTCAGCGCGAAGCCCGCGGCCGCCGGCGTTATCGCCAGCCCCTCGATGATGGAGGGCAACAGTGGCGGGAACACCTGTCGCCCGAGGTTGGCGACGAGCATCCCGAACGCGAGGACGACGAACATCCGCCCGGAGTGGCCGCTGACGAGGCGCTCCTCACCGACGTGTCCCCTGTCGCCAGCCATCGTCCTCACCTGAACTATCGCAGCTACTTCCCGTCACGGAGGGGCCATAAACCCTTCCGAGGCCGCCGGCCGAATCAGCCGCCGATACCGAAGACGTCGCTGGCGTTGCCGTACAGCACCCTGTCGAGTTCCTCGTCGTCGAAGTGGCTCGCGAGGAGGTTCGCAATCGTCGGCGGGCTATCGAAATCCCAGTGGGGGAAATCCGAGGCGAACAGGATGGAGTCGGCGCCGAGAAGGTCGAAGACGTGTGCCATCATCCGCGAGTCGTCGGGCTCCTCGATGGGCTGGGTGCCGAAGTAGAACTGGTCGCGGATGTACTCCTCCGGCGTCTTTTCGAGCAAGGGGGAAGCGTTGGGCTGCATGCTGAAGGTCTTGTTGAGCCGGAAGGTGGTGTAGGCGGCCCACAGGAGGCCGGCTTCGAGGAAGACGAAATCGAGGTCGGGGAACTTCTCGGGGGTCCCCTGCTCGATGAGGCTGGTCATCGTGAGCATCTGCGCCCACGGGTGGCCGAGCGCGCTGACGGCGGCGTACGTCTCCAGCGCCTGGTTCTGTCGCGGGAAATCAGTCAGAAAGGCGTCGACGTGGCCGTGGAAGACCACCGGGAGGTCGTGGTCCTCGGCGGCCCGATAGAGCACGTCGTAGGAGGGGTCGCCGAGGGGTCTGTCGGGACCCCCGGTGGCGATGTAGATGCCGGCTATCCCGTCCTCGTCGCCGATGCGGTCTATCTCCTCGGCCGCCTTCCCGGGCCGCTGTGTCGCGATGGTGACCATCCCCCGGAAGTGGTCGTATTCGTCGAGGAACTGGTCGAGGAGGACGTCGTTGTACGCGCGCGCGAGTTCGACGGCGAACCCGCTCTCGGGCAACCGCGGAATCCACGACAGCGTGTTCAGCACGGGGTAATCGATGCCGAACTCGCCACACAGCCGGCGGTCGAGTTCGTGGGCGTCGGCGAGCGAATGCGTCTCCGCGTCTATCTTCCCGCCGGAGTTGCGGTCCCAGCCGCTGAACGGCAACGGCGTCGGCCCCGAATGGTTCAGCAACCGGCTCCTGTAGGGTTCGTCGAGGTGTTCCCCGACGTCCTCGTACTCGATTGCGCCGCCGAGATGGACGTCCACGTCGATGACCGTCGCCTCCCGCAGGAGATGGCTCTGGCCCTGTCGTCCGGCAGACATACCCGTTCCGAGGGTGGACAGCCACGTATCCTTTGGGGTGCGGTACCGACCGTCACTCATCTTTCGTCGCGACCACCCCTCGCTCGACCAGGTCCTCGATTTCGTCGGCCGAAGCGGAGGTGTTCTCCAGGAGCACGCTGGCGGTGTCCGCGCCCAGTTCCGGCCCGGGGTGGTCGATTCGGCCCGGCGTCTCCGACAGCTTCGGGACGACGTCGACCATCCGCAGTTCGCCCAGTTCCTCGTCCTCGACGCCCACGAGCGCGCCCCGGGCCGCGAAATGCTCGTCCTCGAAGATGTCCGCGATGTTGTAGACGGGCGCGGCGGGGGCGTCGTGTTCGACGAAGGCGTCGATGACTTCCTCCCGGGTTCGCTCCCCTATCCAGTCGCGGATGACCTCGTCGAGTTCGTCGACGTGTGCGAGTCGGGCCTCCCTGGTCCGGAACCGGGGGTCGTTCGCGAGTTCGTCGCCGCCCAGGATACGCAGGATACGCTCGACAGTGCGCCGGGTGGCCGCGACGACGCCGACCCACCTGTCGTCCCCCGTCCGGTAGACGCCCCGGACCGTGCCGTACGTCGGCTGGTTCCCGATTCGTTCGGCGACGATGCCTTTCGCGTCGTAGTCGAGGGCGATTTCGTTCATGAGGCCGAACAGCGACTCCACCAGCGAGATGTCGATATACTGCCCGTGGCCGTCGTGGACGTCGCGCCAGTAGAGCGCGAACATCGTCGCGAACGTCGCGAAGAGGCCCGTCACCTTGTCGGCCGGCGCCATCTGGGTCAGCATCGGCGGGCCGTCGGGCTCGCCGGTGATGTACGTGAACCCGCTCATGCATTCGGCGACCGTCCCGAACCCCGGCCGCTCGCTGTAGGGGCCGGTCTGTCCGAACCCCGTCACGCGGACCATGACGAGGTCCGGGTTCAGTTCGGAGAGCGTCTCCCACCCGATGCCCCAGTTCTCCAGCGTCCCGGGCCGGAAGTTCTCTATCAGCACGTCGGCGTCCGCGACCAGTTCCCTGAACAGTTCCTGGCCCCGCTCCTCGTGGAGGTCGATGGGGACGCTCTCCTTGTTCCGGCCGTAGGCCTTCCAGTTGAGTTCCTCCTCGTACTCCCCGTAACTCCGGAGCGGGTCGCCGATTTCGGGGTGTTCGATTTTGACCACGTCGGCCCCGAAATCGCCCATGTTCATGGCGACTATCGGCCCGGCGTACAGCGTCGAGCAGTCGACGACGTTCAATCCCTCCAGCGGCAGTTCCGGCGTACCCATGGCCATCTAGTTTCGATTCCTGCACTTATACATCACACAGAAGTATCAGATAGACATTACAATCGCTCCCGCGGCAGAATCCGGCGTATCGAGCGCGGTGACGGCCGTTTCACCCGAACGCTTATTCCCGAGTGCACTGTTGACGTGGGGCATGACCGGCTACGAAACTGTCGAGTACGAGGAGAACGACGGCGTCGCGGAGATATCCCTGGACAGGCCGGACGTGCTGAACGCGTTCAACGACGAAC
>JBDGQC010000169.1:0-5476 GCA_042219375.1 Halolamina sp. | reverse complement strand
CCGAGATGCTCCGTGACGACGCCGAACAGCTGGTCGTCGTCGGGCATCCGGAGGTTTTTGCGCCCGGATGAATCGTCGCTCATGGTTCGATTAGCAGGCACTCACGGATAAGCCGTGGGATACGTTCGCGGGGTCAGTCCCACGTCGCGTAACTGAGTATCGCGAGCCCGACGAACTGGAAGAACTTCAGCCCGGCCATCGTCCGCTGTGCGAGCGGCGAAATATCGGTTATCCAGACGCTCAGACGGGGATCGATGACGAAGACGTAGACCGTCATCAGGTTCTCCAGCAGGAGGAACGTCGCGAACAGCGCCAGCCCCAGCGTGTGCTTCGAGCGGAACTTCCTGTAGTTCCCGATCCAGATGAAGCTCAGGCCGGCGAGGAGCACGACGTTGAGTGCTGTGAAGGCGCGAAGCAGGGTGACCGGGAGACTCATGCGTTTCTCACTTTGCTGGTTCCGGGTTTATACTCTTTCCAAAATCCGTCCGGGCTCTCGCCCCACTTCGGGACCCGCACAGTCACTCCATCTCCTCGATAATCTGCTCGACGGTCTCCCAGTGGCGTCGGGTCCGCCCGGTCGGAAGGTAGATGGCGCCGTAGTCCCCTCCCTGTTTCTCGATGATGTCGTTCTCCAGAAGCACGTCGAGGTGGTGTCTAACGGTCGTGTAGTCCAGGTCGAGAGCGTTCGCCAGCCTGTTCGCGTTGCGCGGGCGCTCTTCCACGGCACGCAGGATGCGGGCCCGGTTCGCCCCGCCCCGCGTCCCGGTAAGTACGTACCAGAGCACGCCCTCCATCGATTCATTCGTTGGCTCGGCCGCTTGTAAGTACACCGACCCGTCCCGGTGTGCTCCGGCTCGCGGTCCGAATTTCGGGTGAATTTCGGAGAGAGCCAAACGAAGTTCGGAAAATCGTCTTTTGGGGTGGCGTCTTCCTCCGGGGTATGGCACACAGAACCTTGCCAATCGTGCTGTCGCTCGTGGTAGTGCTCTCGGCCGTCGCGGTCGGGGGCGCCGCCGCCAGCAGCGGCTCCTCGGCCAGCGCGGCCGAGGACGCGTCAGTAACGTTCACCAGTCAGACATCCGGCGGCTCCACTATCACCATCGACGAGGTGACCCTTCCGGATGGCGGCTTCGTCACCATCCACGACAGCTCGGTTTCCGACGACGCGCTCGGAAGCGTCGTGGGCACCTCGACGTATCTCGAAGCCGGCACCCACGAGAACGTCACCATCCGCCTCAGCGAACCCCTCTCCGAGAGCGGGGACTACGTGGCGATGGCCCACAAGGACACTAACAACAACCGGGCCTACGAGTTCGTCTCCAGCAACGCCGGGGCAGACGGTCCGTACACCGCCGACGGGGGCGCCGTTATCGCCGCCGCGACGGTCACCGTCTCCGCCTCGGTGACGATGAGCGACCAGCCCACCAGCGGGACGAGCGTCGTCGTCGACCGGGTGGAGCTCTCACAGCCCGGCTACGTGGCCATCCACAACGAGACGCTGCTCACCGAGGGCGATGCCGTCGGGAGCGTCGTCGGTAGCTCGGAGAAGCTCTCCGCCGGCGTCCACACCAACGTCCGCATCGAACTCGACGACAACGTCAGCGCCGAAACCGTCGCGGCGATGGTCCACGTCGAATCCAACGGGAACGACGACTACGAGTTCCCCGACGCGGACGGGCCGTTCCTGAACGCTGACGAGAAGCCCGTGCTCGACACGGCGTCGCTGTCGACGCCGAGCGAGGCGAGCGTGACCTTCGACGCCCAGGCAAGCGGCGGCACCACCGTCACGGTGAGTGAGGTGTTCCTGCCGGAGGGCGGCTTCGTCGCGATGCACGACGAGAAGCTGGCCGACGGTGAGGCCGTCGAGAGCGTCGTCGGCGCCTCCGACTATCTTGAGGCCGGCTACCACCGGAACGTCGAGATCACGTTCGATGAGGCGATCGATGCGGATATGACCCTCACCGCGATGACACACAAGGACACCAACGGCAACCAGGAGTACGAGTTCCCTGACGCCGACGGCCCCTACACCGCCGCAGGGAGCGCGGTCACCGATGCCGGTGACGTGACCGTGAGCGCGGCCGTGTCGATGTCCACCCAGCAGTCGGACGGAACGCAGGTCGTCATCGACAGCGTGGATCTCGCTGAAGGCGGGTTCGTCGCCGTCCACGACGCGAGCCTCTTCGCCGGGAACGTCGGCGGGAGCGTCGTCGGCTCCTCGGAGTACCTCGAGGCCGGCAAACACGAGAACGTGGTCGTCACCTTCGACCGGCCGGTCAACGAGAGCACGCTGCTCGTGGCGATGACGCACAAGGACACGAACGGGAACCAGGAATACGAGTTCCCCGACGCGGACGGCCCCTACACCGCGAACGGCGGCGCAGTCGTCTCGCCCGCGAAAGCGCTCGTCACGGCCCAGGTGAGCGCCAGCGACCAGCAGTCGATGGATGGATCGACGGTCGTCATCGACTCAGTCACCCTGCAGGATGGCGGCTTCGTCACGATTCACGACGCGAGCCTCGCCGACGGTGCGGTGTTCGACAGCGTTCGTGGCACCTCCGAGTACCTCCCGCCGGGGACCCACAAGAACGTGAAGATCACGCTTGACGAGCCGCTCGAATCCGACCAGGCCGTCATCTCGATGGCTCATCAGGACACCAACGGCAACGAGGCCTACGACTTCGTGAGTTCGGAGGGGTCGGCGGACGGCCCGTACGTCGCCGCCAGCGGTGCCGTGGTGACGAAGGCCTCGATTGACGTGCAGAACACGCCGACGGCGACACCCACCGAAACGCCGACTGCGACGGCATCGCCGACGGCCTCGGCCACCGAGTCGATGGAGGAAATGACGACCACAGCGGAGCCGACTACCTCGACTGAGGGGCCCGGCTTCGGTGTCGTCGTCGCGCTCGTCGCGCTGCTGGCGACGGTGCTGCTGGCTCGCAACCGCCGATAACGGCTGAACCGCCGGGGACCGCGCGTTCCCGGCGCTTTTCCGAGACCACACGCCACGGCCAGCCTCCGACCGTATAAGAAGGCTTATTCGGCGGCGGAGTGGAGTTCGCCGGCATGAACCAGTTCGTCCGTTCGGGGGTGAGGTAAGTGTCCGGCGTGGACCTGCCTTTCGGCCTCCCGGAGGTGGACTACTCGGAGTACTCGAACCGTCAGCTCGCCGCCGTCCCGCTGGGCGTGCTGCTCGCGGCGCTGGTCGTCATCGGCGGGTTCTGGGCGGTGACCGGCGCACCGGTCGACCCCGGTATCGCGTTCACCGGCGGCACGGAGATGCGCGTCGTCGCCGAGGGTGACATGGAGAACCCGCGCCAGACGCTGGAGAACGCGTTCGGCACCGAGCCGGCGAGCATCCGGTCCGTTCCTTCGGACGACAGCTACATCGTCACCTTCGACACCGACGTGCCCGCCGACCGTTTGGAGCAGCAGGCTCAACAGGCCGGTTTCACCGTGCGGTCGGTCGACTCGACCTCCGCGAGCTTCGGGCAGAGCGCACAGATCCAGGCCATCGGCGGCGTTCTCGTCGCCTTCGGCGGCATGAGCGTGCTGGTGTTCGGGATGTTCCGAACGTTCGTCCCCAGCATCGCCGTCGTCCTCTCGGCGTTCTCGGACATCGTCATCCCGGTTGCGCTGATGAACCTGCTGGGCATCGAGCTCACGCTGGGCTCGGTCGCCGCGCTGCTGATGCTCATCGGGTACTCGGTGGACTCGGACATCCTACTGAACAACCACATCATCCGCCGGTCCGGGAGCTTCTACGAGTCGGCCTATCGCGCGATGGAGACCGGGATCACGATGACGCTGACCTCGCTGTCGGCGATGGTCGTCATGACCGTCGTCGCCTCGCTGTTCGGCATCGGCCTGCTCTCCTCCATCGGGCTGATTCTGGTGTTCGGGCTGGCGACTGACCTGATGAACACCTACATGCTCAACATGTCGCTGCTGCGCTGGTGGAAGTACGAGGGGGTGGGGCGATAATGGTTGGCATCGAGGACATCAGGGAGAACTGGCGGGTCGTCATGCTGGTCATCGTCGTGCTGGCGAGCGCGTTCGCGCTGTTCTCGCCGACGCTGGCCGACGGTGGGGGCGCCGGCGAGGCTCGGGACTCGGGAGCGACCAACCTCCAGTACGGGCTGGAACTCTCCGGCGGCACCCGCATCCGCGCGCCGCTCGTCGGGGTCCACGCCACCGGCGTCGAGGTCCCCCAGGGAACCAACGCCTCCACGGTGCGATCACAGGTCGCTGCGGAACTCGACGCCGTCCAGCGCTCCGACGTGACCGTCCGGTTCCCGGGTGAGTACGGCGACGTGACCCAGCAGACGACCGTCGTCGAGGTCACGTCGGATAACGTCACCGTCGACCAACTCTCGGCGGCGCTGGAGGCGGCGGGCTACCCCGCTGACAACGTCGAGGAGGGTGTGTCCGCAGTAACCCGCCAGACGGCCGTCAACGTGCTCCGCCAGAAAATCAACGAGGCGGGGCTTTCCGGCGGGACCGTCCAGTCGGTCACTACTGCTACCGACCAGAACTTCGTCCTCATCGAGGTGCCCAACGAGAACCAGAGCACGGTGCGTGACCTGGTCGATTCCCGCGGGCAGGTGCTGGTGCAGGCGTACCATCAGAACGAGAACGGCACCTACGTCCGCACCACCATCATGACCTCCGAGGACCTCCAGCGCGTCGGCGCCGCCCAACAGCCCCAGCAGGGCGGCGGCCCGCAGGTCCCGGTCGTCGTGCGCGACAGCCAGGCCGACCGGGTCCAGCAGTCGTTCGTCGACACCGGCCTCGCGCAGGACGGCGGCACCCGCTGTCGCTACGAGGAGCGACCGAACAGCACCGAACCGTGCATTCTGGTGGTTCAGGACGGCGAGGTCGTGAACTCCTTCGGCGTTCGGGACAGCCTCGCGGACTCGATGCGCACCGGCGAGTGGGCCAAGGACCCGAGTTTCGTGCTCACGACGCGGAACTTCACGGAGGCACAGCAGGTCGCTGTCAACCTCCGTGCCGGCGCGCTGCCGGCCAAACTCGACGTGGGACAGGGCGGCGAGGGTTCGCTGATGTACGTCTCGCCGTCCCAGTCGGAAGGGTTCAAAACCGACTCGCTGCTGGCCGGCATCGCCGCCGTGCTCGCCGTCAGCGGCGTCGTGTTCGCCCGCTACGGACGCGTCGAGGTCGCGGGGCCGATGATCATCACCGCGCTGAGCGAGGTCGTGATTCTGCTTGGTATCGCCGCGGCCATCGGCTACCCGCTCGACCTCTCGGTCATCGCCGGCTTCATCGCCGCCATCGGGACCGGGGTGGACGACCTCATCATCATCGCCGACGAGGTGATGAGCCAGGGCGAGGTCAACTCCCGACGGGTGTTCCAGAGCCGCTTCCGGAAGGCGTTCTGGGTCATCGGCGCCGCCGCGGCGACCACCATCATCGCGCTCTCGCCGCTGGCGGTGCTCTCGCTGGGCGACCTGAA
>JBDGQC010000022.1:0-5604 GCA_042219375.1 Halolamina sp. | reverse complement strand
TCCTCACCAGCATCAACCTCCAGGTGAAGACGCTGTTCATGGCGACCACCATCGGCATCTCGCTGCCGTTCGACCTGATGGTGTTCGCGCTCATCTACACGCTCATCAAGGGCCGCATCCGCTGGGACACGCCGATGCTGTTCGCCTTCGGCGCACTCGTGCTGTTCATCGTCGGCGGCATCACCGGCGTCTTCCTGGGTGCGGTTGTGCTCGACTACGAGTTCCGCGGCACCTACTGGGTCGTCGCCCACTTCCACTACGTGATGGTCAGCGGGGTGACGGGCCTCATCGGCGCGGCCTACTACTGGTTCCCGAAGATGACCGGAAAGATGTACGACGAGTTCCTGGGGAAGGTGACCTTCGCGTTGTACTTCCTCGGGTTCAACCTGCTGTACTTCCCGATGTTCCTCGCCTGGGGGACGCCCCGGCGCGTGTTCGCCTACCGCCCCGAGTATCTGGTGTGGCACCGGATCGCCTCGGTCGGGGGGCTCATCCTCGGCGTCGCGTTCCTGCTGGTGGTCTACAACCTCACCAAGAGCCTCATCGCCGGCGAGGACGCCGCGGGCAACCCGTGGCCCTACTCCACGACCGCCGAGTGGGCGGTCGCCTCGCCGCCGCCGCTGGACAACTTCCCCGGCACGCCGAGCTACAGTACGGGCGTGCTGGAGTTCCTGAGTTCGGAGTCAGAGAGCGCCGGCGGCGCTGCCGCCGCGGACGGCGGGCAGGCGACCGACGGCGGAATGGTCGTCCACGAGGAAGACCACGACGACCACCACGTCGACCACGCGAGCTACTGGCCCGTGGTTACTGGCGTGTTCACGTTCATCGCCGCCATCGGCCTCTCGGGCCTGCAGACCGGGAGCTACCCCGAAGGCATCGAGGGGCTGTTCTACATGGCCACCTCGCTCGTCGGGGTGTTCGGCGTTCTCGGGTCCATCTCCGGGATGGGCTACGAGAACTTCACCGCCCACGAGGGCGGGTTCGGCGAGGCGTGGCCGTTCGAGGGGGTCGAGAACACCAAACTCGGCATGTGGGTGTTCCTGGCCTCCGACGTGGTGCTGTTCGGCGCGTTCATCGGCGCCGCGATATTCATCCGCGTCGACTACGGCTGGACCGAGTGGCATCCGGTGCCCCACACCGCGATTCCCGGGCTGGTCAACACCTACCTGCTGTTGACCAGTTCCTTCGCGGTCGTGCTGGCGCTGGTCGCCGCACAGAAGGGAAGCCGCAACGGCGTCGTCGCCGCCCTGGTGACGACGTTCCTGCTCGGTATCGGCTTCCTGGTCAACAAGGCCATCGAGTGGGTGGAACTGTTCCACGAGGGCGTCTGGCTCAGCACCAACGTCCGGGCCTCGACGTACTACCTCACGACGGGCCTGCACATGGGCCACGTCATCGCGGGGCTGCTCATCACCGCCTACCTCATCTGGCGGGCGTGGAACGGGGCGTACAGCGACGGAAGCGACGAGCCATTAGAGTACTTCGGGCTCTACTGGCACTTCGTAGACATCGTGTGGCTGTTCCTGTTCCCGATGTTCTACATCATCTAACCCAATGGCACGAACAAAACTCTACACGGCGATATACGTGGTCCTGTTCGTCTTCGCGACCGCCCAGGTGGGCGTCGAGTATCTGGAGATGAACTACTGGCTCGCCCTGGCGCTTATCGCCGCGTTGTCGATGGTGAAGGCGGTCATCGTCGCGGGCTACTACCAGCATCTCGTCTGGGAGCCCCGCTCTATCAGCTACCTGATACTCATCGGCTTCGTGGCGTTCCTCGCGCTGACGGTCGCGGCGTCCTACTCCATCCTGTAGGGCCGCGACGCCCGCGGTTTTTCTCCGGCGCTCGTAGTAGCGTGCGTATCCGACACACTCCGTCAGTAGCGTTATCCGTCGGCCAGGTCACCAGCAGGGCATGGAGGTAGCAGTCATCTCGGATTCACATATCCCCGACCGGGAACGGGCGATACCCGACCCGTTCCGGGAGCGCATCGCCGCGGCCGACCACACGGTTCACGCGGGCGACTTCGAGACGGCGGCGGTCCTCGGGGACCTGCGGGAACTCGCGACCGAACTCACGGCGGTCCACGGCAACGTCGACCCGGCGGACATCGGCCTCCCGGCCGTCGCCTCGGTGACGCTCGGCGGCGTCGCGTTCGTCGTCACTCACGGGACAATCAACCCGGTCGAGGCGGCGGCCGACGCGACCAGCGTCGATACCGAGATGGAGGTGGGCGCCGACAACGAAATCACCGGGTTCGATGCGACGATAGAGAGCGAATCAGGGCTCGTTCTGTACGGTGATGAGTGGGCCGACGCCGTCGCCGACACGGCCCGCGTCAGAACTCGCCGGTGGGACGGCGAGGGCGTCGTCGGCATCGGCGGCCACTCTCACGAGGTCGAAGACCGGGTACACGACGGCGTGCGCGTGCTCAACCCGGGGTCGGTCACGGGCGCGGACCCGGCCGACCGCGCGACGATGCTGACCGTCGAGGCGGACAACGGCGAGGTGGACGTGACGCTGCACGAGTACTGACGACGGGGGCTGCCTCGGCCGGTTCACGGTGACCGGGCGATGCAGCATCCGCTACGACATCCAGACGAACGAATATCTGTAGACGCCGACGACGGCGGCGCGACTGGACGCATCTGGCGGCTGGTCACGCGCGCGCGAATCGCTGGCGACAGGGACCGAGAAAGCTCTCTCACGTCGTTTTGGACTCCGGCGGGAAGCTACAGGAACGTTTCGCTCCGGGATTCAGCCGACGAGCAGTTTCAGGGCGATACCGACGACGACCAGCAGGCCGAGCATCCAGGAGCCGGCCATCACCGCCGCGGCGCGCTGGAACCCGCGGGCCTTCGCGGCGGCGTAGGTGCCGTAGAACAGGTAGAAGAGAAACGCCAGCGCGAGCGCGAGCGCGACGACGATGCCGCCGGTGGTCACCAGCGACGACGAGAAGCTGTCGCCGCTCACGAACAGCGTCGCGCCGCCGCCGGCCGCGATCGCGGTGACGACGAACAGCAGAACCCAGACGGACTCGTTCTCCGCTACCGTCGAGAGTAGCGAGCCCTCCGGGCGGAGGGTCGGTGTGTAGGCTTTCCAGTCCCGCCCCACAATCGCGCCAGCGATGACGAGCAGGAACAGGGCCATCAGCGCCATGCTCGCGAGGTATATCGTCGATGATGCCATGTGGTGCTCCGTTAGCTGTGAATGGCCGTGGCTGCCGTAAAAAGATTCGTTTCCGTCGTCGGGAAGAGGGGGAGGCGGTGCCGGAAGTCGACGCCGGCGACACGGAACTGTCGGCGCTCGGACCCGGCTCAGTCGAGCGTGACCCAGGTGAGAAACGCGAGCGCGAGCGTTTCCAGCACGTGGAACAGCAACATCGCACGCCACGCGACCGCGGGGACCTGCGTGCTGAACCAGGCCGATAGTGTCGGGTCCACGAGGTAGTAGTACAGCGCGAACAGGTTCTCGAACAGGAGTAGCCCCGCGAACACCAGCATCCCCAGGGTGTGTTTCGAGCGTAGCTGGTAGTAGTTCTGCCCCCAGACGTAGCTCAGCGCCAGGAGCAACAGCGCGTTCACCCCGACCGCGACCTGTGCGACGGTGACGAGCGTAGTCATGGTGTGGTCCCTCCCTCGATTCTCCGTTCGTTCCGTGTGGTCTCGTTCATGGTTGCTCCAGCTCCTTTGTAATCGACTCGACGACCTCCCAGTGTGTGCGCACCCGGTCGGTCGGCAGGTAGACGGCACCGTACTCCTCGCCGCTCGCGCGGACGACGTCGTTCTCTGCCAGCACGTCCAGGTGGTGACGGACGGTATCGTAGTTGAGGTCGAGCACCTCGGCGAGCTGGTTCGGGTTCTGCGGCCGCTCATCCACCGCCTGCAGGATGCGCGCCCGGTTGGCGCCGCCGCGGGTTCCCGAGAGCACGTACCAAAGGGCTGCCTCCATTGGGTACGTGGAGAACTCCAACCTATCTAAGCCCACCGACCCGCGCGGGCCGGTGGACTACTCCTCGACGATGAACTGACTGGCTATCTCCGTGACCTCCTCCATGGTCTTGGGCTTGTCCACCGCATCCGGGAACGGCGAGGTGACGTTCAGTTCGTTGAGGAAGCTCGCGTGGCGCGCTTCCACCGAGTGGATGCTGATTGCCGCGTTGAAGACGGCGTCGGCCGTGACGGTCCCCGCAGCGCCCTTGTAGGCGGCGACGCCGGTGTTCTCCAGGGCCTTCGCGACGCCGAGGAACTCCGAGGGGTTTGAGTACCCGAAGTCGTAGTTGGCCTCCTGCACGGGGTCGCCGCCGAGGTTGTTGATGGTGTCTGTAATGCCCTTGACGTGTGCGGCTTCGTGGCTGCCGACGTTCTCCAGATGACCCGGTACCTTCTGTCTGATACCGCTGTCGTACTCCGAGAGCACGTCGGCGTTCATCAGCTCGTCGTCGCTGTACTGCGCGAGCCCGTCCCGGTAGAACGCGTTCTCCAGGTGCTCCAGCGTGAGCGCGTAGTTCAGCACGTTGATGTCGTCGGTGTCGTTCTCCGCTTTCCGGTCGTGCTGGGGCCGCTCCTCAGCCAGTTCGTAGACGCTGGGGTCGACTTGGCTGATAATGAAGTTCGAGGCGATGTCGAGCACCTCGTCGACGCTCTTTGCTTTGTCTGCGCCGTTGGGGAACGGCACATCGTCGTTGGCCAGCCGCAGGAACGCGGCGTGGCGCGCCTCTACTGAGTGGATGCCGGCGGCGACCGTCAGCAGGTTGTTGTTGACGATTTTCGGTGCGGCGCCCGCGTAGGCGGCGACGCCGGTGTCCTCCAGAGCCTTCGCGACGCCGAGGAACTCCGAGGGGGTGTTGTAGCCGAAGTCGTAGTCGCCCTCCATCACGGGGTCGCCGTTGAGCTCCTCGACGGTCGCCGACAGCGCGTTCACGTGGCCTTTCTCGTGGGCGCCGACGGTCCTGAGGTACTCCGGCACCTGCATCCGAACGGTCTCGTTGAACTTCGAGAGCGCGTCGGCGTTCATCAGCTCGTCGTCGCTGAACTCGTCCAACCCGTCCCGGTAGAACGCGTTCTCCAGGTGCTCCAGCGTGAGCGCGTAGTTCAGGATGGGCACGTCGGGGGCCGGCGGCTCCGGCGTGGCCGTGTCGGTTTCCGTCTCGGTCGGCATCGGTGTCGGGCTGTCGGTCGGCTCGTCGGTCGCCGTCATCGTCGGCGTCGCGTCGCTGCCGCCACAGCCGGCCAGCCCGGCCGCCGACCCAGCCGCCACCACACCCATGAACTTTCGTCGGCTCTGTCGCGAACTGTCGTCCTCTGTGCTCGGAGGGAACATCTACACTCGGTTCGAGGCGCGTATCGGGGATATACGTTTTCCGAACGGCGACAGAAGTCGAACACGACTCAGGGGGAATTCCCCCCAACTTCCGGTAGAACCGCCGGAAACGAACGGGCCCGGTTCGGGTTGACATCGGCTCTTCCACACACCGGTCGGGGAGTGAATCGACGAACTGCCGGCACGGCAGAACAGTAGCGTCGGGGCTACCGGACGAGCGACGAGAGAATGCTCCGGCGGGGATTCGAACCCCGGTCATCACCGTGAGAGGGTGATATGAT
>JBDGQC010000176.1:0-5706 GCA_042219375.1 Halolamina sp. | reverse complement strand
CGCTCGCCGCCCGGTTGTTCGCCGATTTCCGGAGTCGCGGCGTCGGGTTCGCGCTCCCGGTCGCCCTCGTCACCTGCTGGCTCCCGGTGTACTGGCTGGGGAAACTCAATTACGGGCCGGGGACGGTTGCGGTGGGTCTGCTCGTCCTGGTCGGCGTCGCCGCGGCGCTCCGCCTCGACCTCGATGCGCTCCGGGAGCGGCGCATCGAACCCGCCGCCGCCCTCCCGGTGAACCGCCGCGCCGTCGCCGAGACGGCGGTCGTCTTCGCCCTCGCGTTCGGGTTTCTCGTCGCCATCCGTGCCGTGGACCCCGCGGTCCACGCCATCGGCGGCGAGAAATACCTCGACTTCGGGCTGCTCAACGCAATTCTCCGGGCGGAGACGCTCCCGCCGGAGGACTTCTGGTTCGCGGGCGAGCCCGTCCAGTACTACTACGGTGGCCACCTCGTTGCCGCGATACTGACGACGCTGACCGGCACGGCGCCGCGGTTCGCCTACAACCTCGCGCTCGCAGGGTTCTACGCCATGCTCGTGACTGCGGCCTACGACCTCGCGTCGAGCGTCGCCGCCGAGCGGGGAAGCGACCCGGTGCTCGCCGGCGCATTCGGCGCCTTCTTCGTCGGCTTCGCCAGCAACCTCGACACCGCGGGCCGGGTCCTTCTGGGCCTGCTTCCGACAGACGTGCGCGAGTCGCTGGTCGGTCCCGACGTGACCACCTACCCGCTCAGCGGCGAGGGGTTCAGCTACTGGAGCGCCAGCCGGATCATTCAGGACGCCGTTGAGGGCGGGACGCTGCCGACTATCAACGAGTTCCCCCTGTTCGCCTGGCTCAACGGCGACATGCACGCCCACATGATGGGGACGCCGTTCCTGCTGCTCGCGGCCGCCATCGGTTTCGCGCTCTACCTCACCCCTGCCGGGGAACGCCGCCGCCGGTTGACGCTCTTGGCCGCCGTTCCGATGCTGGGACTGTTCCAGGTGGTCACCGACACCTGGAGTTTCCCCTCCGTCTTCGGCGTCACCTACCTCGCGCTCGCGCTTTCGCCTGCCGACCCGACGGCGCTGCTGCCGGAGGATGCACGGGAGCGCGTGCGAGACGCGACAGCGGCAGTCGGTGAAGCGTCGGATGCTGACGACGGTTCCGCAACCCGACGCGCGCTGGCGGAACTCGAACGCCTGGTCGTCCCGCTCGGAATCGTCGCCGGCCTCGGCGCTGTCACCGGGATACTCGCGGTTCCGTTCTTCGCCGGCACCGGGGGCGAGCGGTCTATCGAGTTCCTCCCCGCGATGGCCCGCAGCAGCCTCGGCGAACTGTTCGTCGTTCACGGCGCGTTCATCGCGGTCTTTGGGGTTTACCTGTTCTCTCGGATGAGTAGCGAGCGCCGCTGGCCGCTTGCGCTCGCAGTCGTTGCGCTCGGAGCCGTGGCCACGACGCTCCCGTTCGACGTTCTCGCGATATCACTCCCCCTGTTGGTGGTCGGCTGGGCGGCCCTGCGGTTCGACCGCCCTGTCGGGTACGAGACGGTGCTGATTATCGCCGGTGCCGGCCTGGTCACCATCGTCGAAATCGTCTTCGTCAACGAGCAAGCCGGGCCGCTGCGGATGAACACGGTGTTCAAGACATATATGCAAATCTGGGTGCTCTGGGGGACCGCCGCCGGCACCGCCGTCGCGGGCCTGTTCAGGCGTGCGCAAGCGGCCGACGCTCCCGACATCGGCGGCGTCTCACTCCCTTCCCGAGAGGTTGCCACCACCACTTTCGTCGTCCTGCTGGTGCTTTCGACCTCCGTCTACGGCGCCTTCGCGCTCTCGGCGCACTTCGAGAACTCGCCGGACGCGACACTCGACGCCACCTCGTTCGGCCCGCGCTACAGCGAGGCGGAGGTGGCGGCGACGGACTGGCTCGGGGCAACTGCGACCCAGGACACGACCATCGTTTCGGCACCCGCGACCAGCTATTACCCCGCAAAGGAGTCCTGGGGGCACGAACCGGGGATGTACGACTGGAAATCCTCGATTGCGTCCAGCCTGACCGGCGTCCCGACCGTTGCCGGCTGGGCTCACGAGGTCGGTTACCGTGGGGCCGGGGACTACTACTCCCGGGTGATGGCCGTTGACCTGGTGTATACTGGGTCGGCCAGCGAGGCAGCCCTCGTTATTCGGAAACACGACGTGGAGTACGTCTGGGTCGGCACCGCCGAGCGGGCGCGCTACGGGAACGACCTCGTCGCCTTCGGCGAGCGCGACGGCTACGAGGTGGTCTTCGAGAACGAGGCGGTGACGGTTTACCGCGTCGAGGAGTCAGAACTGTCGGAGTAGTCGGGACGGACCGCCGTTCAAACGTTGAGCGGGTTCGTCTGGCTCACCTTGGTCACGGCGTCGGCGTCGACGCTCTCGGTGTCGAGCCAATGCGGGACGAACTGGCGTTTGTCGTAGGCCTCGCGCTCCTCCTCGTCGCCGACGATACACCAGAGTTGGACCTCCTCGGGGCCGTGCCAGTCTCCCTGCCGGGCGACGGAGAAGCACGTCAGCTCTTCCCCGTCGACCTCGATGACGGCGTCACGCCGGATTCCCGCGTCGCCGTGGATGATGAGCTGCTTCATACCCGCGGCTTCGGCGACTCCGGGCTTAATCGCTTCGCTTCCGGTGCCCGTGCGGCCGGCGAGCCGAACGTTCAAATCAGATGAACCGAACACTCCCATGTGTACCGGACCGGCCACGTCGGCGCCGCACTCCTGGTTTACGCCCCTGTCGGCTTCGTCGCGGCAGCGGTCGGGGGCGCGTCGATGGCCGTCCTGGGCGGCGCGGTTGCGTTCGCATTGGCTTCCGTGCCGGACCTCGACATGCGCGTCCCGTTCGTCCCGCACCGCGGGCCGACACACACGGCGTGGTTCGCTGGTCTCGTCGGCGTCGGGGGCGCCGTCCTCGGCTTCGCGCTCGGACTGCAAACCAGCCTCCTCATGGGACTCGGCGTCGGCCTCCTGCTCGGCGTGACGGCGGCGCTCTCGATACTTTCCCATATCGCCGCGGACGCGCTAACGCCGATGGGAATCCAGCCGTTCACCCCGTGGTCGGATACGCGCTACTCGTGGGACCTGGTGACGGCCGCGAACCCGGTTGCGAACTACGCGCTCCTCGGCCTGGGGACCGCGGCGGCGGCCGGGCTGACGTATCTCGGATTGCTGCTCAGTCGGGCGGTTTGAGCCGCCGTCACCGTGGGAACGCCGGATGGTCCGGCACCACACGGACGGGTCGAGACCAAACGCGTTTTAAGCTATCCTCCCGAAGTCGCCGCCAAGAGGCGAATATCCATGGAGATGCCACGCCGTATGAACACGTACTGTCCGCACTGTGACGCCCACCACGAACACGAGGTCGAGAAGGTTCGGTCCGGTCGCCAGACCGGCATGAAGTGGGCCGCCCGCCAGCAGAAGCGCGGCACCAAGGTCATCGGGAACGCTGGGAAGTTCTCGAAGGTCCCGGCCGGCAACAAGCCGACCAAGAAGACCCACCTGAAGTACATCTGCTCGGACTGCAGCAAGGCCCACATGCGCGAAGGGTGGCGAACCGGCCGACTGGAGTTCCAGGAATAATGGCAGGGAGCTTCGTTCAGGTCGAATGCTCGGACTGTGAGAACGAACAGGTCGTCTTCCAGAAGGCGTCCACGACGGTGAACTGCGCCGTCTGTGGCACCACGCTGGCGACGCCCACCGGCGGCAAGGCCGACATCGACCACGAGGTCACCGGCGTTGTCGAGGCGCGGTAACCAGACCGCATGACTGGCAGAGAGTGGCCGGAGCAGGGCGAACTCGTCGTCGGCAAAGTCGACGAGATCGCCGACTTCGGCGTCTTCGTCGATCTGGAGGAGTACGAGAAGCGCGGCCTCGTCCACATCTCGGAGGTCGCCTCCGGCTGGATCAAGAACGTCCGGGACCACGCCAGCGTCGGCCGCACCGTCGTCGCGAAGGTGCTGGACGTCGACAAATCCGCCCAACAGGTCGACCTCTCGCTCAAGGACGTCAACGAGCACCAGCGCAAGGAGACCATCCAGGAGTGGAAGAACTCCCAGAAGGCCGAGAAGTGGATGGAACTCGCGTTCGGCGAGGACCTCGACGACGAGCGCTACGACGCCATCGCGGACGCCCTACTGACCGAGTACGACTCGCTCTACGACGCCTTCGAGGCCGCCGCCATCCGCGGCGTCGAGGCCATCGAGGACTGCGGGCTGGAGGAGGAAGACCTGCAGGCCGTCGTCCAGACCGCCCGCGAGAACGTCTCCGTGCCGTATGTCAACGTCACGGGCTACGTGGACATCCGCTCGCCCAACCCCGACGGCGTGGACGACGTGAAGGAAGCACTCCGCGCCGCCGAGGGCCGGGACGACGAGGGCGTGCCCGAGGAAGTGAAACTCTCGGTGTCCTACGTCGGCGCGCCGGAGTACCGCATCGAGGTGCAGGCGCCCGACTACAAGACCGCCGAGGCGGAACTGGAAGCCGCCGCGGCGCGCGGGAAGACAGTCATCGAGGACCTCGGGGGGAGCGCCGAGTACCATCGCGAGCGCCGGGAAGAAGAGGACTGATGACGAAATCGGACATCCGCGTCTGCGCGGCGTGGGCGTCCGCTCACGACCGGCCCGTCTACACGCTTTCTGACACCTGTCCCGACTGCGGGGCCGACGCCGTCAACAGCGCACCGGCGCCGTTCGACCCCGCTGACCCGTACGGCGAGTACCGGCGGCGGGCACGCGCACGCGGTCCCGAGGAGTAGCGACCGACGCACCTTTACCCGACGGTGGACCAAATCGCGGTATGGACTCCATCGACATCGAGACGCTGGAAACCCCCGAGCTACGCGACCCGGTGCTGGTCGAGGGGCTTCCCGGCGTCGGTCACGTCGGAAAGCTCGCGGCCGAACACCTGCTGGAGGAGTTCGAGAGCACGCTCGTCCGGCGCGTCTACGCCGACGAGTTCCCCCCGCAGGTGAGCGTCGACGACGACGGCGTCGCCTCGCTGACCTGTGCCTCCTTCCACGCCGTAGATCTCTCCTCGCCGACACCGACGGACATCGAGGCAGAGGACGAAGAGGCCGAGGAGGAAGCGGACGACGCTGAGGACGAATCCTCCGACGGTAACGCCATCGCGGACGGCGGTGAACCCGCGGACGACGAGGATGACGAAGCGGACGGCGACGAGGACGCCGGGACGGTCCCGACCGACCGCGACCTGCTCGTACTCACCGGCAACCACCAGGCCCAGAGTAATGCGGGCCACTACAAAATCACCGAGGCGTTCCTCGACGTGGCCGAGGAGTTCGGCGTCGAAGAGGCGTACGCGCTCGGCGGCGTCCCCACGGGCGAACTCATCGAGGAACACAACGTGCTTGGCGCCGTCTCGGACGCGTCGATGACCGACTCGCTCAGGGACGCCGGCGTGGAGTTCCGCGGCGACGAGCCGGCCGGCGGAATCGTCGGCGTTTCGGGCCTGCTGCTCGGCCTCGGCGGCCGCCGCGGTCACGAGGTTGCCTGCCTGATGGGCGAAACCAGCGGCTATCTGGTGGACCCCAAGAGCGCGAAGGCGGTGCTTGAGGTGCTGGAGGGGCAACTCGGCTTCCGCGTCGACTTCGCCGCGCTGGAGCAGCGCGCCCAGGAGATGGAGGAGGTCGTCGGCAAGATTCAGCAGATGCAGCAACAGGAAGGCGGCGGCATGCC
>JBDGQC010000091.1:3097-5766 GCA_042219375.1 Halolamina sp. | reverse complement strand
AAGGTGGACCGCGAGGAGCGCCCGGACCTCGACCGGGTGTACCAGACGGTCTGTCAACTGGTCACCGGCGGCGGCGGGTGGCCACTCTCGGCCTGGCTCACCCCCGAGGGGGAGCCGTTCTACATCGGGACGTACTTCCCACCCGAGCCGCACCCGCGACGTAACGCACCGGGGTTTCAGGACCTCTGTCGGCAGATAGCCGACTCCTGGAGCGACCCCGAACAGCGCGAGGAGATGGAGAACCGGGCCGACCAATGGACCGCCGCAGCACGGGACCGGTTGGAGGCGACCGGTTCGGGGAGCGGTGAACCGCTCGACCATCCGGGAGGCGCTGAAAGCCCCGGCCCCGACCTGCTGGACAGGGCGGCGACAGCGGTGGTCCGCGGGGCCGACAGAGCCAACGGTGGCTTCGGGAGCGGCGGGCCGAAGTTCCCCCACCCCGGTCGGGTGGAACTCCTGCTCCGGGTCGCCGCGTTCGGCGACGACGGCGAACCGCTGACCGTCGCCCGCGACGCGCTGGACGCGATGGCCGGCGGTGGCCTCTACGACCATCTCGGCGGCGGCTTCCACCGCTACTGCGTGGACGACGACTGGACGGTCCCGCACTTCGAGAAGATGGCGTACGACAACGCCGAACTCCCGGCGGCCTACCTCGCGGGCTACCGCGCGACGGGCGACGAGCGCTACGCCGCCGTCGCGCAGGAGAGCCTGGAGTTCGTCGAACGCGAACTCTCTCACCCCGAGGGCGGGTTCTTCAGCACGCTCGACGCCCGGAGCGAGACGCCGGCCTCGCGGCTGGACGAAGGCGAAGAGCCCGAGCGGGAGGAAGGCGCGTTCTACGTCTGGACGCCCGAGGAGGTGCGTGAGGTGCTCGACGAACCGACGGCGACGCTGTTCTGCCGGCGCTACGGCGTCACCGCGGGTGGCAACTTCGAGGGGGGGACGAGCGTGCTGAACGAGACGGTGTCCGTCGCGGAACTCGTCGGCACGGCGTTCGAGGACGGCACCGCATCCGACGACGAGGAGGGGGTCCGAGAGGCGCTGGAGGGAGCGAAAGCGGAGCTTTTCGACGCCCGAGAGGAGCGCCCACGCCCGCCGCGCGACGAGAAGGTGCTGGCGGGCTGGAACGGCCTCATGATTTCCGCGTTCGCCCGGGCGGGCACCACCCTCGACGACGGCGAGCGGTTCGCCGAGCGCGCGACCGACGCGCTCGATTTCGTCCGCGAGAAGCTCTGGGACGAGGAGGAGCGCCAGCTCTACCGCCGGTTCAAGGATGGCGATATTGCGGTCCCGGGCTATCTGGAGGACTACGCGTTCCTCGCCCGCGGCGCGTTCGAGACGTACCAGTCAACCGGTGAGGTTCGGCCGCTCGGGTTCGCGCTCTCGCTCGCGACGGTCATCGTCGACGCGTTCTATGACGAGGAGAACGCCACCCTCTACTTCACGGCCGCGGACGCCGAGGAACTCGTCGCCCGGCCCCAGGAGCTAACCGACCAGTCCACGCCCTCCAGCGTCGGCGCCGCCGTGTCGCTGCTGCTGGATTTGGACGGCTTCACCAACCGCGAGTTCGGCGAGGTGGCGCGGGAGACGCTGGCGACCCACGCCGACCGGGTCGAATCCAGCCCGGTCGAGCACGTCTCGCTGGCGATGGCCGCCGACGCCGCGGCGCGCGGACCGCTCGAACTGACTATCGCCGCCGACGAACTCCCGGACGACTGGCAGGAGACGCTCGCCTCGCGTTATCTCCCCGGGGCCGTCGTCGCGCGACGGCCGCCGACGGAGGCGGGCCTGGCGGCGTGGCTTGACGAACTCGGCCTCGACGAGGCGCCGCCGGTCTGGGCCGGCCGCGAGGCGCGGGACGGTGAGCCCACGGTGTACGCCTGTCGCTCCTTCACCTGCTCGCCGCCGCAGCACGACCTGACGGCGGCGCTGGACTGGGTCGAAGAGAACCTCTGACCTGGACGCTGCTACTCCGCTGATTCGATTGCTTCGGCGAGGTACGCGGTGATGGGCTTCCCCTCGTTCTCCACGAACCGGGCAATCTCCTCGCCGTGGTCGTCCTCGACGATGACTGTCGGGATGAGTTCGACGCCGTACGCTTCGAGGCCCGCACCCACTTTTTCGCCGTTCTCGCGTTCGACGGCGGAGACGTGAATGCGCTCGTCCGGCACGCCGGCGGCGTCGAGCGCTGCGGCGAACTGGGGGAGCTGCTGCCGGCAGTCGGGACACCAGTCGCCGCCCCAGACGCGGAAGGTCAGTCCCTCGCGGGCAAGCGCCTGTACTTCGTCCTCGTAGGACTCGGCATCCCACGTCGGGTCTGGCTGCATCGTCGAGAGCACGGCCTCGGGTTCGGACATACCTGCACTCGGCGGCCGCGAAGGATAAGTCGTGCGCCGGCGGCGAACCGGCCCGTCGAGCTATCGCTCACCGACAGGTTCGCCCGTGTCGCTAACTGTTTATGTGCGACCCCGGTACCGTCCCCTAATGGATTCGGACGTCATCGACGCCATCGGCTCGCCGCTCGTCGAGGTGGCGTCGCCGGACAGGACAACTGTCGCGGCCAAACTGGAGTCGAAAAACCCCGGCGGCTCCGCCAAGGACCGCCCGGCGCTCTACATGATTCGCGCCGCCGAGGAGGCCGGCGAACTCCGTCCGGGTGACGCCATCGT
>JBDGQC010000091.1:0-2997 GCA_042219375.1 Halolamina sp. | reverse complement strand
GAGAACGCCGCCAACCCCCGGGCGCATTTCGAGACGACCGCGCCGGAAATCCTCGACCAGGTCGGCGACCGGCGTATCGACGCGTTCGTCGCGGGCGTCGGGACCGGCGGCACCATCACCGGCACGGCCCGACGGCTCCATCAGGAGTTCCCTGAGATGGCCGTCATCGCGGTCGAACCCGCCGAGAACCCCGTGCTCTCGACGGGTGAGAGCGGTCACGACGACTACCAGGGGATGGGGCCGGGGTTCGTCTCGCCGAACCTCGACGCGGAGCTACTGACCGGCGTCGAGACGGTCGACCTGGAGCGGGCGGAGGCGGAGTGTCGCTGTCTCGCCCGTGAGGAGGGGATCCTCGTCGGCCAGTCCAGCGGCGCCGCCAACATCGCCTCGCGGCGCGTCGCCGCGGGACTGCTCGACGAGGGCGTGGAGGACCCGCTCGTGGTCACGGTGTTCCCGGACGGCGGTGAGCGCTATATGTCGACGGGGTTGTTCGAAGCGGAAGAACCGGAAGGCGAGTGCCAGTGGCGGTGTGCGGGCAACGATGCGGAGCTCGACACGACCAACTTAGGCCGCGCGGAACTCCGACTCGGTGACGCGAACGACGAGTAAGTCGTCGTACCCCTCACGCTCGGGTTCGTTGCTTTCGTCAGGAGTCGCGTCCGCACGACGAACGTGAATCGGGTCGACCAGCCGGTTTTTCTCGATGCCGTAGAGCCGGAGGTATTCGCCCGTCCCTTCGGGCGAGCGTTCGCCGTCGCGGATGGCCGTCGCGAGCGCGCGGGAGAGCCACTCAGTCTCGGAGACGGAGGCTTCCCTGACCAGCGCGTCCCGGACGAACCGGACGATGTACCAGTTGAGGTCGTTCAGCAGCGCGACCGCGGCGCCGATGGAGACGGTTTCGAGCGCCAGCGTGTTCTCGTAGGGTTCACGCAGGTCGTAGGTTGACAGCGCCTCGCGGGCGGTTTCCCGCGAGAGAAGTTCGTACCGTAGCTGCTCGCCCTCGTTCCCGAGCAGACAGACCTGCGCCATAGCCGGGTGGTCAGCGTCGCCGATAATGTCGGTTGCGGTCCGTCGCTCCGTATCGCGGGGCCTCGCCCGCGGTCACCCGTCGTCCACGACGTACCGCTCGGCCGCGAGCGCCGCCGCCCGCTCCAGCAGGTCGTCCGGTTCGGCGGCCGCCACCTGCGACACGGTGGCGTTGGTTTCCGGGTAGTCCGGGGCCACCCGTTCACAGCCGACGTTCATCGTCGCATCCACGAACGTCCCGATGTCGCGGGCCTGCTCGACGATGTCGGGCTTGTCGCGGGTCAGGAGCGGCCGGTAGACCGGCCGGTCCGCGGCGGCGTCGGTCGTGCGGAGGTTCGGCCCAGTCTGGGAGGATTTCTGGCCGACCGACTCGCCGGTCGCGAGCGCGTGGGCGCCCACGTCGTCGGCGACGGCCTCGGCGACGCGGAGCATCGCGCGCCGGAGCGAAAGCATCCGCGTCGCGTCGGTTGCGGCGACGAGGTCATCCACGAGGTCACCAGCAGGAACGACCCGGAGCCGCATGTCGAGATGCGGCGCCGACCGGCCGACGATGCGAGCAGTTTCGGCCGCGCGCGCGAGATGGTCCGGGCCGCCGTAGGCCCCGAGGTCCAGATACACCGGGACGACTTCGAGCCCGCGTTTCAGCAGTTGCCACGCGGCCACGGGCGAGTCGAGGCCGCCGGAGAACAGCAGGACCACCGTCCCTTGGGTACCGACCGGGAGGCCACCGGGGCCGTCGTACTCCCGTGCGGAGACGAACGCTTCCTCTTCCCGGACTTCCAGGCGGTAGGTCACGTCGGGGTCGTCGAGGTCAACGGTCGCGCCCGTCACCTCCCCGACGATGCCGCCGATGTCACGTTCCAGTTCCTGGCTGGTGAACGGGTGGAGTTCGCTCGGCCCGGCGCGATGGACGCGGCAGGCGAACGTCGACCCCGGAGGGTGGGTATCGGCGAGCGAGCGCGCCGCGGCTTCCAGCGCGTCACGTTCGGGCGGGACGGTGACTGCCGGGCGCGCCGATACGACGCCGAACGCGTCGCTGGCGGCGTGAGCGGCATCGTCGGCATCGAAGGCCTCCTCGTCGGGGCGAACGAGGAGTCGTGACCAGCGGCGCTCGACCGTGCCGGGAACTCCGCGGTCGTCGAGGAGGCTCTCGACGTTGTCGGCGAGGCTGTCGAGCATCTGCCCGCGGACCTTCTCGCTCTTGACGCCGATCTCCCCGAAACGGACGACGGCGGTATCCGGCGCTGGGGGCTGCACGGGTCGACTACCGGCCCGATGGGGTTGGGTGTTTCCATCCCCATCGCTGCCCGCGGCACAGGGCGGTGCCCATAGGCTTTTGCGCGATACCCACCAACTCGGTCACGTGAGCGAGCGCGTTTCGACTGGCGTCCCCGAACTCGACCGGGAGATAGACGGCGGTGTCTACCCAGGGTCCATCGTCGTCGTCCTGGCGCCCCCTGCGAGCCAGAGTGAGGCCCTCCTTCACGCGACCATGCGCGAGCGCCGCACCCGATACGTCACCACTCGGCGCAACGAAACCGCCGTCTCGGAGACGCTTTCGCGCGTGTTCGAGACGGGGTCGCCGGGCTACAGCGTCAAGTACGCCGGCCTGGACGAACCGCTGGCGAACGTTCGGCAGGCTATCGCGCTGGTCGAGGAGAACGCCGCCATCGTCGTCGACACCGTCGACCCGCTGGAACGCACCGGCGACGCCGACCGCTACGTCACCTTTCTCAACGAACTCAAAGACTCCCTCATCGCGACGGGGAGCATCGGCGTGCTCCACGCCGCCGTGAGCGGCAACCGCGAGGCGCTGCGTGACGTGACGGAGTCGTTCGCGGACGTGGTGCTCGAAGTCGAGGTCCAGCGAAGCGGCTCGCAGGTCGAGCACATGCTTTCGGTGCCCAAGTTCCGTGCCCACGACCTGCCGGGCGAGACCATCAAACTCGAACTCGGCAGCGAGGTCCGGGT
>JBDGQC010000171.1:0-5783 GCA_042219375.1 Halolamina sp. | reverse complement strand
CGGCTCTCCTCGTACTGGGCCTGTGCGGTGTCGAGGTTCCCCTGCCGGAGCGCGACGTTGCCGAGCCGGTTGAGCGTCTCGGCTTCGCCCTCCCGTTCGCCGATGTCGCGGCTGATGTCCAGACTCTCCTCATAGAGTTCCTTGGCCCGGCCGTACTCGTTGAGCCGCATCTCCACGACGCCGAGCTGGCGCAGCGCCTCGGCGAGCAGTTGCTCGTCGCCCAACTCCGTCGCCAGCTCCCGCTGTTCCTGCGCCGTCTCGCGGGACTGCTCGTAATCACCGCGGTCCTGCTCGGCGTTGGCTTTCGCACCGAGCAGTTCACACTTCGCGGTCGACCCGTCCGGGACAGCCGCGATTCCGTCTTCGATGACCGAAACCGCGCCGTCCACGTCGCCGACGAGCCGGTAGATGTCGCTGAGTTCCCGCCGCATCGCCGCGAGTTCGGCAGCATCGACCGCCTCGGCCGCTTCGCCCAACTGGATCGCCCGCTCGTAGTTCTCGATGGCGTCCTCGTTGGCGTAGGCGTTTTTCGCCTGCTCGGCGGCCTGGCGGTAGTAGGTGACCGCGCGGCCCGTGTCGCCGGCCTCCTCGTAATGGTGGGCGACCCGCGCGGCGTGTTCGTCCAGGTCGTCGCCGTGGACGGCGACGAACGCCTCGGCGACCCGCGCGTGCTGGTCCCTGATTGTTTCCTCGGAGGGTTGCTCCAGAATCGCCTCGCGGATACCGTCGCTGACGAACCGGAAGTTGCCGCTGCCGTCGGCGGCGACGGCTGCGCCAGTCCCGCCGTCGGCCGGGGCGGGAGCGATGTCCGGCGTCGGCTCGTCGGCGGACCCGGCCTCGCCATCGACGCCGAAGGGCTTCAGCAGGCGGCTGGCGACGAGGATGTCGAGGTACTCGCGCCGGGCGGTGACGGACATGTCGCTCGCAGCGTCCAGTATGCGCCCGGGCACGTTGCTCCCGATGACTGCGGCCAACTGGAGCAGTTCGCGGCCGGTTTCGTCCAGCGCCGCCAGCCGCTGGTCTATCTGCTCGGTCACCTGCTCGGGCAGCACCACGTCCTCCTTCCCGGAGGGGTAGCGCTCCGCTGCGGGGTCTACCCGGTCGGTTTCGAGCAGGTGGGTCGCCGTCTCCCGCACGAACAGCGGGTTGCCGCCGGTCTGGCTGTGGACGAACTCCACGAACCGCTCGGGGAGCCGCTGTCGGCCGAGTTCGCTCGCCAGGAGTGCACGCGTGTCCGGGCGGTTGAGTTCCTCGATGGCGACTCTGGTGGTGGTGTCGTCCGCCTCCAGACTGGAGAGCACCGTCGCGAGCGGGTGGTCCTCGCCGGCCGTCACCGGCGACATCCGGTAGGCGCCGACGAACGCCACCGGGTAGACGAGTTCGTCGATGGTGGTCGCGAGGTGGTCGAACAGCGCGGCGGTCGCCTCGTCGGCCCACTGGAGGTTGTCGATGAAGAAGACGACGGGCGACTCGGTCGTCGCCTTGCGGATGCCGTCGGCGATGTCGTTGAACAGCGCGGTCCGCTGGGCTGCAATCTTGTCGGAATCCTCCGGCGTGACCGTCTGCTGGGCGCGGTCGAGTCGGGAGAGCAACTCCGCGGCGTTGGGCAGCGCGTCGATGGCCTCCCGGACCGGCTCGTAGGCCGCCGTGGGTTCGGGGTCACAGCTCCCCCGGGCGGTTGTTAGCTCGGAACGCTCCTCGCGAAGCTCCCGAATCGCCTCCTGGATGAGGGCGCTCTTGCCCATCCCCGCCGCACCCTCCACGAAGACGGTGTGGCTCTCCCGCCTGAACGACGAGCGAATCGTGTCCTCGACGCGCTCAAGGGGCTCCTGGTGGTCCACGAACGTCTCGCCGACGTACTGCTCCAGCGGCACGCGCCCGTCGTCGGTCATCCGTGCGAGCGCGGTCACGAGCGGCGCCTCCACGTCGTCGATGTAGCGGTCGATTTCCGAGAGGGGGACCTCCTCGGAGCTGCCGTCTGTGAGTTCGACCGACTGGCTTTCCAGCCGTTCTCTCACCGCCGTCGCGTACTCCTCGCCGTCTTCCGTGAGCGAGTACACCGTCCGCGGCGCCTCGCGCCCGACGACCGGGCGTTCCGTCGCCGCGACCAACCCGTCGGCTTCGAGCGACGAGAGTTCATCGAGCAGGCTGACGCGCTCGGCCGCCGACCCGCCGAACTCGAGCGCGTCGCCGATGCCCGCCGCCGTCCCTTCCCGCGGCGCGGGGGACCGGGCGACCGCGTCAGCGTGGACCGCGAGATGGAGGCAGATGAGTTCCCGCCGGGTGTACTCGACCATACGTGTCATTCGGAAACACCGCTCATAACCGTTTGGTCGTCCCAACCTAACTACACAGGCTGCGTGACGTTGAATTATCGATTTCGCGGTCACATCGGCGGATGCGGTGTGACGACTGGACGCCCGGCACGGCTGATTTGAGCACGGACCACCCCTGCGACGAGCTAATCCCACCGCCGGAAGCGATTTACGCCGTCCGGTCCCACGTCCCCTCATGGTTGATACCACGGAGCGGGACGGAATGACGTGGTTCCAGTGTGAGGAGTGTGGACTCCTCTTCGACAACGAAAGCGACGCGACCCAACACGAGAACAACTGCGCCAGCGACGACCCCTCGTATCTGCAGTAAAGCGAGGGCGCGCGACACCGGGCGTCGGCGCGAATCGGTCGCTACGCCTCGTTCACCAACTCGAAGCTTTCCTCCCCCCAGTCGTCCTCGACGAACACGAACACGCGGCCGCGGGCGACTTCGGGGTCGGCCTCGACCTCCGTTCGTTCGCCGCTGATGCGGCGAACAGTAACCCCGGGGAAGAGTTCCTCCGCCTCGCCCTCGTCGAGCACCACGCGCCCGACGCCGGTGCTCTCCAGAATCTCGTCGTGAGTCTTGCGGTCGTTGACGTATATCATCACACCCTCCGACTCGGTGGGGTCCGTGACCAGGACGTGACACTCCTTCCCCGGGCCGGTACGGAGCGTTCCCGTCTTGACGGTCGGCGGGCCGCGGTAGAGCGTCGTTCGCCCGTCGGTGTACTCGACCACGACGCCCTCCTCGACGAGGTCGACGCCGACCGTGTCGGGAGGGACATCGTTCCTGTTGGACATGGGCGTCCTATCGGGTCAGCGGGCAAAAGAGCCGCGTCACGGAGTCGGCCCGTGGCCGGGGTGGAGTGTGACTGCTCAGCGAAGCCCCGGCGGCGGACCGTCGCCGTCGTCGTCCATATCCACGTCGAGGCCGAGTTCCTCGCGCTGGGCGCGTAACTCCCGAATCCGCCGGCGGTAATGCAGCAGGCCGACCAGCGCGACGACGGTCAGAATCCCCGCGAGCCCGCCGAATATCTGGATGTCGCGCTGGATGTAGTACCGCACCAGTATCGAGGGGGCGGTGAGGTCGTCCCAGTAGATGTTGACCCGCCCGTCGACGACGCGTTTCTCGTCGGGTTCGGGGACGATTTGGCCGAACAGGGGCACCGACGTGCGGCGGTTCTCCGGCAGAACCAGTATGTACGAGCCCTCGACGTAGACCGGCAGCGAGAACCGCTTGGGCGTGCCTTCACCGGTGAACGCGATATATCCACTATCGGCGGGCGGAACGACGACCAGCGCGTTGTTCTCGGTGTATACATCACCGCCGTGGGCCTCGAACTCGGAGCCGTTGATGACGGTGCCGTTGGGGTAGCGATAGCGCAGCGACCGGACCGTCAGCGGCCGCTTCGTCCCCAGCGGGTCGGTTCTGGACAGGTTGATGCGGTCGCCGAACCCCGAGGCGGAGACGTCGTAGACGGCACGGAAGTTCGCCTGCTTGGTGACCGTGATGTGGACATCGCTACTGGGGTTCCACGCGTACTCCTCCTCCGGGGGTTCATCGAGCCGTTCCGCGTCGGTCGGGCCGTCGCCGGTCAGCGCGCCGAGACAGCCGCTGGTGAGCACCAGACCGACGAGCGCGAGGACCGCGAGCGACCGTCGCCTCATGGCGCTCCCGTCACGGCACGACGCATTTGAGTTCCGCCGGGAGGTACTCGCCGACGCTGGCGAGCAACCCCGGGGGGTCCGTCCCTTCCTTGCAGATGACGCTTTGTTCCAGCAGGCCGAGGCGCTCGACGGTGACGATGTCCTGGGCGTGGCCGGCGCGGTTAACGGTGGCCCGGACCTCGCCCCGCGTCGCGGAGTTGACGTTGAGCCGACCGCCGTTGCCCTCCGCGCGCGTCCAGTCGTAGAGCATGTCTCGGGTTTCGTCAGCCAACCGGTGGTCGCCGTCGGCGTCGTAGACGAACGCGAGCGGCGTGTGCTGAACGACGCCGAACCGGTCCCGGACCTGAATGGGGTTGCCCGGGCCGAGGCCGAGTTGGTCGTTCGCCACCTCGATGCGCTTGCCGGCGTCGAGGACCCAGGTGCTGCCGTCCCAGGACTCCAGCGTGCCGACGTAGGTTTCGCCGGCGTCGAAGTGGTCGGTCACCTCGCCCCAGCGTTCCCGGAGGAGGTTCCGGGCGACGGTTTCGTCCGGCCCCTCGACGGTGACGGAGACGAACTCGTCGTCACGGACGCCGACGGTCCAGTCGGCGTCAAGGTCGGCCAGGTCGTTGGCGACGAGCGAGTCCAGCGAGTCCAGCGACCGTTCCCGCGCGTCGCCCTCGACGTAGCATTTGGTCGCGAGAACGACCATCAGGCGGCCTCGATGTTGAGTTCGTCCCGGAGTTCGGCCAGGCGCTGCTCCGTGGCCTCGACCATCCGGGTGTTCTCCATCGCCTCGATCTGCGTGCCGCATTCGGGGCAACTGAAGCCGAACTCCATCGCCTCCTCGAACTCGAAGCGCAGCGAGCAGTTCTCACACAGGTAGAACTGGTGTTCGCTCTCGTACTCCAGGCGACCCTCCAGCGCGTCGACCAGCCGGTGCATCTCCTCTTCGAGGTTGTCCGGGATGTTCTCGTAGTGGAACGTCCAGAGGTAGGTCAGCCATCCCGAGTCCTCGTCGCGCACGCGGCGGTACGACGCGAGGTCGTTCTCGTAGAGGATGAACAGCGCGCGGCGCACGTCGTTGAGTTCGAGTCCGAGTTCCTCTGCCAACTCCTCGTCGGTCACCTCGCCGTCCGGCGGCGCGGCGGCGACGGGCATCCCTTTCGGGCCGACCAAGTCGTGGAGGTATTTCTGAATTACCGGGTCCTCCAAGAGTCCCTCAAAAGCCATTACGGGAGGCTACCGGCGGAACGCGCTTCAACGTTGCGGGTTGTGAGTAGTTCTGGATGGGATTTGGGTATCGGGAGTTGTGTGGCGACGAATGGTGTCGTTGGTGTCACTAACAACCCTGCCGGTCCGAAACGCAGATGAATTCTGGAAGTGGTGGATCTGTCGTCATCAATACCGTGAAAGCCCCTTTCGATTCCACCCACAGCACCGCCCACACTCCTCCCCAACCGACTCGCTCGCTACGCTCGCTCGCGCCCGGCGGGGCGAGCGCTTCGCGCCACAACCGCGGCGGTGAATCCGGTGCCGTGCCGGGCCTCGTGCCCGGCACCCTGCGGTCCAATTGTGCAAGCACCCTCCGCGGAGGTGTTTGCGGTGGCGGTTGTCGTCGCAGAGACGGTAGTCGCAGAACCAGTAGTGGTCGCAGACACGGAAGCCATCGCAATGAGTGTCAACCGCCGACAAGCAACACAACTGAAAACTCCACCACGATTCCACAGAACCCCTCTACTCACTCCTCGCCGCTATCTTCGAACTCCTCCGGGTCCACCACGCGCTTTCCAGTCTCCATCGGGACGACCCGACGGT
>JBDGQC010000092.1:0-5784 GCA_042219375.1 Halolamina sp. | reverse complement strand
GGGCGAGACGGTCTGCTCGCGGCTCGGGCGTTCGTACGCGGCGGCGTGGCTGGCGACGTACGACCCCGCCCGCAAGCGGGTGGAGCCGGAGTGGACGGCCGCCTCCACGCTCGACGACGACCCCGGCGAGACGCTGGGCGCCGTCTCGCTGGGCGACGGTTCATCCACAGTCTCGGCCGACGGCGGGACCGCCGTCGACGAACAGGGGGATAGCGTGGAGCGACCGGAGCCGGCGCTCCTCGCCGAGGCCGTCGAGGACCGGACGGTCGCGGTTGCGGACGACGTAAAATGGCACCCCGCGGTGAGCGACGTGGCGGCGGTCCCCGTGACGTACCGCGATACCGTGTTCGGCCTGCTCTGTGTGTACACCGACGACGAGACGCCGTTCGGCCGGGAGGAGCCGGCGGTGCTGGCGTCAATCGGTCGAACCGTCGGCATCGGCCTGAACGCCATCGACAGCCGGAGTTCGCTCACCACCGACAGCGCGTTCGAGGTGGAGTTCACCGTCGGGTCGTCGTCGCTGCCGCTGGTCAACCTGGCCGAGCGGGCTGGCTGTTCGCTCCGGCAGGCCGGCGTGGTGCCGGGCGACGACGGCCGTAGCGTCCTCTGTACTGCCTCCGAAGTGGCGGCGGCCGAACTCGGCGCCGCCGCTGACGAAGTTCCCGGCATCAGGTCGTGGACGTGTATCGCCGAGCGGGGGCAGAACCCGCTGTTCGCGTTCGGTATCCGCGACCTGCCGCTCTTGGACGCCGTGGGCGAACACGGCCTACGGCTGGCCGACCTGCGTGTCGACGCCGCGGGCGTGACGGTGATCGCTCGCGGCTCGCAGGAGGCGTCGGCGAGAGCACTCGTGGACGCCGTCGAGGACCGGCACGGCAGCGTCGACGTGCGGGGGTTCCGCGAGGAACCCGCCCGAGAGACCACGCTGACGGAGTTCGTCGTGGACGTGAACGAGCGGCTCACCGACCGGCAGCGGCGCGCGCTCACGACCGCGACCGCCGCCGGCTACTTCGAGTGGCCACGGGACACCGACGGCGACGAACTCGCCAACAGCTTCGGAATCGCCCGCTCGACGTTCCACCAACACCTCCGGGCCGCGCTGCGGAAGGTGGTCGAGGCCTTCGACGAGGCAGTCGGCCCCGTCGCCGAGGAACCCTAACCAGTTGTGTACGAAATTTACTGGGGGATACTCCGGATGTTCAAGTTGCAACATGCCGAATCCAGGCTCAGAGCAGATATGGTTGTGGCTCGGAACAGTTGGAATGCTCGTCGGGATGCTCTACTTCATCGCCCGCGGCTGGGGCGAAACCGACGAACGCAGACAGGAGTTCTATATCGTGACGATATTCATCACAGCCATCGCGTTCGTGAACTATCTCGCGATGGCGTTGGGCTTCGGGCTGACGACAGTAACGATTGGGGGGGAGGACCTCCCGATCTACTGGGCGCGATACACGGACTGGTTCTTCACAACACCGCTGCTGCTTATCGACCTCGGCCTGCTCGCCGGGGCGAACCGGAACGAACTCGCCAGCCTCGTCGGCCTCGACATGCTGATGATCGGAACCGGCGCCATCGCCACCCTCTCGGCGGGCGCGGGGGCGTTCTCGGTCGGCGCGCGACGGCTCCTCTGGTGGGGCGTGAGCACGGGCTTCCTGCTCGTGTTGCTCTACATGCTGTACGGCACCCTCGACGACCGCGTGGACGAACTCGGCGGCGACGTGCGGTCGACGTTCGAGACGCTCCGGACGCTCATCGTGGTCATCTGGCTGGTCTACCCGGTCTGGTGGCTCGTGGGCACCGAAGGGCTGAACGTCGTCGGCATCGGCGTCGAGACGGCGGGGTTCATGGTGCTCGACCTGACCGCCAAGGTCGGGTTCGGCTACATCCTGCTGACCAGCCGCAAGGCCCTCGACGCGGTGAGCTCCGCGTCAAGTACGGAGGCGGAGGTGGCTGCCGACTAACCTCCCGCCCGCCGCGCGACGCGGTCCACGCTCGCGTCGAACGGGGGTCGGCCCCAGAACCACTCCGGACCAGGTAGAATGACCGGCCTGACCTACCCGCAGTTCCACGCTGCGTTCGTCTTCCCGGCGGTGCTCGCACTCCTCGCGGCAGCGACGGTGTCGCGCCGGCTCGCCCGCGAGCGGACCGTCTGGGTCGAGGGAGCCAGCCGCACGTACTGGCTCGACGTGGCGCTGCTGATTGCCCTCGCCGTGACCTACACCACGCCGTGGGACAACTTCCTCATCGCGCAGGGGGTCTGGGGGTACGGGCCGGGCCGGATTCTGGCACGCATCGGGTACGCGCCGGTTTCGGAGTACGTCTTCTTTGCCGCCCAGACCGCGCTGACGGCACTATGGCTCTCGCACCTGCCGGCGGACCCACCGACGGAGGACTGGAGCCAGCGGAGCCGGTACTTCCGAACCGGCGTGCGCCTCCTCGGCGTCGGCCTCGCCGCCGCGCTGTTCGTGCTCGGGTGGCGGTTCCTGGGGACCGACGCGACGTTCTACCTGGGCGCCATCCTGGCGTGGGCGGCGCCGGTGCTCGCGCTCCAGTGGGCCGTCGGCGCGCCCGCGCTGCTGGACCGGTTCCGAACAGTCCTGCTCGGCGTGGCCGTGCCGTCGCTGTACCTCTCGGTCATCGACCGCATCGCCATCCACCAGGGCGTCTGGGAGCTGTCCCCCACCTACACCACCGGGGTGACCCTCGCCGGCCTGCCCGTCGAGGAGGCGCTCTTTTTCGTGGTGACCAACGTGTTCGTCGTCCAGGGCCTCGTGTTGGCCCGCTGGGTGCGTGATAGATGGCAGTAACGGGAACGGGCGACGACACGGAACCCGACGCTGCGGGGCGGGACGGCGATGCACCGCGCCTTGCGCTGCGCGTGCTCGGCCGGCCGGTCCGGCTGTTGTTTCTGGCCCTAACCGCCATCGCAGTCGTCGGAACGGCGACGCGGCTCGCGCTCCCGGGCTGGCTCCGATACCTCCCGCTGGCGCTGAGCGTCGTGGCTTTCGGCCTGCCACACGGCGCGGTCGACCACCTCGTCCCGGCCAGGATTCGGAGCCGAGTGGACGGCACGCTCACGACACGGCGGAGCGCCGCCGCGGTCGGAATTCTCTATCTCCTGCTGGGTGGGGGCTACGTCCTCGTCTGGCTCCACGCGCCGAAAGTCGCCGCGCTCGCGTTCATCGGGATGACGTGGGTCCACTGGGGGCAGGGCGACGTCTGGGTCCTCGTTCGCCTGCTCGACGCGTCCCACCTGCGGTCGCGTGCGATGCGCTGTGGCACCCTCGTCGTCCGCGGGGGAATCCCGATGCTGGTGCCGCTGGTCGCGTTCCCGGAGCGGTATCGGGCGGTCGTGTCGGCATGGGTCGCGCTGTTCGACGTGCGCCTCGCGCTCCCGTGGCTGTTCACACCGGAAACCCGAGCGGCGCTCGGCGGCGGACTCGCGCTCGTCTGCCTCGGAACCCTCGCCGTGGGGCGGATGCACGTCGGCGACGGCCCGGACGGGCTGCGGGCGTGGCGGGCCGACGCCGCGGAGGTCGGGCTGCTGTGGGCGTATTTCGCCCTCGTCCCGCCGCTGGTGGCGGTCGGTCTCTACTTCACCTGCTGGCACGCGCTCCGGCATATCGTCCGCTTGGTGTTGCTGGACCCGGACGGGGAGGCCCCGACTGACACGGTCGCGCCCGCCGCGTGGCTCCGCCGTGAAGCGACGCAGTTCGCCCGCGATGCGGCCCCGCTGACGCTGCTCTCGCTTGTCCTGCTCGCCGGGTTCGGTACCGTGGTGCCGGCGACAGTTCGGACCCTCCCCGAGTACGCCGCGCTGTATCTCGTGTTCGTCTCCGTGGTGACGCTGCCCCACATCGTCGTGGTAGGGTTCATGGACTACAGGGACGGGGTTTGGGCTGCGGAGGTGGCTACCGACGCGGGGGCGGCGCGGTGATTCACACCTGGCTCGCGGTGAGCGTGACGGTGGTCACGCTGGCCGGCGTGACCGCAGTCGGCCTCTGGGCGACCCGCGGCCGGGCTTCGACCGGCGAAGCGCTGGTCAGCGCCCCCGGCGAGGTGGGCGCGCCCGTGCTCACGGCGTCACTAATCGCGACGAATCTCGGGGCGTGGGTCCTGTTCAGCCCCGCCGAGGCCGGCGGCGCGTTCGGCGGCCTGCCCGCTATCACCGGGTACGCAGTCGGGGCGGCGCTCCCCCTGCTGGCGTTCGTCCCGCTGGGGCTCCGGCTCCGGCGGTTAGTACCAGAGGGCCACTCGCTGGTCGAGTTCGTCCGGGCGCGCTACGGTCGCCGGATGGCGGGGCTCCTGCTCGCGGTTTCGACGGTGTACATGTTCGTCTTCCTGGCCGCGGAGGCGACCGGCGCGGCGGCGGCGCTCGCGTTCGTCGCCGACGTGCCGCCGTGGGTGACTGCGGGACTGCTCTGTCTGGCGGTCGTGGTGTACGTGAGCTACGGCGGCCTGGTTGCCAGCATCGTCACCGACACGGTCCAGGTGCTGGTCATCCTCCCGTTGCTGGTGGCTGGCTTCGCCGGCGCCGTGGTCGTCCTCGGCGGTACCGACCGCATCCATGCGGCGGTCGTGACCGAACACGAGTCGTTGCTCGCCTGGAACCTGCGCGGGATGCGGTTCGGGCTCTCGGTCGCGCTCGCGGTGCTCGCGGCCAACACGATGAACCAGGGGTTCTGGGAACGGGTGTACGCAGCGACCGACGAGACGGCGCTCAAACGGAGCTTCGTCGCCGCGGGCGTGGGGTCGGTCCCGGTCGTGTTCCTCTCGGGACTGTTCGGCATCGAGGCGGTCGGGCTGGACATCGTCGCCGCGAGTCGGGCCAACGTCGCGCTGTTCGCGTTCTTCCGGGCCGCGTTCGCCCCGTGGCTGCTCGTCGTCGTCGTCGCGGTCACGGTGTTGCTGGTCAGTAGCACGGCTGACTCGCTGCTGGTCGGCCTCACCGACCTCCTCCGGGTGGACGTGTCGCGGATCGGCCCGGCGGACCTGCTCGTCGAGGAGCGGGTGATTGCGGCCGCCATCGCCGTCGCCGCGAGCGCGGTCGCCAGCCTGCAGCTCAGCGAGATAGAGCTGTTTCTCGCGGTCGACCTGCTCTGTGCGGCCGTCTTCGTCCCCGTCGTCGCCGGTCTCTACACCGGTCGGGTCACCGAGCGGGCCGCGCTTGCGGGTTCGCTGGGCGGGATGCTGGCCGGCGTCCTTCTCGACCCGTGGACCCGGTCGTTTCTCCCGGTCGTTCCACCCGCGCTGCCGAACCCGGGGTTCACTCGGGCCTTTCTCGCCGCGTTCGCCGTCGCAGCGGTCCCGGTCGCGGTCAGCGCCGGAACCGGCGACCGTCACGTCCGCCTCGATGCCGTCGCCGACCGGCTTGCCGCGGAGCGGAGCAACGACGCGGAGGCGCCACAGGACGATAGCCAGGGTGAGTCCCCGTGAGCCACATCTCGCCGACGCTGTTTGCCGTACTTGTCTGGGGGACGCTCGGGGCGGTGGCGTGGCTCTTCGCGTACCTGCTCTATACGGTGGTCAAAGCGGGCGGCGTCCGCCTGTCGGATGACTACGGGCCGTGAGCACGGTCCGTGCCGGATAGTCCCCGCAGAACCGACTCGTCCGGCATGATAGCCAGTATGGGTTAGCGTTCGTCAGAGAGGCCGACGGCAGAGACGGCCGAGAACGGCGACCGCGCCGCTTCGAAACCCTTACCACCGAATCCCGAATTAACTACAGTAACTCGCTGGTCGACGGGACGCCAGTGGGCACCCGATAGCTCGGGACGAAATG